>JAWXBG010000128.1:0-13320 GCA_034439875.1 Flavobacteriales bacterium
AATTTTGCCGATGAATGCAGTATTCTATCGCTTAGATTTGAGAATCCCGCACGCATTCTACAAAAATTGCCCTATTGCGTAATGCGGGATAAACGGTATGAGCACTACATAGCGAATCCCAATGCGGATTCTGGGTTTAAAAATCAATATTCAAGTTGAACTTTTTCCTTAGTTCTTGAAGTGCCGGATTTTTTTGCACCATGGCTTCAAATTTCTCCTTTTGAGAAAGAAACACCTTTTTGATTTCGTCATGTTTGAGAACAATTGTGTTCAGCGAAAAGCCTTTGATGCCCATTCGCTGATTTATAAATCCAATTAGCTCGCTCCGAATATTGGTAACCTCCATTTCTTGCACTCCATTGGCAAGAAACAATTGGATTTTTCCTTTATGATCTATTTCATGTGGCTGTTTGGAAAGAGTTGAGTGCAAACTCATGTTGATTCCCTTCATTGAGTTGGCAAACTCTTGCCAGGCCATTTCAAATTGAGCATGCTCGAAAGTTCCGTTCACACCTGCATCATCGGCAATCTCCTCTCTTCCTGCATCTGTGGTGCCTTTTTCCTTCTTTTTCTCCATTAATGCCGCAAGAGATAAACCGTCGGAACTTTTCGAAAGAATTTTGCTCATGGCAGACTTTCCCACTACCGAAGAAGTTGTTTTTCTTACTGGCGCAGCTACAGAAACCGAAGGATTTTCGCTTGAATCAGACTCATTTGTTGCAATCTCCGCAGTTACTTCTACGGCAACCGGTTCTATTTTTTTTACTTCCGGAGTGGCCTTTGGAACAGCCCTTTTCACGGGAACTTGAGCAGGAGGCTGACTACGAAACGGCTTCAGTCTGAACTTTTTTTTTTCACCCTCGCTGCGATTGTAGAGGATGCTGCAAAGTTGCATAAGGGTAAGTTCTACCAAGAGCCTTGGACTCTTACTCGTTCGATATTCCACGTCGCACGTATTGATAAAATCTAGGCAAGTGATAAGCAACCTAAGATCGGCTGCCGCAGCTTGAGATCTGTATTTTTCAGCTACCCCATCACTCACTTCCATTAGAGCAATAGTTTGTTCGTCTTTGCAAACCAAAAGATTTCTAATGTGCCCACCCAAGCCACTGATGAAATGGTGTCCGTCGAAACCCTTGTCGAGTACTTCATTGTACAGCAAAAGCATACCGGGAATGTCTTCCGCCAGAACAAAGTCCACTACTTTGAAGTAATAATCATAGTCGAGTACGTTGAGATTTTGAATTACATCTTGATACCTGAGGTTTCGACCGCAAAAAGCAACGACCTGGTCAAAAATGGACAAAGCATCTCTCATTGCACCATCTGCTTTCTGTGCTATCACGTGCAAGGCTTCTGGCTCGGCATTGATTCCCTCTTTGACCGAAATTTCGGCGAGATGTTCAGAAATATCTTTTACCTTAATTCGGTTGAAATCAAATATTTGACAACGACTGAGAATCGTTGGAATAATTTTATGTTTCTCTGTAGTGGCCAATATAAAAATGGCATGTGCAGGAGGTTCTTCAAGCGTTTTGAGAAAAGCATTAAAAGCCGAGGGCGATAACATATGTACCTCGTCTATGATATATACTTTGTATTTACCCACTTGTGGAGGGATGCGCACAGAATCGACAATGGAACGAATATCATCTACCGAATTGTTGCTCGCAGCATCCAGTTCAAAAACATTGAATGAAATATCAGTCTCTTCGCCTGATGGCTTTTGGTTCACAGCCTTGGCAAAAATTCTTGCGCATGTAGTTTTACCTACACCCCGAGGACCGGTGAATAAGTAGGCCTGAGCAATTTGACCAGTACTGATCGCATTTTGAAGGGTTGTGGTAATATGCTTTTGCCCCACCACCGTGCTCCACGAGTCAGGTCTGTACTTTCTTGCACTTACAATAAACTGTTCCGCCATATCAAGGCAAAGATGAGCGAACAAATACATCTTTACCGAAATGACTTTTTCACATTGTGCTGACATTTTAGTGAACAAGGTCGAATACAAGAAATCAGAATCATGAAGTTGGTTCTCACCTCTATGGTCATCGTGATCCTTGAAACATTCGTCCCCGGAATTCAGATTTGAATGAAAACCCCATCTTTTCCGTTTATTTGCCAAAAACCAGCAATATGCTCCCAAGAATTGTTTTGCTCTCCATACTTCTGCACATTTTAGCATCCAATGTTCATTCGCAACTTGTAATAAGGGCCACTACATCGCATGGCAGCGAGCAGATCAAAGATGGAAGTATTCAACTGGAGGTGCTCAATGCTGTTGGGGATATTACTTATAAATGGTCGAATACTTCAACACCGTCCACTTCTTCACTTTCAGAAGGAATCGATGAGGGCACTGCGGTAACCGTTAAAATAACTGATTCAACGGGGCAGTCGGCGGATACTGTGATGACAATTCCCGCAGTTTCTGGGTCGGAAAAAATCAACAGTTTTTTCATTCCTGCTGTGGAGGGTATCAACAGTATAATTCTCTACGATCCTTTCGCTGCCTTTGGCCTTTATGACAATCGACTTAAAAATAGCGATGGCGAATTTTTACTACATCCAAATGGCGATATAAAAACTCAAACAGTTTTTTTGGTGGTTGTATGGCTCATTTTCGGGGCACTCTTTTTTACTTTTTACATGCGATTTGTAAATATTCGTGGATTTGCTCATGCTATTTCTCTAGCACGCGGTAGATATGATCATCCGAAAGACCGAGGAGAAGTAACTCATTTTCAAGCCCTGGCTACAGCACTCAGTGGAACCGTTGGATTGGGTAACATAGCCGGAGTAGCCACAGCCATTGCTATGGGAGGGCCCGGAGCTACCTTTTGGATGGTCGTTGCCGGACTTATCGGGATGTCGAGTAAGTTTGTGGAGTGCACATTGGGGGTGAAGTATCGGCGCATCAATGCCCAAGGAGAAGTGTCAGGCGGTCCGATGTACTATTTATCGGAAGGGCTCAAAAATCGAGGACTCAAAAAACTCGGCAAAGTACTAGCCGTGGTTTTTTCAATTCTCTGTATTGGTGGTGCGCTTGGTGGTGGAAATATGTATCAAAGCAACCAGGCGTTTTCTCAATTCAAAACTGTTCTTAAATCTGTATATCCGGATGCTGATCCTTCGGGTCTCATTTTCGGTTTGGTTAGTGCATTTCTTGTGGCAATCGTCATCATTGGCGGAATCAAAAAAATTGCTCGTGTCACGGATAAGCTCGTACCTATCATGATCGGTTTGTACATTGGGTTTGCACTTATCATTATCATTAGCAATATCAATCTTGTGGGTTCTGCTTTTTCATCCATTATTGATGGGGCTTTCAGTGCCGATGCAGCAAAAGGCGGATTTTTTGGAGTGCTCATTTGGGGATTCCGTAGAGCCGCATTTTCGAATGAAGCGGGTGTCGGTTCTGCAAGTATTGCGCACTCTGCATCGAAAACCGAGCATCCTGTGAGCGAAGGTTTGGTATCACTTCTAGAGCCATTTATAGATACCGTTGTGATCTGCACCTTTACCGCTCTAGTAATCATTTTTACTGGCTTCGGCTCCAATCCCGCAGGACTCGATGGAGCAGCATTAACCAATGCAGCCTTCACATCACATTTCCCTTGGTTTCAATGGGTACTTATGATTGCCATATTTTGTTTCGCATATAGCACTATGATCTCATGGTCGTATTATGGATTAAAAGCTTGGGGATATCTATT
Organism: Flavobacteriales bacterium; assembly: GCA_034439875.1. GTDB lineage: Bacteria > Bacteroidota > Bacteroidia > Flavobacteriales_D > Sanyastnellaceae > JAWXBG01. The sequence continues at coordinate 3,720 of JAWXBG010000128.1, forward strand.
CGGTGAGAGCAAAAGAAACCATTTGATTTTTCAAGTCATCTTCGTCTGTTTTACCGTAATCGGGAGTAGTGCAGGACTAGCTTCGGTAATGGATTTTTCCGACAGTATGATTTTAGGAATGGCCTTTCCGAATATCATCGGGCTCTTGTTATTATCACCTGAAGTTCGCCGAGACATGAAACAATATTTCGCAGATTTAAAATCAGGTGTTATAAAAAAATATAAGTAGTTGACAGGCTTTTACCATGATTTGAATATTTTTGTGTCTGTTAAACTGAATGGACAAAGAATTATTTAAAGACTGGTTTCACTTTCACCAGTCGAGTCGCCGCGGTATTTGGGTACTGATTGGTCTAATAGGCCTCACCATATTTATGCGTTTTTTTCTACCTCCGGCACTCACTCCAAAGCGAGAGAATTTAGCATTACATCTTCCGGAAATTAAATCGTGGACCATGCAAATGTCATTGGCCGATACCTCTGCGTTTCAAACTTCGCAATATCCAAAATCAGAAGAAATCATTCCTAAATACTCTCTTTTCAATCCAAATGAGATAGACGACGATCAATGGAGAGAATTTGGATTTCGAGAAGGCCAGATTAAATCCATTAGAAAATATCTCGATTCAGGAAGAGAATTTAGAAGCAAAGAAGATTTGTCTAAGATGTATGTGATAGGCAAGGATCAATACGAATCGATATACGCGTACATAGATTTACCCGATACTTCACCCGTAATACCAAATCCTAGAACGAACTATTCAAACGATGTTGCACTTGAAGCGAAAAAAATATATCAAGCTATAGAAATCAATTCTACCGACAGTATTTCTCTGCTCAATTTGCCCGGTATAGGGCCGTTTTATGCAGGGGCAATTATCAAATATCGCAATAGACTCGGTGGCTATGTTAGCATACAGCAGTTGGGTGAAGTATGGAAAATGAAACCGGAGACCATTGAAAAAATTACTCCGGAAATCACATTGAACACAGAACTCGTCAAAAAAATCAATATCAATATTTGCACTTATGAAGAGTTGTCGAAGCATCCTTACGTTTCTTTCAAACAAGTGAAAGCACTTATTTCTTATCGCGAAAAACATGGCGCTTTTAAAAATATTGAGGACATAAAAAAAAGTCTGCTCATAGATGAAACAACATACACTAAGCTGCTGCCTTATCTGAGTTTATAGACCCTCTCCGATTTCACTGGGGGAATAATATTTCGATTCGATTACTTGAAAATTAAGGATATTTCTCACTAATGATTTGGACTATTTAATAAGCAGAATTGGTATTACATTGCGACTCACAAAATAGAATCGTACAAATGATTTCCACACTAAGTGCAGAAGAAGAAAAGACCGGTGAAAAAATCAAAGAGGTATTGATTGATGTTCCTGATTTCCCGAAATCCGGAATCATTTTTAAGGACGTAACTCCGATATTCAGCAATCCTGATTTGTGCAAAGCAATTATTCAACAACTTGGATATCGTTATCGCGAAATAGGCGTTGATTGTATCATAGGGTTGGAGAGCAGAGGATTTCTTTTGGGAATGCCGCTCGCCATAGAACTTGGAATACCCTTTGTGATGGTTCGAAAAAAAGGCAAGTTGCCACGGGAGACATTTTCGGTTGCCTATGAACTCGAATATGGTTCTTCTGTTATAGAAGTACACAAGAATGATATTGCTCCATATAAGCGCATAGTAATTCACGATGATGTTCTTGCTACGGGAGGTACGGCTGAAGCAGCAGCAAGTTTGGTTCGGATGGCAGGATCGAGCGTAGTTGGATTTTCATTTCTTGTAAGTATTCAAATTTTGTATGGGGCCAAAAAGCTTGAACCATTAGGTGCTCCTCTGCATATTTTTGCACCCTGTTAAAAAATTAATCTAATTCTAACAATAAACATGGATTTTTCATCAACTGAGAATCAAAAAAGGATAGCCCAAACCGTTCGAGATTTTTGCGAACGGGAGATCCGTCCGAAAATCATGGAATGGGATGAGTCGCAGTATTTCCCCAAAGAACTTTTTCATAAAATGGGAGAGCTGGGGCTTATGGGAGTAACAATTCCCGAAGCTTATGGAGGAAGCGGACTTGGTTATCATGAGTACATTACTGTAATCGAAGAGGTATCGAAAGTTTGCGGTTCAATAGGTTTATCCATTGCCGCTCACAATTCACTTTGCACGAATCATATTTATGAATTCGGATCAGAAGAACAGCGAAAAAAATACCTTCCCAAATTGGCAAGCGGTCAATGGATTGGAGCATGGGGACTAACTGAAGCGAATACCGGAAGTGATGCTATGCGCATGAAATGCACTGCGGTTCGGGATGGTGAGGACTGGATCATCAATGGAACCAAAAACTGGATAACCCATGGGATTTCCGGCGATGCAGTTGTTTTGTTGGCTAGAACAGGAGACTTGCTCGACTCGAACGGAATAACAGCATTTGTAGTTGAGCGAGGTACACCCGGATTCACAGGTGGGAAGAAAGAGAATAAGTTAGGCATGCGTGCATCAGAAACAGCAGAATTGATTTTTGACAACTGCAGGGTTTCCAATGATCAAGTACTGGGGCAGGTTGGCGATGGATTCCGTCAGGCAATGAAAATCCTCGATGGTGGCCGCATTTCAATTGGTGCCTTGGCTTTAGGTATTGCGAAAGGAGCCATGGAGGCGGCAGTGAAATACTCAAAGGAGCGCGAGCAGTTCGGTCAGCCTATTTCCAATTTTCAGGCTATTGCTTTTAAGTTGGCCGACATGGCCACTGAGATTGAGGCGGCGGAATTACTGTTGCATAAGGCCGCTTATATGAAAAACAATAAGCAGAAAATGACCAAGGAGTCTGCGATAGCGAAATATTACGCATCAGAAGTTTCAGTTCGGGTTGCCACAGAGGCTGTTCAGATTTTTGGTGGATATGGCTATACGAAGGACTATCCGGTAGAGAAATTCTATCGCGATTCCAAGCTTTGTACTATAGGAGAAGGAACCTCTGAGATCCAGAAATTGGTAATCTCAAGAGAAATTTTGAAATAGGTGTTGCCAGAAATGAAATCCTTCCTATTTTTGCGCCCCAATTAAAGAAATAAAAGAAAATGCTCATTATTCCGGTTAAAGAAGGCGAAAGCATCGACCGCGCTTTGAAGAAATTCAAGAAGAAGTTTGAAAAGACAGGTGTTGTAAAGGCACTTCGTGTTCGTCAGGCTTACACAAAGAAAAGCGTGCGCAGACGTGAGGAGATCAAAAAAGCGATCTTCATCAATCATTTGCGCGAGGAAGAGAAGTAAGCACACACAGCTGTGTTCACAATATTCTGGGTAGGATTTTGGTTATGTCCAAAATTCTACCCTTTTTTATTACGTGAATTTTGAGCCCTTTCTCCAGTATCTCTCAAGCGAAAAAAGATCCTCAAAGCATACGTTTACGGCATACAGCCATGACCTTATGCAGTTCGAATCTTTTTGCAAGCGGACCTTCGAAGTAGAGGATCTCGAATCCGTGCGGTCATCAATGATCCGCACTTGGGTAACACAAATGATGGAAGAGAAGCTGGCACCCTCTTCCATACAACGAAAATTATCATCCATACACTCTTGTTATCGCTTTTTGGTGAAGAATGGCTTATTGACTAGCAATCCGGCCCGAAACATCCACAAACCCAAGAAGCCTTCGCGCTTACCTGTATTTATTGAAGAAAACAAAATGATGGGTTTGTATGAAGCTCCGGAGACAGGAGATCCTCTCATATTTCGCAATAGACTTATTGTAACCCTGCTATATGAAACAGGTATAAGACGAGCGGAGTTGATCCATTTGCATATTGCAGATGTCGACAAATCCCTTAAGCAAATCAAAGTATTGGGCAAACGCAGCAAGATGAGATACGTTCCGATTTCAGATATGATGTTGACAATGATAGATCGATGGATTCAACTTAGATCATCCCTTGACAGAGGCCTAGCGGGCGATTTGCTTTTTTTGGGAGACCGTGGTAAAAAAATCGGCGATTCAGCAGTTTACAAAGCAGTAAAAACCTATCTTTCGGGAATTACCACGATGAAGAAACGCAGCCCGCACATAATGAGACATTCCTTTGCGACCCACATGTTGAACCATGGTGCAGATTTGAATGTTATAAAAGAAATATTGGGACATTCGTCTTTGGCTGCGACACAAATTTACACGCACAATTCCATAGAAAAACTGCGGGCGATACATGAAAAAATGCATCCTCGACAATAACAATAGTCATTAACCATTAAAAATTGAATCAATGCAAGTAAAAGTTCAAAGCATTCATTTTGATGCAGACATCAAGCTGATTAGTTTCGTTGAAGAGAGACTGAATAAACTAAGTATTTTTCACGACCGGATCATTCGCGGGGAAGTTTTTCTTCGAATAGATAAATCGGATGTAAATGAAAACAAGATCGCTGAGATCAAGCTGTCCATACCAGGAACAGACTTATTTGCCAAAAAGCAGAGCAAGAGTTTTGAGGAAGCAACAGACGAAGCAGTAGATGCATTGCGCCGTCAAATAGAAAAGCACAGAACGAAATCGAAGATCGTATAAGATATTTTTTTTACGGAATGTTGCACGGACAACTTCCTTAACTACATTTGCACCCCTGTTTGAAAAAGCGGGGGTGTTTTTTTATACACGAGTTCCTTGACAGACGTGCATTTGCCGGTGTAGCTCAGCTGGCCAGAGCAGCTGATTTGTAATCAGCTGGTCGGGGGTTCGAATCCCTCCACCGGCTCAAAAGGGATTCAAGGGGAGATACTCAAGCGGCCAACGAGGACAGACTGTAAATCTGTTGGTTTACACCTTCACAGGTTCGAATCCTGTTCTCCCCACCACCACAGCTTGGGTTTCCCACTGAAAACATGGGGACCTAGTTGAAATAAGCGGGAGTAGCTCAGTTGGTAGAGCATTAGCCTTCCAAGCTAAATGTCGCGAGTTCGAGCCTCGTCTCCCGCTCAGGAAGTTTGGAATCTTCCGCAGGACTAGATTCCAAGCAGGAAAAAGTTGTCTCGGTTTGTCCGAAGAACATCGATTCCCGCTCGAAGAGAAAAGAAGTCTGATAAAGACAAGGAAAGGAAAGGGTTAATCGTTTAGATTTTATTGATCGAAACGGCTTAACTATAAAGCAAAGCAGGCTAAAGCGCTTCGCAAGAAGAACGAAGCTGAGGCATTAATAGAAATCGCAGGAGTCATCATAAATGTGAACACCTGTGAGAAAAACGAAAGTTTTTCCTGCTTAAAGGCAGTTTTTTGTTTAAGCCGTTGTAGCTCAGGGGTAGAGCACTTCCTTGGTAAGGAAGAGGTCTCGGGTTCAATTCCCGACAACGGCTCTGACAGTACAATGAGGAAGGGAAGAGAAAGTGAGAGAATAAGTGAAGAGGAGATTTATAGGCACATTCAATTATCAGAGATAAACAACACACAAAAATCAATCAACTATGGCTAAGGAATTATTTGACCGTTCCAAACCTCACGTGAACATTGGAACTATTGGTCACGTTGACCATGGTAAGACTACCCTCACTGCTGCAATTACCTCTGTACTTGCCAAGGATGGTCTTGCTGCAGTAAGGGACTTTGCATCTATCGACAATGCCCCTGAAGAAAGAGAGCGCGGTATTACAATTAACACCGCACACGTAGAATATGAGACTGTAAACCGTCACTATGCGCACGTTGACTGTCCTGGTCACGCTGACTATGTAAAGAACATGGTTACGGGTGCTGCCCAAATGGATGGTGCTATATTAGTAGTAGCAGCAACAGACGGACCAATGCCACAAACTCGTGAGCACATACTTCTTGGACGCCAGGTAGGTGTTCCACGTATTGTTGTGTTCATGAACAAAGTGGACATGGTAGACGATATCGAGCTTCTCGACCTCGTTGAGATGGAAATTCGCGAACTTTTGAGCTTCTACGAATATGATGGTGACAATACACCCGTGATTCGTGGTTCTGCCCTAGGTGCTTTGAACGGCGATGCAAAATGGGTTGACACAGTGAAAGCATTGATGGAAGCAGTAGACACTTGGATACCAATTCCTCCACGTGAGACTGAAAAGCCATTCTTGATGTCAGTTGAAGACGTTTTCACTATCACGGGTCGTGGTACTGTAGCTACAGGTCGTATCGAGCGTGGTGTTATCAATACCGCAGACGAGGTAGATATCATTGGATTCAACGACGAGAAATTGAAGTCTGTATGCACAGGAGTTGAGATGTTCCGTAAGATTCTTAACCGTGGTGAAGCAGGCGACAACGTTGGTCTTTTACTCCGTGGTATTGAGAAAGCTGATATTCGTAGAGGTATGGTAATCGCCAAGCCAGGTTCTATCACTCCTCACACAGATTTCAAAGCTGAGATCTACGTACTTAAGAAAGAAGAAGGTGGACGTCACACTCCATTCCACAACAAATACCGTCCACAGTTTTACTTCCGTACAACTGACGTAACCGGAGAGATCAACCTAGAGGCTGGTCGCGAAATGGTTCTGCCAGGTGACAACGTAAGTATCAATGTGAAGTTGATCGCGCCAATCGCTATGGACAAAGGACTTCGTTTCGCTATCCGCGAAGGTGGTCGTACCGTAGGTGCTGGTCAGGTGACTGAGATTGTCAAGTAATCATACTTGAACCGACATATGTGAAGGTGGGTCTCTTCGAGAGAAGTTCCCACCTTCACTTTCACGTTTTAAGTGGTTATTAAAACTACGGGCGAAGTTCAATGGTAGAATAGTCTTGTCAAAGGACGGACCATTATCGGAGAACGCACTTGGATAAAGAGTTGAAAATAAAACTACGGGCATAGTTCAATGGTAGAATAGCGGTCTCCAAAACCGTTGATCTTGGTTCGAATCCAGGTGCCCGTGCAAAAAAAATATTATGGCAGGATTTATCACATTTTTAGAAGAATCTTATCACGAGTTAATGGATAAGGTTACTTGGCCGACCTGGAAAGAACTTCAGGAGAGCACGGTGCTAGTATTTATAACTACACTTCTTCTAACTGTAGCAGTGTTTCTGATGGATTTTATTTTTGGGAAATCCGGTGGCGACGATTCTGTTTGGAAGGGAATGGTTGGATTTATATATGCCTTCCTGGCCTAACAAATATTTCGAAACCCTCAAATAAGTATCCATGAGCGACATCGAAAAAAAATGGTACGTAGTGCGTGCCATTAGTGGGAAAGAAAAGAAGGTAAAGGAATATATAGAAAGCGAAATCAAAGCTCGAGGTCTTCAGGACTTCGTTGCCCAGGTGCTTATTCCTACTGAAAAAGTTTTTCAGATGAGGAACGGAAAAAAAGTGAGTAAGGAAAGAAATTATCTCCCTGGTTATGTGCTTATCGAAGCGACACTAGTTGGAGAAATACCGCATATCATCCGAAACATTACCAATGTTATTGGTTTTTTAGGAGCAGAGAAAAGAGGAGAACCGATTCCACTTCGATTAGCAGAGGTGAATCGCATCCTAGGAAAGGTAGATGAATTGGCAGAGAGCGGAGAAGAATTGCATGTACCGTTTGTAGTTGGAGAAAACGTGAAGGTAATCGATGGACCATTTAACACTTTTAGTGGCGTGATCGAAGAGATCAATGAGGACAAGAAGAAGTTGAAGGTAATGGTGAAGATCTTCGGACGTAAAACTCCGGTTGAGTTGAGCTACATGCAGGTTGAAAAAGAATAAAAAGCGTGTGACGGACAATGTTAACATCGAGAGTGTTACATCAAGCTTCCCGTTGAACGTCACGCAAACCAAATAAATAAATAATAAAATGGCGAAAGAAGTAGCTGGATTTGTCAAGCTGCAAGTGAAAGGCGGAGCCGCCAACCCTGCGCCCCCGATTGGACCTGCCTTAGGTTCGAAAGGTGTGAATATCATGGAGTTCTGTAAGCAGTTCAATGCTAGAACCCAAGATAAACCTGGCAAGGTTTTACCGGTGCTCATTACGGTTTACACAGATAAGTCTTTTGACTTTATCATTAAAACCCCGCCCGCTGCTGTACAACTGCTCGAAGTTTCGAAGGCCAAAAAAGGCGCTGCGGAACCCAACAGACAGAAAGTAGGTAGCGTAACCTGGGATCAGGTTAAAACAATTGCAGAAGACAAGATGCCCGACCTCAACTGCTTTACCATCGATAGTGCTATGAGCATGATCGCCGGAACAGCAAGAAGTATGGGAATTACAATTACAGGCGAACGCCCTTTTTAATCTCGAAGGATAAACAATGGGAAGAATCAGCAAAAACCGTAAAACGGCCCTCAGCAAGTACGAAGGTGAAAAATCTTTCAATCTCGGAGAAGCCGTAACTGTGGTGAAAAAAATCACCACCACGAAGTTCGACGCTTCGGTTGACATCGCTGTACGCCTCGGAGTGGATCCAAAGAAGTCCAACCAAATGGTGCGTGGCACTGTTTCATTGCCACACGGTACAGGTAGAACTGTGCGTGTATTGGTACTCTGCACTCCTGACAAGGAAGCGGAAGCCAGGGCAGCCGGAGCGGATCACGTAGGACTGAGTGATTACATCGAGAAAATTAAGGGTGGATGGACCGACGTTGATGTGATTATTACCACACCCAGTGTAATGGGTCAGGTTGGAGCTTTGGGAAGAATATTAGGTCCACGTGGCCTAATGCCCAATCCAAAAACCGGCACAGTAACTATGGATGTTGGAAAGGCGGTAACTGAAAAGAAAGCAGGTAATATCGATTTCAAAGTAGATAAAGCCGGTATCGTGCACGCTTCTATTGGAAGAGTGTCATTTGATGCCGATAAATTGGCTGAAAACGCTAGCGAACTGATTCAGACGTTAGTAAAACTAAAGCCCTCTGCAGCGAAAGGAACGTATATCCAAAGCATTTCGGTCAGTTCAACAATGAGCCCAGGCGTGAATGTTGAAACAAGAGGAGTAGCTCACTAAAACTTACAGCAACTGTAACGGAGGATTTTTATGACCAAAGAACAGAAACAACAGGAAATAATTGAAATCGCTGAGTTGATTTCAGGCAGTCCGGTATTTTACCTGACTGACACATCAAGCCTGAATGCTGAAGCTACGAGTTCACTTCGTCGCGAGTGTTACAAAGCGGGTGTTCAAATGCGAGTTGTAAAAAACAAGCTTTTGTTAAAGGCCCTTGAAGGTATCGATGGCAAAGACTATAGCCCACTCTACCCTGCATTGAAAGGCAATACTGCCCTCATGTTGGCTGAAGTTGGAAATGTACCAGCCCGATTGATCAAGGACTTCCGTGTAAAACACAAGATGCCGACCCTCAAAGCAGCATTCATCATGGAGGATTGTTATGTAGGAGACGATCAATTACCAGCACTAGTAGCCATAAAGAGCAAGGAAGAATTGCTCGGCGATCTGGTTGCTCTATTGCAATCACCTGCACGCAATGTTATCTCTGCCCTTCAAAGTGGTGGAAATACGATTGCCGGCTTAGTAAAGACGCTCGAAGAGCGCAATTCATAAACAATAATTAAGTACAATTTTTAATATCATAAAATAATGGCTGATTTGAAAGCGATGGCAGAAAGCCTTGTAAA
>JAWXBG010000129.1:0-9665 GCA_034439875.1 Flavobacteriales bacterium
AATGTGATAATGCAGGAATGAGGAAATGTGATAATGAGGGAATTTGATAATGTGATAATGTGGGAATTAGTGAATGTGATAATGTGATAATGTAGAAATGAGGAAATGAGATAATGTGGGAATGTGATAATGTGATAATGAGCGCCTGATGTTCTAAAACTAATTCCCCCATTCACTAATTCCCCCATTCACTAAAACCCCCTTTCCCTAATTCCCGCATTTGCACATTCCCCCATTTACTAATTCCCCCTTTCCCTAATTCCCGCATTCGCACATTCCCCCATTCACTGATTCCCCCATTCACTCATTCCTTCAACCTCCCCTTTTCACTGCGAAAAATTTATTTTTTCCAATTTTTGGAATTCGTATCCAGATTCATTTTTCTCTGCATTCATTTGTCACACAATAGCAAAGCAATTGGATGCGAGTAGCAGAAGAAACTCAGAAATATATCGCAGAAATAATTCTGAAGTGACTGAGTATTCTTTCCTTCTTTTCATCCATCAGAAGTATCCGGTGACACATATTATTTTGTCCCAACGGGGAGAAATTATTTGTCTGGTTAAAAATGGAATGGCTTGAACTGGAAAACTAAAAACACATTTTTAGTCACCGGGTACCTCTGATGTATGAATACTACATAGATATACATCGTTTAATAGATCTCCTGGTTTTGGTTAATTGGTTTTTTTAAAAGAAAAAAGGCACCCTCAACGGAGGATGCCTTTTTTTATTTAGAAAATTTTTAGAGCGACCTCTAGGGGACCTCTAATTATTGCTTCATCAACTTTTCTGTTCCGATGATGTTGCCATTTGACATAAGTGTCACATAAAATATTCCAGACTGAAGGTTGGAGATGTTTAGTTCCAATCGCTGCATTCCTGGATTCATGATTCCAGCTTGTACATACTCCACTTGTCTTCCAAGTGCATCTGTTACCAACAATTCAATCATAGTGGCTTGAGTGAGACCGATGTTTACAAAGCTAAGATCAGTTGCCGGATTTGGCGATATACCAAAATCAGCTACTACCGCCGACTCATCTACATTTACACTACAAGATAGCTCAACCAATGCCTCTTCAGGAAAATTGGCTTCAAGTGTTTGAATACCCGAAATAGGCCAAATGTCATGATTCAACAGAATATTTTCCGGAGAAATCGCTATGATAGTTGGAAATGCAGATGGGCCATATGCAGCATGAACCGCAGCTCCACCACCTACTAAGCCACTAGCTGATGGATATGGATTGTCCACATCAATTCCCGCCCAAGCTTCAAATTCGTGGGTTTGTTCTTCTGTTCCCTCGTATTCTACTCCAAGTACGATTACATTTCCTTGATTACAACCGTATTTGTGATAGAACTCGTTCACAGTAGGAGCATTCGCAGCGCAGGGTCCGCACCAGAATGCAAAAAAGTCTACAAGCACCCATTTTCCGGCTGCTGTATAATCATATAAGGTATGCACATCGCCATTTAGGTCTGTAATGGTGAAATCAGGAACGATGTCGCCTTCGTCAAAGGTTACTTGGGCAAAGGATGCTGATCCTATCAGCACAAGGCAAAGTAATGTGTAGATTTTTTTCATGTAAAATTGATTTTGGTTTGTACGAAGATAGAGTGAATGCTAGTGCAGATGTCCCTTTTCATGTTCTATTGTTGGTTGGCTATCTGGGCTTGTGATGGTTGGTATTGGACAGGATGGTATTTTTCAATAATGAACTATTTGCGCGTATTTAGAGGTAAATATAAATTGTTATTACTCATGTAGGGCTAATGAACATTGATGTTTAAGCTTTTTTTGCCAGAAATTGGAAAATGAGTTGTCGCGTCAATTCTTTGTGCCATGTTTGCATTCAACAATAGCTGATTAAAAACATGAAAAACTTGATTCCTAATATGCACTCATGGACACGACTAGCACTTATTTGCTTTTTTGCGCTAGCCATTTCTTGTAAGAAGGATTCACAGTCGGAATCTTATATCTACGGTAAGGTCCGCGATTACTATACGCATGAGCCCGTTCCATTTGCCCGCGTGGGTGTTATTATGCATAAGAATACAGACATTTTCACAACCACCGAAACAGTCGTAGATACTTTAATTGCATTTGGTGACGGCGGCTTTCGCCTCGATCGGTCAAAATATGAGGACCTCCAGCGCGTGCACAATGCAACTGGCTTTTACGTTTGTGCAGATGGTCCTATTGTCGGGGGTGAAGATTTTTATGATGATAATTGCAGCACAGGTGCTTTTTTTATCCCTAATCAGCAAACGCCTATCTTATGCGACATTACTCCGCTGGCATGGGTTCGCATTTTTGTGAATGATGAGGATCTACCGAATCCAGAAGTCTACAAAATTAATTTCTTTACTCCATGGTCTTGGCAAGGAGCTATTGGAACGTTTCCGGAAAATTACGATCCGGATAATGGTTATGTTGCACAAGTTGCACCGATGCAAGAAGTCGAACTTACAGTCAATCTTTTTTATTGGGATGAAGAAGGCAATTCACACCTCCTAGATTCTAGTCTCGTGTTCCAATCAACAGGTCTAGATACGGTCGACGTGTGGTTCGACTATTAGTCTAACTCTTTTTTCCGAATGCGCATTTATAATTTTCTTTTTGATTGAGGTGTTTTTCTAAGTGTAATTCTGGTAATATGCTTAGCTATGTATAGCACAGCTATGCACGAATGTGCCGTCATCCATTCGTGTTTTGAATTAAAGAGGGCGGACTGAATAAACTAAAAAACTTTAACATGCTTACAAACTATCTAATCCATCATGGACGGCCCATTCTATGGCTATCTGTGTTTTTCATCGCACGTCTAGGCGAGGCCTCAGCCCAACTTGACAGCCCGTACACCTATTTAAATGAAGCGGAAATACACACCGGCTATTTCTACCCACAAGCATTTCATCTCGAGGATGTTCCGAATGGTACTTCGTATTCTCAGTTGACGCCGGCTCAGTTCAAACAATTAACTATGCAGGTAAAAAAGGCACAAACACAGGGCAACATACCGGAATTGGCTGAACTCAGAAGAGCCGTACAAACTTTTGTTGAGGAAGACAATGCGATTGCAATTGTGGCCTTCGATCTAAATGTTCAGGATTTCCGTGAGGATGCTTTTATTGATGGATCTCTCTTGTTTGAGAACGGATATCTTTATGATATAACCAACAATTTTGTCTCACCATATGAAGAGAAAAAAATGTTCTTTGCCGGATTGCACGAGGAAGAATTGGTTGGCATGGATCACCAATTTGTAATGGATCCTTCCTGCTATTTTTCAAATATGGTATTGCCCGAATCGATTCAGGTTGATTTTGATGATGGTATTGGTTTTCGCAGCATGAATTGGTCTCAAATTTATACAGTTCATTATTCTGTTGTGGATGAAGAGAAGTGGATTCGATTCCGCTCCACCCGTAATGGTCTTGAAAGTTATTCGGGCATGAAATTACTTGTCCGTGCAGGAGGAGGGGGAATATTGCAACCTCACTTGCCTCCTCTTGAATGGATATCTGAATCTTGTTTTGATGACCCAAATTTCCCTTGGCAATTTGGAGTTACAGTTGAGAACAAATGGGTGCAAGGAAATGCATATACGCTATGGAGTGATGATGGAATATTCGATAAGCCATTCATTTTTGTCGAAGGGATAGACTTTGCAAATCACCGACTACCCGATAGGAATGGAGAATTTGGATGGTTTGAATTTAGTAGTGGTCTTTCTGATGAATACGATTTTTTGGAGCACATGCCTGTCTTAATCAATGAGCTAAGGGCAAATAACTATGATATCATTTTACTCGATTTTAGGAAGGGTGATGACTGGATTGCATACAATTCAATGTTGCTTATCAAATTGATTGATTTGGTGAATGCGCACAAAGTGGGAAAGGAGTCGAATGTGGTAGCCGGTGCAAGCATGGGTGGTCAAATCACCAGGTATGCTTTGAGATATATGGAGCTCAATGAAATGAAGCATTGTACACGACTATGGATTTCTCTCGATTCTCCTCATACAGGAGCATACATTCCGCTTTCACTGCAAGAATCAATAAAGTGGCTCGCTCAATATAATGCGGGGGCCGAGTATTTCATAGATGAATACTTGCTTGAGCCTGCTACCCGACAAATGCTCGCTGTACAGGCATTCGAAATGGATATCCACGAGGCATATTACAACGAAATAAATGCAATGGGTTATCCCCAGAATATGCGCAAAGTTGCAATCGCAAATGGAAACGGATTCGGAAATGGAATGGGATATTATCCTGGCCAACCTATGCTGCAATATGATTGCGACCTTTCGTATACTAATCCAATTCTGAGATTTCACCTCCATACGTTGCCGGGCGAAGAGTGGACTCTTCCTGTTCCTCCTTACACTACGCATTACAAAATTGCGGAGTTAACTTATTCGGAAAAGAATAACGGATTATTGGAATTTTTGCAAGAGGGTTCAATTGTACAACACAATAAGAAGATATTTAATACTGATTTCTTGAATATCCCAAATTTTGATTTGGCACCAGGAGGTACTAGGACTTCTCTTCAAGATTTCGTGAATTCAATTAACGGTGGTTTGCCCTCAGAGTGTGGACAAATTTCCAATTATCTGAGTTTTCACAACTTTATTCCAAGTACTTCGGCTATTGGCTTGTGGGGTGTTGATCCAACCGTCAATGCCAGTGAATACATGAGTGATAATCCCGGGAGCTGCCCTTTCGACAGAACTTATTTGGCCCCGGGTACATCAAACCAACGCCACTCAGAACTAACCATTGCTGAATTGGGAAATATCCCATTTACCTTGGAAGAGGTTTTGAATGGCGAAAATCATATTGGCAGTGATTTATCGAACGAATCGCCCTTGGGAGCTCTATTCAACTATGGTGCTTTGGGTGATTTCATTTTACCTGATCTGCATGTTCATCAGGGTGGACAATTATATATGAATGGATTTCCAGGTCTGGTGCATTTTGATGAGGAGGGTCCGCTTCTTGCCCACCTTGTGATGCAAACTTCTGAGTGCTCGAGTTATGTCTTAGTTGACAACGGAGGATATTTTGGAATGGGTTATTCTGATGCCTCTGCTACTGCCGAACTCATTATTGGCGATATGGGAGTGCTCGAAATGGGAGAAGGCGGAATACTGGAATTACATCCACAGAGTACTATCAGAATCAAAACTGGAGGTGAGCTTCGACTCTCAGGAGGAGAACTTCGTCTGTGGGGCGCGGCTTCCATTATTGTCGAAGAGGGCGCGCGGATTATAGTGGATGAAAATACCGACTTGACTCCAATAAATGGTTTCAGCACATTAACCTTAGGTGGACACATTGTATTTGAATCGAACTACTGCAATTTAGAATTGATTGAATCAAACAGTTCAGGTATAGTCTTAGCTTTGAATTCTGCGAATGATCAATTTCTTGGCAACTGGAGCAACAAAGTGATAATACAGGGAAATGATCCCAACCACGTCTCAATAATAGTTCCCGAAGGAAAATGGTTGCGGCCTTTTTGGGGGCTTGGAGAATTAGAAATTATAAACACAACAATAGAATTGGATGGTGAACTTCATGGTATCTGCAAGTCAGATTTTGATGGAGTCAGGTTCATAGGAGGCGGCGACCTGAAAATCGAGGCATATAATGATTTGGACAATTGTGCATTCGAAGGCGTTGATCTCAAAGCGATATTTACTTCAAATATGATGCTCCATATCGATGATTGTTCTTTTGCAAGTGGATCCCAAGTTCACACATCCGGAGGAGGCTATAAGCTGAGAGATTGTGTTTTCGAAATAGGCGAGGGGCAACCTTGCATCGGTTCGCATCACTTAACTCTTGGAAGTTCGGTTCAAAACTCTGTCTTCGTAGATGTAAACGAGGGAATTTTTGATGATAGTAATGTTGATCTAACGCTCAAGGGTTGTTCTTTCAACAGTAACCTCATTGCCGTGCAAAAGATTGGCGGCAGATTAAATCTGAGATGCAATGAATTTAACAATAGCGATTGGTGGGCTGTTGTTGCTGGCGAATATTGCTGGCTCAACATGAGTGCAAATCACGCTGCCGGTTACAATCATTTTTTAGACAATGAAGTAAACATACTTCTTGAGAATGCATCTGCAATTGATTTGAAAAGAGGCTACAATACTTTATCGGCTTTTTATGATATGAATATTATCGGCGATATAGCCGGACGATACTGTCAAACAGGCTCTTCTAGTGCAGTATATCTCGACGCGACAAGGAATGCATGGTCATACGCACCAATACCTGTGCAACCTTCTGCGGCCTTTATCAACATCGAAACGGCTAATGAATGTGAGGTGCTACTTATCACAAGCGACCCTGTTGTTAACGCATCTTGTGGTGAACAAGACAGCGGTGGAATAGTTCCTGTGAAATCTTTGGCCACTTCGATCGAAGTAAACAAACAAATTGACGAGGTTTTTTTGAAGACCGAAGATCCTGGAAATCCATTGATATTTAGTTCACATTTCATTGGAGTAGAACTTCAGGAAGCCTTGGGAGAAGCCGCTTCGTATTGCACAACATGGAACGAAGCAGGTGATGATGAAGTAGCTGTGGATCTGTTTTATCAAATTTTGAGTAATGATCTGGATAGAACAAATGCTGATATTCGTTGGAGAATGAAGTGGGGACAGCGTTATATGAAAATTAGTTTGGAGAATTTGTTCTCTAGTGGTTTCGAGAGTTCAATTCAAAATCAAACATCGTTTTCTTCCAATGTTGATCGGTACGTGCAGATATTAAATGTAATGACTGATTTGAATGTTGCGGATTCAACCTACAGTGATCAGTTTTACCTAGAAATGGATAAAGCCCAACTTTTCAGACTCATAGGTAAACATAATATTTGTCTAGAATTACTCCAACGCACGGACGATTGTCAATTGGATTCATTGGAGCAAGCCCACCTGAACTTTTGGATTTCTCGTCTGCAGGAGGAAACTGCCTTGATAGCCGATATGAGCGATTTTGTGCAAAATCAACTCACGTATGAAATTGATTCAACGCTCTTTGAAAATGCGATTGAGTATTTGACCGATCAATATTACTTCGGGGCACATATATTCAGCCCTTCCGACATTACTTATGCACTCTGCGAAAGCTGGGATATAAAGTCAGACGATGGGAATAATAACCTTTGTGAAATATCCCCCAATCCAGCGACAGATTTCATTAGAATTGCACAATGTGATGAGCTAGAATGGGTGCGTTGGGAAATCTATGATGTGCATGGAAGAATTTTGAAATGGGGAGCTCTGAATAATGGACATCTTATTTCGGTGGAAGGAATAAATCGAGGAATTGTATGGTTAAAGATTTATTCCGAAACGGGCTTTGAAGTTCATAAGGTAGTATTGGGATAAATATAATTTTATACCCTTGCTTCAGTGCGGTCTTAGTTACCCTGCATTGGATTCCTGCGAATTCAATGCAGGGTCTTTTTATCTTCCTGTTTTCATTCAAGATTCGGTGTTCAATGTTAAACAAAAGTATTTTTTATTTGGAAATAGGGGGGGAGTTGATGTGAGTTGTCATTCCCTACAACATCCAACCGAGACAATTATGCCCCAAATTGCACCGATTTTCAGTTTATTGCTTTTCATGCTGCGCAAATCTCTTATTTTATTTTGTGCTTCAGCCATTTCAGTATGTCTAGGAGCTCAATTGCCAATTCTCGAAAGGCAGGTGAGTATCCATGCTTCAGGAACTCGTCTGACTGAAGTATTCGCACAAATGGAGGGGCAGGCTCAATTTTCGTTTAGCTATAATTCCAAATTAATACCAGAAGAAAAGTTGGTTACCGTGGATGTGCAAAACCGTCCGGTGAGAGAGGTTCTGAAGAAGATGTTTGGCGAATCATTGTCGTACAAACAACGAGGTCGTTTCCTCATTTTAGCAAAGGCTCCGAAAGAAGAAGATAAAAAGGTGCTGGTGAGTGGTTATGTAGAAAGCGCCAAAGGAGAACCCATTCCAAACACTACTGTCTATGATCCTAACACCCTTGTATCAACCAACACAAATGAGTATGGTTATTTCGAAATGAAAATTGAACGAAAGGAGATTCCTTTGGAACTTTCGGTGAGTAAATCTGCTTTTCGAGATACTTTGATGCCGGTGAATCCACAATCAAGTTCTTTTCAAAACATTACACTTGAGGAATCGCCATTTGATTCATTATTTCGAAATTCTTTGACGAATATAGCCGAAGGAGCCAAGTCTGGCTGGTATCAGTTTGTCGACTTCGTTTTTCCAAGCAACCCGGAGACAGCAAATGTTTCGGACACTTTGTATAGAACTTTTCAATGTTCTCTTTTTCCTTATGTTGGCACCAATCGCAAAATGAGTGGCCGTGTGGTCAATGAGTATTCATTGAACATTTTCGCTGGGTATTCAATGGGTAACGAAAAATTGGAAGTGGCGGGTTTTGCGAATATCAATCGTGCGAATGTTCGGGGGGCACAAATTGCAGGTTTTTCGAATATTGTGGGCGGCAATTTAGAGGGATGTCAGATTGGTGGTTTTGCCAATATCGTTGGTGGCGATGTGAGAGGATGTCAGATTGGTGGTTTTTCGAATACCGTGAGAGGAGATGTTGAGGGAGTTCAAATTGCGGGTTTTACAAATGTGACCAACGGACCGGTGGGTGGTGTGCAAATTGCAGGATTTAGCAATGTGAATATGGATACTACGAAATCTATTATGATAGCGGGGTTTAGCAATCACACATTGGGAAAAGCTTCAGGTATATCTATTGCCGGATTTTCGAATGTGCATGTGGGTTCATTCGATGGTGTTCAGTTGGCAGGATTTGCAAATGTGAATACAGGGAAGATTTCTGGGACACAGATTGCAGGGTTTGCCAACATTGCCCAAACAGTGCATGGATCACAGATATCAGGATTTTTTAATTATGCCGATTCTATTTCAGGTATACCCATTGGTTTTCTAAGTTTCGTGCGCAAGAATGGATACCACAAATTCGAGATAGCTTATAATGAGATCTATCCGTTTAGCATTGCATTCAGGACTGGGGTTCCGGCATTTTACAATATTCTGCAAGCTGGAATGAGATTCGATGGACCTTCCGATACTACCAGGTGGTCGTTCGGTTATGGTGTGGGTTCAGCCCCCAAGTTGTCGAGGACACTGCGACTGAATATCGATCTTACCGCCAATCAAATGACCTATGGCAACGACTTCGATTATCTTAATTTGTTGAACAAACTCGATCTTGGTTTCGAATGGCAATTCACAAAAGGTGTAGCCCTGGCTTTTGGAGCTTCGGTCAATTTACTTATCAGAGAGAATCAAGGAATTTATCCATATTTGTACGGAGACTACAATCCGCAAATTCTCGAAACATGGAACCGCAATGGCTACAATGCACAGGCCTGGATTGGCTGGAAGGTTGCCATAAGGCTTTTTTGAGAAGAACGGCAGCGAAGCTGCCGTTCTTCCCCCCCCCGTGGTAGCGATCGTCACCCTGACGAGCGTTCCACAGGAATGGTCGTCAGGGCCTCCTTGTATCCACGAAACATTGATCTGCACCACCTCCATTTAAAGACATGTTTCTCCCTCTCCATTATTCCCATCAGTGCTTTTCT
>JAWXBG010000130.1:0-4679 GCA_034439875.1 Flavobacteriales bacterium
AACATTATATAATGAATCAATAGTATTTGACGGGGATTCTTATTCTAAAACGGTTCAAGTAATTGTGGAAGCAAAGGAAATAGGCTTGCAGAGGTATACCATTGGCTTACAAAATGTGGGTGGCGAAGTAACATACATCAACAATCGGAAGGATATTTTTGTGGATGTTTTGGACAGCAGACAAAGAGTATTAGTCTTGGGAGCGGTTCCTCATCCGGATATTGTGGCAATGAGTGATGCACTTTCTTACAATGAATCTTATAAAATAGAGACTTCATTGGCAGATAAATTTGAAGGCAATATTGCAGATTACAGCTTGGTTATTTTTCATCAACTTCCCGCCAGTGGAGGCAAAGGATTGAATCATGTTCAGCGCGCGCTTGAGACCAATGTTCCTTCATTATTCATATGGGGAAGCGCCACGGATTTTGCAGCTTTCAATGCATTGGAGCTAGGATTTGAGCTTCGTTCATACAATGGAAGTAGCACTGATATTAAAGCAGGTTGGAACGATGGATTTGCATTATTCGAGCCCGGTGAAAGGACTTTAGAAATGTTTTCAATGCTACCACCCTTGTCGGTTCCTTTTGGAGAGTTTTCATTTTCTCCCGGAGCGTCCACAATGTTGAATAGGCAAGTAGGTCAAATCAAAACAAAGTCCCCACTCATTTCATTCAACAAACTTCAGGATAACAAAGTTGGATTAATTTCAGGAGAGGGAATTTGGAGATGGAAGATGACCTCATTCTTGCAGTTTGAATCGCATGAACCATTTACAGAATTTGCAACTAAGGTTATGCAATATTTGGCTTCACGTGAAGACAAGAGTTTTTTCAGGGTCTCAGGAAAAAATGATTTCCCGGAGGATCAACCAATCGTATTCGACGCGGAATTATATAATGCAACCTATGAAGCCATAAAGGACAAAGAGATTTCTATGCGAATTAGCGATGATGAGGGCAAGGAATACAATTATACTTTTTCACCATTTGGCGATAGATACCGACTCAACCTGGGCCAGCTTCCTGTGGGAAACTATCGTTATATGGCAACAGCCAACAACGGAACACAGGACTTGATTGAGCGTGGAGAGTTTAGTGTTAGTCCATTGCAATTGGAAATAGTAAATATTGTAGCCGATCACAATTTGATGTATCAACTAGCTAAGGACAATGGTGGCGAAATGGTGACAAGAGCTAATCTTTCAACTTTGGCAGATAAAATCAATGCGAGGGAGGATATTGTGTCGATGTCTTTTGAAAATAAGAAGCTTGATGATTTGATTGATTTCAAATGGCTTTTGTTTTTGATTTTGTTTTTGTTTGGTCTGGAATGGCTGCTCAGAAAGAGGGCAGGAACTTATTAAAGGAATATTGCAATGAAATGGTTTCGTCGGCAATGGGCAAAGACTTGGTTCAAAGTCTTCAGTATTTTTTTGCTGTTGATTCTAACTTTATTTGTGCTTCGTTATCCCATCCTCAGAGGTATCGGCAATTATCTTTATGCCGCAGATGAGTTGCAAAAAAGTGATGCCGTTTTCGTTCTTGGAGGAAACAGTTTTGAACGTGGAGTTGAAGCCGCGAAAGTGTATGAGAAATACCCCGGAGTTCCAATTTATTCCACAGGCTCTAATATCCCTCTGCAGTTGCTGGCATTTGACACGTCAATGACTGAAGCGGAGCTTACCACCATGTTGCTCAAGAAAAATGGTGTTCCTGATTCGTTGGCGATAGCGTTTAAAGTTGGAACAAGTACAAGGGAAGAAGCAACTTCGATTTGCGCAATGGCAAAGGAGAAGGGCTATTCAAAAATTGTCATTATTTCCAGTACTTTCCATTTGAGGAGAGTAAAGCAGGTTTTTGAATCGGTGAGTAGTGACGAGAAATTGACTTTTATTTTTCACGGTGCTCCTTCGAAGGATTTTGATCCAAATAGTTGGTGGAAACACGAAGAAGGTCTAATTACAGTGAATAATGAGCTTATGAAGATGCTTTATTATTTCATATCCTGATATCGCATAACAAGTTTCGAAATTCTCTGTCTGAAAGGGCAACTGTAAGTCTGTATTTTCGCTGCATGCTAAACTGGAGTGAAATATTTTCCTGTTTTATGATTCTCTTTGCTGTAATTGATATTGCGGGGTCTATACCTGTCATACTCGATATCAAAGCGAAGTCCGGCAACATTCAACCGATCACAACCACTGTTATAGCATTTGTTTTAATGTTGCTATTTCTGATAGGCGGAGAAACTTTTTTGGGTTGGTTTGGTGTTGATGTTCCTTCATTTGCTGTTGCAGGTTCATTCGTTTTATTTTTTATTGCACTTGAAATGCTATTGGGAGTAAAGATTTTCAAACAAAAGGAGGGCCTTGGAAATGTTGCTCACATTGTGCCACTTGCTTTTCCAGTAATTGCAGGAGCAGGTACTTTTTCGACATTGATAGCATTGCGAGCGGAGTATGAATTGTATACAATTCTCATAGCTTTGGCTATGAATATGCCATTGGTTTTTTTGGTATTGAGAATGACAGGGACGATAGAAAGAAAGCTTGGAATGGCAGGAATCGCAATTTTGGAAAAAGTATTCGGGATCATATTGCTCGCTATTTCCGTGAAATTATTCAGTAGCAACATTCAGCATCTCTTTGGTTGAGCTATTGAAATCTCGCATTGACATATACACCGATGGTTCTTCACGCGGAAATCCTGGACCAGGAGGTTATGGCGCGATCATGATATCGGGTAACCACAGAAAGGAGTTGTCGGAAGGTTTTAGACTTACCACCAACAATCGAATGGAATTGCTGGCTGTGATTAAAGCCTTGGAAGCCATTAAAGGTCCAGGACACGAGGTAGTAGTTTATTCAGATTCGAAATATGTTGTAGATGCGATTCAGAAAAACTGGATAGGAGGATGGATCAAAAAGGCTTGGAAGGATGTTAAGAATCCCGATCTGTGGAAGCAATATCTAAAAGTTTCTTCGAGCCATCATGTGAGGTTTGTTTGGATTCGCGGTCACAACGGCCATCCGATGAACGAAAGATGCGATGAGTTGGCTGTAGAAGCTGCCCAAGGCCGAAATCTAGGCATCGATGCAGGTTATGAAGCCAGTGGTGCAAATCGCTTATTGTAATTGAGTTATTTCGAGTGAACCCACGTCGCCATTTCATTGTTCAAACAGTACATTTGCACTCCAAAAATCAATAATTCTAATACATGCGTACAGATTTATATCAGGGCCACGACTACTATCAGATGGACGACTTGCTCACAGAAGAGCACAAATTGATCCGCGATGCAGCTCGCGCCTGGGTGAAGAAAGAAGTTTCCCCGATTATTGAAGAGGCTGCTGAGAACAGCAAATTCCCGCAACATTTATTGAAAGGGTTGGGAGAAATAGGTGCTTTCGGACCGTACATTCCTCAGGAATATGGGGGAGCAGGATTAGATCAGATAGCCTATGGTTTGATCATGCAAGAGTTGGAGCGCTGTGATTCAGGTTTGCGCTCTACAGCCAGTGTTCAGAGTTCGTTGGTGATGTATCCCATCTACAAATACGGTTCTGAAGAACAGAGGAAGAAATATCTGCCCAAACTAGCCACCGGCGAATGGATGGGTTGTTTTGGTTTGACAGAGCCTGATTTTGGTAGCAATCCGGCTGGGATGGTTACCAATTTTAAAGATAAGGGCGACCATTATTTGCTGAATGGTGCCAAAATGTGGATTAGCAATGCGCCCTTTGCGCAAATAGCAGTAGTGTGGGCGAAAAATGAGGAAGGAAGAATTCATGGTTTGATTGTAGAGAGGGGTATGGAGGGTTTTAGTACTCCTACCATGCACGGAAAATGGAGTCTTCGAGCTTCCGATACTGGCGAATTGATATTCGACAATGTAAAAGTTCCGAAGGAAAATCTACTTCCAAATAAAAGCGGACTTGGAGCACCACTGGGATGCCTCGACTCTGCTCGCTTTGGAATTGCTTGGGGAGCTATTGGTGTTGCTCTGGACTGTTATGATGTGGCACTTCGATATAGCAAGGAACGCATTCAATTCGGCAAACCGATCGGAGCATTTCAATTGCAGCAAAAGAAACTCGCTGAAATGATCACTGAGATCACTAAAGCCCAACTACTCGCTTTGCGTTTGGGTCAATTGAGAAATGAAGGTCGCGCGACCACTGCTCAAATATCTATGGCAAAAAGAAACAACATTGCCATGGCCAAAGACATTATTAGTGATGCGCGTCAAATCTTAGGTGGAATGGGAATTACCAATGAGTACCCAGTAATGCGTCATATGATGAACCTTGAAAGTGTTATCACCTATGAAGGTACGCATGACATTCACCTGCTAATTACAGGGATGGATGTAACCGGATTTGATGCTTTTAAATAAAATTTGAAACTCAAGAATAACGGAAAAGGCCTCATTTGAGGCCTTTTTTTGTTTTGATTCGATATTGATCAACATTGATCAACATTGATCAACATTGATCAACATTGATTGGTATGCACAAGTGTAAAAATTTAAACCCAAAATCCGCCTTGTGATTCGCGATGAAGTGCTAGGCCCCAAGAATAGCAAGTGCTCTCGCAAGATTTTTATTTGATGGTGTATATTCATACATCAAGAATAAAAATCGAGAAAGTGCTTGATATCAAAGGGGGTTTGCGCTG
>JAWXBG010000131.1:0-9336 GCA_034439875.1 Flavobacteriales bacterium
AATCAAGGGATTGCAGGCTGTTGAGTTCTTTCAAAGGGGAAACATCGGAAACCTGATTTACCTTGAAATCAAGGGATTGCAGGCTGTTGAGTTCTTTCAACGGGGACAAATCGGAAACCTGATTTCCACTGAAATCAAGGGATTGCAGGCTCTTGAGTTCTTTCAACGGGGACAAATCGGAAACCTGATTTCTACCGAAATTAAGGGATTGCAGGCTGTTGAGTTCTTTCAAAGGGGAGACATCGGAAATAATGCAAAAAGACATTCTAAGGTAGCGAATATTTTTGGCAAAGTCAAGAGATTGAATAGGCCAATAATCAGGAAAATATCCGCCAAATTTTAACTTTTGAAGATTCACCAGAGGTGCAAGGTCAACTGTGCCTTCAATGTGGTTTGGCTCACCTAGGTTGTCCGAATTCCATTTTCGATATTTACCGTTCTGCCATTCACCCCACTCATTGCAAAAATTCAACTCCTCCAGCCACGTCAATTGTAGCACTTCCACAGGTATTCCTAGCAAGCCACAACGCCCCAAGTCTAATAGTCTGCCTTTTGTCTTTTTATTCTCTGCGATAAGTTGTAGAGCGAGTTCGGACATGGTATCAAGTTTAGTTGCTGCAAATTAAATGAATTCGAATGAAACTAGTGCGGGTTAAGTAAAATCCTTTTTCGCTCTACTCCATGAAACATTCAATACGAGATTTTCAAGTCGGGTAAATAGTTTGGAAATCCCGACGCAGTTGACCACTTGATTCCGAAATAGGGTGACCAGCAACCTCCCCCAGAAATACTTTTTTTAGTAATTGTCAATAAGTGCATTGCCCTTAGCCAAATACTAAATGGAAGATTCGAGTATTGCATCACTGTCCCTGAACGAAGAGAGAAGCTTTTGTTATACTTTTTACAACTCCAACTTGAGTGACCAAAATGCCAACCATAAGTCATGGGTTTATCGTGTTTACAGCTTATTCCTCATTCTTCTCTTTTGGACTTCCAATAGTATTTGGCTTCTAGCCCATCGATGAATAAAATCTGTAATTTTCCGTTGGTCATATCTGTATTTTTAACCAAATCAAAAACCACAGGTCGTAACCTATTTACGATGAGGGAGGATTACGGACAATCACATAAAATAAAAAACAATGAAAGAAGAAAAATCACGCAGACAATTTTTGCGAAATACTGCATTAGCTACTCTATCTGCAGTAATACTTCCTGACTTATTAAAAGCAAATAACAGTTTACAATCGCAAAACTCAATCGTGTGCAACCCCACTACACTCGATTACTATGGACAGGGTCCATTCTACACAGCAGGCGCACCGGTAATTATTAATAATCAACTTGCCTTGACGAGTGAACCCGGCACCCGTTTAATTTTGAGCGGTATTGTGCAAACATTGGACTGCACTGCCGTAATACCTAATACAATCATTGACATCTGGCACGCTAATGATGCCAGTCAGTATGATAATACAGGATTTAATTTAAGAGGTATTACCGAGTCCAATACAGCAGGATTCTATTTGTTTGAAACCATATTACCCGGAAAATATCTGAATGGAACAACTTACCGTCCGCGTCACATTCATTTAAAAATTACTCCACAGGGCTTCCCGACATTGATCACGCAATTATATTTTCAGGGAGATACTGACATTGCTGGTGATGCAGCCGCATCAATCAGCAGTGGTACTTATGATGCTACGCACCGAATTATTCCAATTACCCTCAATGGACAAGGGAAATACGAAGGTACTTGGGATATTGTTGTAAATGGCAGCACTACGGGAATTGACAATCTTCGTTTAGATAAAGGTATTATTTATTCCGTTTTTCCAAATCCGTTTACCGACACGCTAGAAATTAATTATGGAATTTACCAAGCGGCAAAAGCTACAATTCAAGTATTTGATATGAATGGCTCCTTAGTAGCAATATTGGATGAGCATAACCTTAAACCTGAGAAATACAAAGCAATCTGGAAACCAAATACCGACCTATCTGCGGGAGTGTACTTTGTAACATTAAAGATAAATGACTTACAAGTACATTATCTAAAAGTAATGAAAGTATAAATTACTTAAAGTGCTTCTAATGTAAATCGATTCGGACAAAATGTGTGTGGACTTGACACCGCAGACCTTCGGACAAGCAATACGGCAATAGGTAACAGCGCCTCCTATGTACAGCAGCTCGCCGAGAGATCAAATATAATATTTAGTAATTTTCCGCAATTAGTGCCAAGTCATTGCCATGCCTACTCTCAAAATGTTGTCAAACCGACAATCAAAGTTGCGCCGATTAAATTTATAGGCAATTTCGTTGAGGTAGAGTTGTAGATTTTCGTCATTCATGTGATGATGAATTCCATTGGTGGTTCTTTTTAAGTTTCCGATAACGCAATGATCACATTTGAGATAGATGTGGCCCATGTTAGGTGGTGTCAATTTTGGCTTGTGAGTTCGAACTAAATTTTTGAGCTTTCTAAATGATGGATAGGCATCTGATTTGATGTTGGTTTTGGCTGTATCTACGGACTCAAATACGCCATCTGTCGCCGATTCTTCTAGCAGGCGCTTTATCAAAATTGAAATGGGCAAGTTTGCCTTGACAACCCATCAACCCCTCGCAAATCTCCCTCAAACCATTGCAGTAGCTCTATACACCGAATAGTAGACTTACCAAATGCATCCCAGTGGGAAGGGCCTTATAGTATCGATTTGATTGGTGCTTATCAATTGCCGACTGAAGTATTTTCGTTGGAATCAAATTCATTATTTGGGACATTATCGGCTGTCCGACAAATTTTATACTTTCGCTCATGTTACTTTGTTGTTTTTTAGAGACCACTTACTTCATCTTCTCTGACAAAAAAGCAAAATATCAAGGACTGGTCAAAATGGTAAGGAATGAAAATTACGAAAGCGAATATCCTTACTTTGAACTTTAACCCAGAATCCGCATTGGAAATCTATTGCAGCGCTAACCCCCTTTTATATCAAGCACTTTCTCGATTTTTATTCTTGCTGTATGAATATACACCATCAAATAAAAATCTGGCGAGAGCACTTGCTATCTGTGGGGTTTAGCACTTCATAGCGAATCCCAATGCGGATTCTGGGTTGAAGATGACGAAAGTGCGAATGATGAAATTTTACTAGTTGACAAGCAATACGACAAATATTCACTCAAAATAAAAAGGATTCATCAAGAAGGCAGAGCTAGTCTTTTAGTATCAATTTACACGGACAAAACCGGACCATTTGTAGCCGAAATAATAGAGAATGAACAAATAGAAGAATAGAACAACATCTGCTACTTTCGGACAAAAATGGACAAAGAACAACTGAGTTCTCGTATTACATTCCGCGCCGGTAGAAAGTTCACTTCTCACCCTACTTCCCAATAAGCGCTGTCCAAACACTTAGTTTCGAGTTTTCACATCTGGTCCAAATCGGTCTGACAATTCCGTTGTGCGCTGAAATGTTATTGTAATCTCCAAAAAAGACCGCCGGATCGGGACTAAACGGAGATTCGCTGATCTTCTCCTCTGTCCATGTCTTGCCACCATCTTTAGAACTTGCTAGATATACATCAGTTTTAATGTCGCTATATGCCCTGCGGTCATAATACACAACGTATAGATTTCCATTGGTTTGATCTATTGCCATCCACGGAAAAAATTGTTGCTTAGCCCCTGTGTCCTCATTCAACTTTCTTTCCGGAGTCCATGTATTACCACCATCTGAGCTTGAAATAAAGAAAATGTCTGTATTGTCTTCACCATTTCGTGTGTCGGACCAACAGATGTACAAATTGCCTCTGTTTGCACCGTTCGAAAGATCGCAAGTCAATACGGGCATGCCGTTGCAACGCATGATACCGGGAATGGTTTGTGCCCATCCTCCCGCTATACGTGCCGCCCGGACGTCTTTGTCGAGCCATGTTTTTCCGCCATCAAGCGACCGATCAAAATAAATCGTATCGCCCAAAGCCCATGAAACATATATCTCTCCATTGGGACCACTCGCAGGTATGGCACCCTCTACCGTATTATCATCGTCGAGACAGTCGCCGGGCTTTTCGTTGATGCGCTTGGCTGCTTTCCATTTTTTGGCTTTACAGTTCGAATGACTGAATAGGATGTTTGTTTGATCTGCCGGATTTTTACTTTCATATAGATCAAACTGTGTCCATGTTGCATATATACTTTTTCCCGATTCGTTGCATACTGCCCACTCCTTGTCTTGATCCTTCGGATGATTTTCGCCCATGCCACCGCCATTGCTCCACGACTTGCCTCCATTCTTCGACCATTGACAAACTATGCGATCTAGCAATCTATCGCTTGCCCAACCTTGGCCATTTGGATCGGACAAATGCAAATAATAGAAATAACCCTTGTTGCTCGAAACTATACATGGGTCTCCATATACCCCCATACTCGAATTCAATTCCGACTCCATCCATGTTCTCCCTGTATCATTTGATAAATAGACTCGATTGAGAATAGCACCCGCCACAATATTGGCAACATTCTTTGGATTAATCGCTATGCTTGGCTCACAAGGCGGATAAGAAAACAATCCCGAGTCCTGCATGTCAATGCGAATATTCTTGTACTTCGTTTGAGCCAAACCTTGAATGGTAAACAAGCTGAACAGTACTAAACACATCTTGAATGTCATCATATTTTAAAATAGAAAATGGGAAACAGAAAATAGAAATGACGGTGGTGGTAAAATTAATTTCCTTTAGATTTTGTTCATCAGTTGAGCGTACTCTTTGGCGAAATATGTGAGAATGATATCTGCCCCGGCTCTGCGAATGCTCAACAACATTTCTTGCATCACTCGGTCTTTATCAAGCCAACCATTCTGGGATGCAGCATAGACCATCGCATACTCTCCACTCACATTGTAAGCTGATATGGGAAGATTGATATTCTCCTTCAACAAATGAATGATGTCCAAATAACTCAAAGCTGGTTTCACCATTATGATATCTGCACCTTCTTCTTCATCGTTTATTGCTTCTCGCAGTGCTTCCCACTTATTGGCCGGATCCATTTGATAGGTTTTCTTGTCACCAAATTTTGGGGCCGAATCTAATGCATCTCTAAATGGGCCATAAAATGCACTCGCATATTTGGCCGCATAACTCATGATAAGTGTGTCTGTAAATCCATTATCCTCCAAAGCATCTCGGATAGCTCCTACCCTGCCATCCATCATATCGGAAGGACCAATAATATCAAAACCTGCATCTGCCTGCAATACAGACATCGCAGAGAGAATCGGCAAGGTTTCGTCGTTGAGTATTTTCCCATTCTCCACAATTCCATCATGACCATCGGAACTGTATGGATCAAGAGCTACATCGCTCATAAGAACCACATCCGGAAAACGTGATTTAATCTGTCGAGCGGTTTGCAAATAGAAATTATCTTCTCTTAATGCATAAGAAGCTACCTTGTCCTTCAACTCGTCTTTCACCGCGGGAAAGAGAACAAAACTATTGACTCCCAACTGAAGGCAAGATTCAATTTCGCCATACAAATTATCTTGTGCAAAACGAAAAATCCCAGGCATACTTTGAATCGGAACGTTCTCCCTTCCATTGTTGTGAACAAACATAGGGTACATCAAAGAAGTAAGGGAAACTTTCGTTTCCCTCACCATGTTCCTTATGCCTTCAGAACTCCTGTTTCTTCTTGGTCTGTTTCTCACATTCCAGAATTTACCTGACTCTTCATAGCATCAATTTTTTCTTGAAATGCTTTGAAAGTGGTCAACAAATCTTGATCAGTTACATCCTTAAATGGATTCTCTGAACCCTTCGCCATTTCCTCGGCAGACGGGATCATCTTGCTTGCAACTTCCCCTTTCAATGTTTCCAATTCGCTGCTAAGGTTGTTCAATCTTGTGTACTCTGCATTTGCGTTTGCCATATCTGTTTGCATTGTAGCCATAGATACGCTGTCCATTACTGCTACAGCGGCACTGTCGAGATTTGCCATTGTTTCAATTTTAGACTTGATAGTAGCCACCTGATCGTTGATGGTTGTAGTCATTTCTTCGAGAGCTTTTACTTGATCACCCTGCATAACACGAACTTTCGC
Organism: Flavobacteriales bacterium; assembly: GCA_034439875.1. Lineage (GTDB taxonomy): Bacteria > Bacteroidota > Bacteroidia > Flavobacteriales_D > Sanyastnellaceae > JAWXBG01. The sequence continues at coordinate 6,125 of JAWXBG010000131.1, forward strand.
GAAAGTTTCACTCTCACCACCCGCACACGCTGCAAGAACTGCAACAACTAAAAATAAAGCAAAAAACTTAACTGAGGTTTTCATATTGATTATTGGTTTAAATTTTTCTTTGGAACTGGATCATATCCATGTGATCCCCATGGGTGACAACGTGCTATGCGCTTTATCCCTAACCACATTCCCTTCATAGCTCCCCACTCTTCAATTGCTTCTTTGGCATACTGTGAACACGAGGGCTGGTATCTGCAATTATTGCCCAGAAAAGGGGATATAATCGCCTGGTATATGTAGATGGGAAAAATAGCTATCCTTTTCATTTTCAAAATGCGGTGCAAAATTAACTCAACTAAACCAAAAGTCAAAAGGTTTCCAAAATTTACGGGGAACTCTTGGATTCTTGATTGAGAAACAACTTTTCACGTCGCTTTGGGATTATGGGAACCTTAGGATCCGACGCTCTGGGCTTCTGATGTCTTCTTATCGTAGACCCTAATAACAAACGCATTTGAATGTGCTGGGTTCAGTTCTTGGCGAAAAAGATCCTTGGATTCCCATTCGTCCACATTAAACCCAGGAAAAAAGGTATCCGCTTCCGGGAACTCGCCCTCTACATGCGTCAAATACATGCGACCGACCAAGTTTTCGCGCAAGGCCCATTCGTAGATCTGTCCTCCACCAATGACAAATGCCTCTTCTTCCTCATTGTTGCGAGCGATTTCAATTGCCTCGATCAAACTTTCGGTGATATAACATTCTGGCGCTTCATATTCGGTATTGCGGGTAATCACAATGTTGGTTCTTCTAGGCAGAGGCCTGTACCTTGCAGGAATACTCTCGTAGTTCATGCGACCCATAATAACATGATGGTGCTCGGTAGTTTCCTTAAAAAACTGCATATCGTTGGGCAAGTGCCACAGTAATTCATTGTTTGCACCGATCTCTCGATTGTGCCCGATGGCTGCGATAATTGAAACTTTCATAAAATTTTTATCAAACTGCCACATCCGCCTTGATATGGGGATGCGGATCATATTGCGTTAATTCGAAGTCTTCAAAACGAAATGAAAAGATGTCATTTACCTCCGGATTGATTTTTATAATTGGTAATGCCCTCGTTTCCCTTGTCAATTGGAGTTTTGCTTGCTCGATGTGATTGGAATACAAATGAACATCTCCACCTGTCCACACAAATTCACCGGGTTCCAAATTACAGACCTGAGCCACCATCAATGTGAGGAGCGCATAACTGGCAATGTTGAACGGCACTCCCAGAAAAGTGTCACAACTTCGCTGATACAATTGACAACTCAACTTGCCATCGGCCACATAAAACTGAAACAAACAATGACAAGGTGGCAAAGCCATTTGATCTATAAAGGAGGGATTCCAGGCAGAAACAATATGTCGTCTCGAATCCGGATTTTTCAGGATCCCCTCAATGAGTTTGCTTATCTGATCGGTATGAGTGCCATCTGGATTAGGCCACGACCGCCATTGATATCCATATACAGGTCCTAGATCCCCGCTTTCGTCGGCCCATTCATCCCAAATTCGAACACCATTGTCCTGTAAATATTTGATGTTGGTGTCGCCATTCAAAAACCACAACAGTTCATGAATAATACTGCGCAGATGCAATTTTTTTGTAGTCAACATGGGGAAACCCTCTTGCAAATTGAATCGCATTTGATGTCCAAAAACACTGAGCGTTCCGGTGCCTGTTCGATCGGTCTTTTCGACTCCTTTGTCGAGTAAATGTTGGAGTAAGTTTAGGTATTGTTGCAAAATCTGAAAATGTATTGAAACCTTTTGATAGAATGAAATGACTTCGCGAAACTAAATGTTGGCGTTGGATAAAATTGGAAATCTAATCCCAAGTTTTACACGAGACTTCCATTCGAGATAACCCTCAATGTTTTCTGCACCTTGAGCGCTAATGCTTTCGCCTGCGACAGTTCGTCGGAAGCAACAGTAACGTGACCCATCTTGCGAAAAGGCTTGGTCTCCGATTTGCCGTAAAGGTGAACATGCACCCCTGGCCACATCAATACCTTTTCTATGCCCTCGTATTTAACGGGGCCCGAAAAACCCTTTTCACCTAAAAGATTTACCATCACAGTGGGTCTAATAATAGAAGTGTCTCCCAATGGTAAATTCAAAATTGCCCTCAAATGCTGCTCGTACTGAGAACTTACATTTCCCTCTATGGTTTGGTGACCACTGTTGTGAGGTCTTGGAGCAACTTCATTTACAAGCAAACCACCCGTCTTAGTAACAAACATTTCGACGGCTAAAACCCCAGTTAAACCAATAGCTTCAGCGACTTTGCAAGCAAGTTCTCGGGCTTTTGTTTCTAGTTTAGGGGTAATAGACGAAGGGCTGTATAAAAACTCTACCAAATTGGCTTCTGAATTGAAGACCATGTCTACTGCCGGAAAAGTTTTCATTTCACCTTTCGGACTTCTAGCCACGATCACGGAAATTTCTTTTTCAAAATCCACGAATTTCTCCAATACACTCGGGCCCGGCATGGCTGCATATAAATCTTCATCGGTTTTGAGGGCCTGAACTCCCCTGCCATCATATCCGCCCTTTCGCAATTTCTGCATGAATGGAAAATCATTTCGATGTTGTTTTATTTCATCGACATTTTCAACCAATACAAAAGGCGCTGTGTCGATTCCATGGATACGGTAAAACTGCTTTTGCAAACCTTTATCTTGAACTACGCGCAAAACAGATGGATGTGGATGAACTTCAACACCCTCTTGAACCAATTTGTTCAATGCCTCCAGATTCACATGTTCGATCTCAATGGTCAGTAAATCGAGATTCTTGCCAAATTCATAAACGGTCTCATAATCATCGAAACGTCCCACTGTAAATGAATGTGCGATACCCGAACATGGGGCCTCCGGCGATGGATCAAGCACATGTATCTTCAGATCGTAATTCAGGGCTTGCTGAATGAGCATTTTTCCCAACTGTCCTCCGCCGAGTATTCCCAATCGAAAATCGCGACCGTAAAAATTTGATGCCATGCAGCAAAAATAAGGGTATCAGAGAAACCGTGAAACAGAGTGCAAACGAATCATCCAAAAGTAAATTGGAACCATTAAACCCAGAATCCGCATCGGAAATCTATTGCAGCGCTAACCCCCTTTGATATCAAGCACTTTCTCGATTTTTATTCTTGATGTATGAATATACAT
>JAWXBG010000132.1:0-20299 GCA_034439875.1 Flavobacteriales bacterium
CCATTGGCCTGTAGCAGCTACTTTGACGGCATTTACCACTTCGTGCATGCAAGATGCTGCAGCGCATTACCCAAAAAAAACTTTTAATGCGCAATGCAGCATGGACTATTTAATAAGCAGAATTGGTATAATTTGATGTCATGTACCCCGAATACTTCACCAAACCTCAGTTACAGAGCATCCCGCTATGTGCTCTTCTTGACTAAGGTCAGGAACTTGTCTTCGCCGACCGCGAAACATAAAACAGCTTGTTAGAGGTCCTCTGAAGTGAAATGGAATTGGACGATTTCAGATACTTAAACGGTATAGAAGTCGGAATTGTAAAAAGTGAAATGAAAAATGTAAAATTTTCTGTTCGAATTAATGTTGATACATCATCGAAATTATAACCCCATAGGGGTGGCATATTCCTAGACGAAAATGCGGTGGCGTATTTAAAGCCCCCCGTGAGGGATCGTCGCGAAAAGCCCACAGCTACGAGGCCACGAGGAGCGAGGACTTGGAGCAAAGAGCCCGACCCCGCAGTATATAGCGAGATACTGAGCGAGAGTGCTGTTCGCGGGGGCACGGCCAAGGCAGGTGAAAGTACATGGTTCAAAGTACATGGTTCAAAGCACATGGTTCAAAGCACATGGTTCAAAGCACATAGTTAAAAGTGCATGGTTCAAAGTATATTGTTCAAAGCACATGGTTCAAAGTACATGGTTCAAAGTACATGGTTCTAAGTACATGGTTCTAAGTACCATGCTGCATTTCAATTCGCCGCTTTAAATTTCCCTTTGCTTTTTCGAATTCTAGCAGATACAACTTTGTACTCTGGACACATGGCATCGGTGTCTGAAATACTGCTGGTAATCAAATTCAGCATCATTTCAGGGAAGTGGAACGTTGTAGAAAGAATACCCGATTTCACCTGATCTGTAATTTTTGCTTTGATATCTACCTTACCTCTTGGGCTTTCTACGCAAACCATATCACCATCGGCAATTCCATTTTTAGAGGCATCTTCGGCACATATTAGCAAAACATCTTCTGTAAGAATATCCACATTGCCCGTTCTGCGTGTCATGGTGCCACAATTGTAATGTTCCAATTCGCGGTTTGTTGTGACAATATATGGATAGTCCTTTTTGTAATCTGTTCGTTCCGGTGTCTCTTTGTACGAAGCTGTCCAGAATTTCCCTTTCCCTCTTTTGAAATCTTCTGTATGCAGAATTTTGGTGTCGGTGCCATCTGCTTTTACCGGCCATTGTTTTCCATTTTTGCCGAGTTCATCCCACTTAACTCCTTCAAAAAACGGAACTATGCGTGCTATTTCTTCCAATATCCATTTGGGATCATAATCAGGTGTTTCAGTGCCCATCCGATTCATGATGTCGCACATAATTTGCCCATCCGATTTGGTTCCTTCGAGCGGAGCCACTACAGCGTTTACTCTCTGAATACGCCTTTCGCCATTGGTAAATGTTCCGCTTTTTTCGAGGAAGGATGCTGCCGGCAAAACAACATCGGCCAGCTCTGCAGTAGGCGACATAAATATTTCTTGAACTACTAAAAGTTCGAGATTCTTTAATGCCGCCAAAACGTGCTCTGTATTCGGATCTGTTTGAGCCATATCTTCGCCCATCACCCACATAGCCTTCAACTTCCCGTCGATAGCAGCGTCGTACATCTGTGGAATTTTTAGTCCTACATAATTGGGAAGTTTAACTCCATAGAACTCTTCATATTTCTGATGATAGGCAGGGTCATCTACGGCAAAATATCCGGCTCCCTGGTGCGGTTGACAACCCATGTCGGCTAGACCCTGCACATTGTTTTGTCCTCGGAGGGGATTTACACCCACACCCGGACGGCCAATGTTTCCAGTAATCATGGCGAGGTCGGCAATGAGCATTACGGTGTATGTTCCCTGCATGTGCTCAGTTACACCCAACCCATGAAAAGACATTGCATTTGGCGCGGAGGCATATGCGATCGCTGCATCACGAACCAGGTTTTTATCTACATCCGCTTCTGTTGCAAGTGCGTCGATGTCGAGTGAAAGTATATGTTTTTTAAAGTCCTCAAATCCTTCTGTTCTAGTCTGCACAAAGTCTACGTGATCTTTTCCTTCTGTGATGATGTAATACAGCATCATATTCAATACTGCGACATTAGTTCCCGGCTTCAATTGAATATGATAATTGGCATAACGAGCCAATTCAATTTTTCTTGGATCAATTACTATAAGGGTTTTACCCTTCATGGCTTGCTGCTTTATTTTAGCGCCAGTTACAGGGTGAGCATCTGTAGGATTGGCTCCAATAACCATCATACAAGAAGTATGTTTCAGGTCGGCGACACTGTTTGTAGCAGCCCCAGTCCCAAAAGTGCGTTGCATACCTAGTGCAGTAGGAGAGTGACATACCCGTGCGCAACCATCAATATTATTCGTGCCAACAACAGCGCGAATAAACTTTTGCATGAGGTAGTTTTCTTCATTTGTGCATCGTGCAGAAGAAATTCCGGCAATGGCATCTGCTCCATGATTGCTTTTAATATCGTTCAATTTGGCAGCAATGAATTCATACGCTTCATCCCAAGTTGATTCGACAAGGACTCCTTCTTTTTTGATTAATGGAGTACGAAGACGCTCTTTGTGATTGTAAAACTTAAAGGCATATCGGCCTTTGAGGCAAGTATGACCTGCATTCACTTCGGCGTCGTACGGAGCTTGAATGCTCAGTATTTCATTTCCATTGTGAGAAACTTCCAGATTACATCCCACTCCACAATAGGTACAAACCGTTCTTGTTTTTTCTGCAATTCGTACTGACTTCGATTGAAAAACATCAGAGATAGCAGACGTCGGGCATGCTTGAGCGCAAGCACCACAACTTACGCAATCGCTATCTTTAAAAGAATCGCCCAAACTCTTTACGATGTGCGCATCAAAACCACGTCCGGCCATACTGAGCACTAATTCTCCCTGCACTTCTTCACAGGCACGCACACACCGAGAGCAATTGATACACTTCGAAAAATCGCTCGTCATATATGGGTGCGACAGATCTTTGGTATAATGCAAGTGATCAGCTCCTTTGGGATATCTCACATCTCTGATCCCAACACGAGCAGCAACTGTTTGCAGCTCACAATTGCCATTTACTTCACAAGTAAGACAGTCGAGTGGGTGATCGGTGAGAACGAGTTCAATAATATTTTTTCTGAGATTCTGAATGCGACCGCTATCAGGGTATATAAAAGAATTCTCCATGATAGGCGTGTGACAAGATGCTTGGGCTTTAGCTGGACCGCCTGGTTTCAGCGCCACATCAACGCTGCACACACGGCAAGCGCCAAAAGGTTCGAGATTGGGGGCGTCACATAAAGTAGGCACGTGTTGTTCTCCCAAATGTCTTTTGATGAAAGCAAGAATGGTTTCCCCTTCTTTCAATTCATAAGGTCGATCATTCAGATAGGCAACCTTGGTTTTTACACCCGTGTCGTTTTGCATTCCGTCTGCTACAGTACCTAATGTCATTTTCTACATAATTTAGAATCAAACAAAAATAGTGGAATTTGCAGAGGATTGATCAATTGAAGCCTGCTTTTATCCAATAAGTCGAGTTGATTTGATTTGACCAGCTTTTTTGGCGATGGCTGACGCGGCAATCCACGAAGTGGTCCATGCAGCCTGAAAGTTAAAACCGCCTGTCACAGCGTCGATGTTCAGTACTTCACCTGCGAAGTACAGATCGCTCAAGACCCTGCTTTCCATTGTCCTGAAATCTATCTCCTTGAGCTCTATTCCGCCTGCCGTTACGAATTCTTCTTTGAACGTGCTTTTGCCTGTTAAATCAAACTCACATTTTGTAACACTTTCTGCAATGAAGGCTATACGTTCGTTGTTGCAGTCAGCCCATTTTAGTTCGCTTGGAATATCACTCAACAATGATTTCCATAAGGGGAGGGGCATATTTGCAAAAGCAGAAGAAAGCACAAGTTTTTTGGGATCGCTTTGTCGTTTATCTCGTAGTAATTTTTCGAACGATGATTTGTCCAAACTTCCATCCCAGTTGATAGTAATCTTGGTCTTGTAGTTTAATCTATTCATTTCGATGGCAGCAAGAGCGCTCATTTTAAGAATAGCTGGTCCGCTCAGTCCCCAATGCGTAATGAGTAGTGGACCGGAAGTAAAAAATTTTCCAAAATGAACTTCTGCATTCGGAACAGAAATTCCCGGATGATTTTTTATGCGAGAATCATCAATATTGAAAGTAAAAAGAGAGGGCACCGGTTCTACTATCTCGTGACCACTCTCTTTGAGCAATTCCCAAATTTGATTCGATGATCCTGCAGCCATAAGGATGTAATCGGTCGTAAAAATTCCGGAAGTAGTTGTCACCTCCCATTGACTCCCATTTTTTTGTAAGCTGTTAATTCCGGTTTGGGTTTTAACAACTACGTCAAATTTTTTCGCTTCAGTTAAAAAGCAATCTATAATCGTTTGCGATAGGTTGGTAATCGGAAACATTCTGCCATCGCCCTCAATTTTGAGTTCAACGCCTCTTTCAGCAAACCAAGCGATGGTATCTCCGGGTTGAAATTTATTGAAGGGTCCAAGTAATTCGCGCTCGCCACGTGGATAAAAAGTAACTAATTCACGCGGATCGAAACAGGCATGAGTCACGTTGCATCTTCCACCTCCGCTCACTTTTACTTTACCCAGAAGCTGAGAAGATTTTTCCAGTATTGTCACTTTTAGGCCTGGCGACATTTGGGCAGCATTAATGGCTCCAAAAAATCCGGCAGCACCTCCACCTATTACAATCAAAGTTTTCACGGTGGCTAATATCGGCACAAGTATGTTTTGTACTTTTGTTGAACAACCAAAACCCCTTGACCCCATGAAATTTGTTAAGTATTTATTCCTAGCTGTGCTCGGAATTTTTGGCGTTTATCTGGTAATCTGTTTACTAGGTGAAAAATCGATGAAAGCAGAAGAGTCGGTCATGATGAAAGGCACTCCTGATATGGCTTATGAAGAAGTTGTAAGCTACAAGAACTGGACGTGGAGTCCATGGAAAACCAGCGACAGCACAATTGTAGAAACGCTCTCCGGTCCTGAGTCAGGAGTAGGAGCTCGCTCTAGTTGGACAAGCGAAAATAGTGGAGATGGATATCAGGAGATCGTAGAAGCGGTTCCGGGCAAATCGCTCAAGATGACTATGAATTTTGGCATGCAGGACAACTTTTCCGCTAGATTTTTATTCGAACAAGTTGGCGACAGCACCAAGACTACATGGTTTTTTGATGAAGCACCCACACCATTTTTAGGTAGAGGAATTATGACCATGATGAACATGAACAAGACAATGAGCAACATGTACAAGTTGGGCTTAAAAATGTTGAAAGACAAAGTGGAGTCTAAAAAGCCAGCGGAGTCTGCAGCCATATACGAAATTGTAGATGTGCCTGAAATATGGTACGTTGGCAAAACATTTAAAGGAATGGTACCTGGTCCTGGAGATGCCGAATTATTTTCAAAGACTTATGCCGAAATTGTGGAACTAATAGGTGGTCCACAGAATATAGGTGGTTCTTTTCTTTCTATTGCTCACAACTATAATGACACCACCAAATCTATGGATCTTGAAATAGCCGTACCGGTAACATCTAAAATTGATGTAAAGGGCGACTATCGATATTCCAACATTCCTGCTGGAAAATGCGCAAAGTATTTGCATAAAGGTTCATACGACAGTACTCCCGATTCTTAGGGGAAATTGATGGGTGCAATTATGCCAAAACATTTACCCAGATGGTCGGGATATGAAGTATATGTGAACGACCCATCGATGGTAAAAGATGAATCGGAACTCATCACATGGATCATGCAGCCGATTGAGTAATCTGACACATTTCAATAAAAGAATTAAAAAAGGGCGACAATGGGTCGCTCTTTTTTTATATCTATTGATCAGAATACCCAATCTTTGCAGTCATGAGCAATAAGTTGACACATCTGGACAAAACAGGAAAACCTTCAATGGTAGACGTGGGAAATAAGGAAATAACCCTCCGAACAGCCATAGCAGAGGCAAGGGTTACTCTTCCTTCGAAGGTTATGAAAATCCTCAGAGACTCGAATTTTGAGATGGCAAAGGGACCATTGATTCATACTGCTGTATTAGCTGGAATAATGGGTGCCAAGAAAACTTCTGATCTTGTTCCACTGTGTCATCCCTTGGCATTAGACAAAGTGGGAATTGACATTGAAGTAAAAAAAAATGAAATGATCATTCGTTGTGAAGCTCGCATATCTTCGAAAACGGGAGTTGAAATGGAAGCTCTAACAGGGGCTAGTATTGCAGCGCTTACTATTTACGACATGTGCAAAGGACTATCACATGAAATTGAAATTGGTCCCATTAAACTACTGAGCAAAACAGGAGGGAAGAAAGACATTGGCTGAAAGAGGAAGACATACTAAGTTGACAAAAGCAGAATGGGGCACATTCGCAAGAAAAGAAATTGTGTTCCTAGGTTTGCATTGTGCCCAAGTGCAAAACAAAGTTGATCAAATCAGAAAAGCACTTCCCGATTTTCGAATCGGTTATTTGGATGCTGATCATTCCAAGGAAGAGGGCTCCACTATATTAAGTATTTCGAGTGTAGAAGGAGAGAATGTACATACCGGTTTGTCCAATCCTTTAGAAATTAATGCTTTTGCCACGCATTGCGATTACTTAATCATCAATGGCAATCACCATGCAGGTTCGAGGCAAGTATTATTTGCACAGCCCGAAAAGAAGCAATCGATCTATAAGAGATCCAAACAGTTGACGAATGTAATTGCCATAGTTGCAGATTCAGAACAATCAGATTCTGATTCATTTTTTGAAGGCTTGGATTTGGGTAATTACGTATCACATAAAGGCGATTTTTCATTTGATAATTGGTTGTTGAGCGATGTTCAAAGACTGGCACCATTGAAAGGAATACTACTTGCAGGAGGTAAGTCAGAAAGAATGGGCGCCGATAAAATTCAGTTGATATATCATCAAAAACCTCAGTGGAAGACTGCAATTGATTTGATGGAATCGCTGAAAATAGCAACCTATGTTTCATGTAGAGAAGATCAGATAAGGGAATTCGAAGAAAACAAGATCATTTCCGATAGAATGAATGGCATTGGTCCGATAGCAGCAATATTATCCGCATTTATGAGCGAACCAGACTCAGCATGGCTGGTGCTTGCAGCAGATATGCCGGATATGGATGTGCTTACTCTTGAAAAATTGATTTCTGCCAGAAAGTCCAGCAGGATTGCAACGGCATTCCAGGATATTCTAACTCACGAACCTGAACCTTTGGCAGCCATATATGAACCAGGCGCATATCGTGAATTACTTTTATATCTAAGTCACGGAAATACTTGCCCCCGGAAGTTCTTAAAGCAAGCCAAAGCCAATTTGATTGATTTGGAAGACTTAAAGGCTTTCCGAAACATCAATACACCAGCAGAACGCGACAGGTGGCTTGCGGAGCAAAAAAAATGAATCAGCTAGGTTTTTTTATTCATTCTTCTCATTATACAGACCATTCTATTTATCTCATAAACAATATATTATCTGGTTTTTTTTAGATATCAAAAAATACTTTTGACACAGGCAACCTTTAGGGGAATTGACGTCTTTTAAGCGAAATGATTGCATCGCAAGATTGACATTTCTCTAAATCTTAACTAATACTGCTATACTAGATCTGATGCTTCTCAAGCATTTTTTTGATTTAGTTTCATTTTCCGGCTGAAATTCAGTGGGTGTTGTCGTTTCATCAATTTTATTCTTTGTATCCATTCTCGACTTCTTTTGAACGTATTTTGTATTCGTCTATTATATCTAGAAATAGCGAGACTATGAGAAAGTTTATTTTGTCAATTATTCCAGTTTTTTATATTCAAATCGTTATTACCGCTCAATTGGCCTGTTCTCCAATGCATGGATATACTGAAATGAGGGAAGCTTCGATTTGGATTCAGACCATCTCAGAATCCGATGTGGAGCTCATTTACTGGCCTAAGGAAAATGAGAAAGCGAGAAAAAACATTTCAATCAAAACCACTGAAAACACTGCATTTACCGGAACATTTGTCTGCACTGCTTTGGAGCCGGGCACTACTTATGAATATCAGGTTAAGGTAAATGAATTGGTCGAAAGCAAAGGCAAGACATTTTATACTCAGCCTTTGTGGCAATACAGAACCGACCCACCAGAATTTAGGATAGCCCTCGGGAGCTGTTCATTCATCAATGATCCGCAGTATGATCGACCTGGTGATCCATATGGTATGAAATACGAAATTTTTGAGAATATCTACAAAGAGAAACCTTCGGCCATGTTGTGGTTAGGCGATAATGTATATTTCAGAGAAGTAGACTTGAATAGCCGATATGGGATGATGTACAGGTATTCTGAGCTGAGGAAATTGCCCCAACTGCAGAATTTGTTGAGCGCCTGTCCTCATTATGCCATTTGGGATGATCATGATTTTGGTCCCAATGATTCGAATGGCAGCTTTATACACAAGGATTGGAGTCTTGATGTGTTCAAGATGTTCTGGTCCAATAATTCGTACGGAATACCCGGATTAGCAGGAGGCATTACCACTCAGTTTACATTGGGCGACATGGATTTCTTTTTCCTGGACAATCGGTATTTCCGCACCGATCCAAAAACTGCAGGTATAGAGCCAACGGTGCTTGGGAAAGAACAAATCCTTTGGCTAGTTGAGTCGTTGAAGTATAGCAAAGCTCCTTTTAAGTTTGTGGCCATAGGCGGTCAAGTGCTGAATACAGATGCAAAATTTGAGAACTATGCGGTTTATCCGCAAGAGCGCGATAGTCTTTTGAAACTCATAGATTCCAATCAGATAAATGGAGTGGTTTTTCTCACAGGCGACAGGCATTGCACAGAGTTGAGTGCTGATACATTGCCTGGTGGAACGGTTGTGTATGATCTCACTGTTTCGCCGCTTACAAGTAAAGCTTACGACAATACTACAGAGAACAATACAAATCGAATAGAGGGAACGATCGTTGCGACACAGAATTTTGCGACGATAGATATTTCAGGAAAACGAAAAGAAAGGAAACTAACGATTCGTGTTTTGGACTCGCAGGGAAAAGAGCAGTGGATTAGAACCATTGCCGAGTAGTTTTTTTGGGATGTTTCCAACTTGTCTATAACTCTATAATAGTATGTAAACAGTTAGTAAGCATGTGATTCCGATTTATCGTCCATAGCAATATTTCTGGTGGATTGGTCAATTTTCTACTTCAAACACTAGATTCGCATCCCGAAAGGGAATTTTTGATGAATCTATCGCGGGAAATACAACACAAGATCTTCAAGGTCATTGGTCAGGAGGCAGAACGTCTAAATTCCCGTGCATACGTTATTGGCGGATTTGTTCGCGATTTGATTCTCAAACGAGGGTGCATAGATATTGACGTTGTAACAGACCAAGATGGAATCCAATTGGCCGAGGCTTGTGCAAAGGCATTGAAAGTTCACAAAGTAGATATTTTCAAAAATTTCGGCACAGCACATTTCCGTTATGAAGATTGGGACATAGAATTTGTTGGCGCTCGCAAAGAGTCTTATGCGAGCCATTCGAGAAAACCGGCAGTAGAAGCTGGTACTCTATATGAAGATCAGATGCGTCGCGACTTCACGATAAATGCGTTGGCCTTGAGTTTAATGTCGCCAGATTTTGGAGAATTAGTAGATCCATTCAATGGACTTCAGGATATGCAAAGCAAGGTCTTGCGAACTCCATTGCAAGCAGATATTACCTATAGTGATGATCCGTTGAGGATGATGAGAGCCATTCGGTTTTCCACGCAACTGGGATTTGAGATTGAGGCCGATTCTTTTGAGGCTATCAAGCGAAATGCCTCACGAATAAAAATCGTGAGCATGGAGCGCGTGGTTTCAGAACTGAATAAAATTATTGCAACACCTAAGCCTTCAAGCGGATTTATTAAATTATTTGAATCTGGATTGCTGCAAGAGTTTTTTCCGGAAATGGTAAAACTTCATGGAGTAGAAATCAAGAATGGTGTAGGTCACAAGGACAATTTTTATCATACCCTTCAAGTTTTGGACAATCTCTGCGAAATGAGCGACGACCTTTGGTTGCGTTGGTCGGCAATTTTGCACGACATAGCCAAACCACCCACAAAGAAATTTATACCGGAAGAAGGATGGACATTTCATGGTCATGAAGATTTGGGGGCGCGCATGGTTCCCGGGATTTTTAAAAGGTTGAAATTGCCTTTAGACAAACACATGAAGTTTGTACAAAAAATGGTCTTACTTCATTTGAGGCCAATAGCACTTACGAAAGAAGAAATTACGGATAGTGCAATGCGCAGACTGCTTTTCGAAGCGGGCGATGATTTGGATAAGCTATTATTATTATGCAATGCTGACATAACCAGCAAAAACGAAAATAAAGTCAGAAAGTACCTCAAGAACTATATCTTGGTTCAAGAAAGGCTTGCTGAAGTAGAGGAGCATGACCGCATTCGGAATTTTCAGCCACCTGTGACGGGGGAGATGATCATGAAAACCTTTGGACTTGTGCCAGGAAGGGAGGTAGGCATCATAAAAAACGCGATTAAGGACGCCATTCTCGACGGTCAAATTCATAATAATTTCGAGGAAGCTTTTGCCTTCATGTTGGAGCAAGGAGATGGACTTGGGCTTAAAAGAACTCCTTGAAATTTCACTCGGAAGGCTTATTTAACCTAGAATCCGCATTGAGATTCGCTATGAAGTGATAATACCGTTTATCCCGCAGCGCATTAACCTAAAGATGCTTCCAATGCGCAATGCGGGATTATTTAACGGAGTATATTCATACATCAAGAATAAAAATCGAGAAAGTGCTTGATATCAAAGGGGGTTATCGCTGCAATGGATTTCCAATGCGGATTCTGGGTTTAATGAAACAGGAAGCTATAGAGCGGGAATAAAGGGCCTTCCACCATGAATTCGCCCAGCAGGCAAGAAAATTACTTTTCATAGCCAACTATTTGTTCAACTTTACGTCAATAATATGGAAGCACAACCGAATCGGAATTTGTATTCGAAATAATACGCATTCATGGAAAATTTTGGACTTCCGGCGTTTTAAACCTTAATTATTCAAAAAGACTCTTCATGAGAAAAATACTCTTTGCTGTTTCTCTTTTTTCTGCGCTGAATGTTTATTCACAAGGTTACACGTACGACTCTGTAAATGAACTCATTCAGATATACAATCCATTGGGTTTGTACGGAGGAGGAGTTAGCTTTTACGATTACAATAAAGACGGATTTGATGATCTAACTTTTTGTATAAACAATGACAGCATTATTTTCTACAGAAACCTGGGTGGAAATAGTTTTTTGAGACAAGAATTGATTCCAAATACACTGGACGCAAAGCAGCCCACTTGGGTTGATTACGACAATGATGGTGATGCGGATTTAATGATTTCCAGAAGAGGAAATGGACTCAAACTGTACAGAAATGATGGACAGTTTATTTATACCGATGTAACAGCGGATTTAGACATACCAATGGCCTTAAATGCGGCTTCTTATGGATGTTCGTGGGCAGATTATGATCGGGATGGATTTCTAGATTGTTATGTGTGCAATTATAATTGGATGGATGGAACAACCAATTGGCTTTTTCATAACAATGGAGATGGAACATTCAACGAGGTTGCTTCCACAGTAGGGGTAAGTAACGGAAGCCTCCCTAGTTTTCAAGCAGTATGGGTAGATTTCGATTTCGATTCTTGGCCTGATTTGTACGTTGTAAATGACAAACATACTGGAAATGCCATGTATCGAAATACAGGAGGAAATTTTTCAAATGCGAGTGTAGCAACGGGATCCAATGTTTTTGCAGATTCTATGTCAAATAGTATTTCGGACTATGACAACGATGGTGATTTCGATATTTATATTGCCAATGATACTGAATCGAATATCCTTTTGAAAAATGAAAATGGTGTATTTTCAGATGCTGCCGAAGAAGCCGGTGTGGGAGTGAATGCTCTCTGTTGGGGTTCGTTGTGGGTTGATTATGACAATGACAGTTTTGATGATTTACACGTGAGTACAACATCACCCGGAATCAACAGTAATCAGAATTTTTTCTTCGTTAATTTAGGAGATGGGACATTTGAACAGCAAAATTCACTAGGCCTCAATGCAGATACCTATAACAGTTATAGCAGCGCAAAGGGCGATTGGAATAATGACGGCTTCCCTGATATGATCATCACGAATACCTTCGCATCAACCGCGGCGCTATATACCAATCAAGGTTTCGGCAAAAAGTGGATTAAATATGGCCTCCAAGGCACTGTGAGTAATAGAGATGCAGTAGGTACTCTCATCGAAACTTATGTTGGAGGGAATCGGTACATAAGATACACGATGTGCGGAGAAAATTACATTGCACAAGATTCACAGTATGAAATAGTTGGTATTGGTAATGGTCTAGCTGTCGATTCCGTTGTTCTTTCATGGCCATCCGGTTTTGTAGAAAAGCACTACAATGTTCAGGCACTTATAAAACACGAATTTGTGGAGGGGGAGACCCTGACCGCCGAAATAAGTGTCATTGGTTCTGAGACCATTTGCGGGGATAATTCAGTGACTCTCGATGCCGGCCAATGGTACAGTTACCTCTGGAGCACTGGGCAGACTACCGCTGCGATTGTAGCCGCCGAAGCCGGTGTTTATTCTGTTACCGTGGCCAATGAATTTGGCGTTGGGCTCACCGTTTCGCGCACGATACTGGAAGTGCAAGTACCACAGATAAACGCGGATATAGAACACTTAAGTTGTACAGGTGAAACAGATGGAACAATACAATTGAATATTGTGGGAGAAGATCAAATTGTGCTTGTCGATTGGAATTCAGAAAACGTAGGAACAGAAATAACCAATCTTTCTGCAGGGAATTATACTTTTAATGTATTGACAGAATTTGGTTGTCAAGTAGCCCTTGATTTGGAAGTAACTGAACCGGATGACATCACTTATTCCATCGAAACTGCCTTGGTCGCTTGCTTTGGAGCCGAGACAGGTACAGCTACAATTGCAACAGCCGGTGGGACAGGTGAAATTGAGCAAAATTGGAATGGATTGGATCCACTTGCTCTTCCTGCCAACAACTATTCAGTTCAATTGACTGATGAAAATGGCTGTATAGAAATAGTTGAATTTGAGATCGAACAAATGGATGTCATTGCCGCAATGGTAAATTTGGACAACATACTTTGTTTTGGTGAAAGTGGCCCAATTCAGTTGTTTGTTTCGGGTGGAATGGAGCCATATCAAGTAAATTGGGGACAATTTTCGCCCGACGAACTGTTCGCAGGTGAATATAATATCGTCATTACAGATGCTTTTTTATGTGAGATCAATCAAACTATCACAGTGCTAGAAAACCCTGAACTTGCAGCTTCATTCAATATTTTCAATGCGAACAATGGAAATAATGGATCTGTACAAATCGTGGTTTCTGGTGGTCTGTCTCCTTACAGTTACAATTGGTCCAGCGGCGCTCAAACGAGTGTTGCCAGTGCTCTGGGTCAAGGAACCTACATTTGCACTGTTACAGATGATGCCGGTTGTGTAGTAAACTTTGAAGTGAGTGTAATTGACGTTTCCGTAGAAGACTTATTGGATGAAAATTTCATAGAGGTGTTTCCTATTCCATTTAAAAACACACTCAACATTCAGGTTAAAAATCAAGGGATAATTGAAATTAGAGATATGAAAGGATCACTTGTATGGAATGGAATTATAAAGAATTCAGAAACAATTGATACATCAACATGGTCAGCAGGAGCTTATTTAATCAATCAATCAATTCGCATTGTTAAATTCGAATAGAGGTAGCCTTTAGTTTGACTATTTTTTTCCTTTGGAGTATCTATTTGCGATAAGTCGACTGAAAACATTCCATGGCAACAGGAATTTTATTTGAGGGCTCAATCTAGTCAGCAGAGGAGCAACTCTTTTTCTGATTGAAGGATTCTTCTCGCGTATTAGCTCAAGAACAGCCTTTCCGATAGGCCCAGGACTAGGGGAATGCGATACTTCTTGCACAATAATGTCGCGGGCGTCTTCGTATGCCACTTTGTACACATCAGGAATAAAAGAAGCTACTTTTCTATTGTCGTTGATTCCGGTATTAAAGTCACCCGGCTGAATAATACTGACATGTACACCAAAAGGCTTCAACTCCATATTCAAAGCTTCGCTATACCTGTCTACAGCCGCTTTTGACGCTGAGTAGATACCTCTGAACGGCAAGCCCATTTCTGCGGCGATACTCGAAATATTAATGATATGTCCACTATTTTGTTTCCGCATGATAGGCACTACGGCACGACAAACATTGATTAAACCGAAGAAATTTGTATTAAATATTTCTCGAACTTCCAGGTCCGAAACTGATTCACCCGGACCTAGAATACCTAGACCTGCATTGTTTACCAATACATCCAATTTTCCGTGTGTTTCTATGATGTAATCCACGGCAGATCGTATTGAATTTTCATCAGTCACATCTAAACTCACCATCTTGAATCCCAGGGCAGAGTCGCCATTGTGGGCTTTTCTACTGCTACCATATACAATGTAGCCTGCGGTAGACAGAACTTCCGCAATGCTTTTTCCAATGCCGGAAGAGGCTCCGGTGACCATTACTACTTGCGGCATATTACAGCAATGTTACTTAATAAATGGCCCACCCTGCATTGCGCATTAGAAGTCTGTTTTGGGTAATGGGCTGTAGTATCTTGCATGCAGTGGTAAATGCCGTTGTTGTTTACGTTTAGTTCAATGCAGTCAAAAGAAATTAGACTATTACAGGGACCTCTAAAAACCTGCTTTATGTTTCGCGGATACAAATTTCGCCGAAGACAAGTCAAAAAGCCCGTCCTGACCTTAGTCAGGAAAGACGCATAGCTGGACGATCTGCAACTGAGATTTGGTGAAGTATTCGGGGTAAATGACATCAAATCAAGAGGTAGAAATAAATGTAAACTTGACGCTTTACTAGGTGTTTTCTACCACTTAGTCCCGCGATCTGTTTCCCTTGTATTTCCCAAGGTTGGCTCGCGGGATTTGGCCCGAATAAATTTATCAGAATGTGCAATAATTTTGAATTTGGTCGAAACGGAAAGAGGTTTTTGGAGGTTCCCTTACATAAATCCAAACGGTATTATTCGCTTCAGAAGCTTTATTTTCTTATCAATTTTGTTTTTTCAATTACAACGCCATCAATTACAATTTCCGCAAAGTACATTCCTGAGGCGAGGTCATTGAGCGACAAAGAAACTAATTTTGAATTGAACTGACGATTTAAAATCCGACGTCCGACACTGTCATACAAAATAAAATCCCAACGTTCAGGCCAGACCTTATTCAACTGAATTGAAACAATATTTTCTACTGGATTGGGGAAGATGCTTACTTCTGCAAGATCAAGATTCTGAACACCAACTGTTGGCTGCACACCAATGGCAAAAACACCACTAGCGGGAAATTCTACTTCAGCTTCAAGATATTCACCATTTAAAGAAAGTGGATAGAAGTCGGGAGACTGACCGGGTTGAAATTCATCGGTATCAACCACGATCAAACCAATACCATCTAATTCTTCCATTTCTGAAGCAAGCACTCCAACCAAAACAATTCCAGGTTCTCCGGTAGATGTGTATCCCCACATCCGCTCAGTACGCGGGCTTGAGATTGGATAACCATCGGTAACAAAGGTTAGAGAAGCATCATCATGACCACAAAGGAGGTAATCTTCATTGTCCAAGCTTTGCGCATTGCTGAAACGAATAATTCCACGACCCTGAGCATCTGTATGACGATCGTATTCAGTAGTTCTGCCGATACCAAAAACATTCAGGTTTTCATTGGGATGGTGATAACGAGATCGCAGTCCGAGGTCTACATTGTATTTGGCTCCCATATAATTGGCTACGAGAATGTGTTGAGTAGAGTAGAGCTTGCGATTGAAGACAAAATGCTCTGCAATTTTTCCTGAGCCGAATCTCTCTTCATAATCCCAACCTATGCGTATGTCAATGGGTGTAATGTTGTCTCTCAATCCGATATCAATACCATTGAATTCGTATACTTTATCATCGAAGATTGTCTGAAAGTCTTGAAAAAGATCTTCCTGCTGATATATAAATCCATATAAGTGAGGAGCTGCGGCATCACCAATGTAGTATATAGGTGATCCACTTGAGTTGTCATCTAAATCGTAAACTTCAGCGCTGTACTGAGAAGAATTTTTCCAAGGATGCATTAGATAACCGTTCGGAACACGAGCGGATGCAAACCATCCATGTTCGTTCCATTCTATTGTATCGCCTTCGACCATCATATATCCGGAAATGCTTCTACCTGGAACAACTTGCTCCAGACTGAGCCAATCGTTTTCGCCATCAAATTTCAAAGCCGGATTGCCATTGATGCCGTTCTCGCCTGTTCTCAATTCAGGTTTGCGAGAAGTGGAGGTTTGAATGGCTGTATAATCCGTATTCATCACATCTCTCCATTGTTCTACCAGAGAGCCGTTTTCAGTAAGAAGAGTATTGCCGGTGCCGAAAGTATTTTCGTCAGCTTTCAACCAAAAAGTTACTGTTTGATCATCACCAACACCGCCGGGACCAAAAGGACCGAAGGGTTCCGGAGCAGGACTAAATACAAATAGCAGAGTATCGCTTTGGAAATTTGGAAGGTCATCCGTATCCGTAACGACACTATCAGCTACAAAGATTTTTATGAAACCAAAGCTTTGAGGCTCCACTGTAAGAACAAAATTTTCAGGTCCGCCAGTGAGAGAAGTTACAGTTGCGTTTTCAATGTAAACATCTTCTATTTCCAATCCACTTACAGTTTCCGAAGAGAGGTTTTTGTAGAAAGATAATTCGAGATCAAACTCTCCAAATACTTCTTGTGAGGGTTCATTAGAGGTAAGCAAAGCAATAGCAGGGAAGGCCGTTAGATTGGCTCCATATAAGTCGGATTCCCACAGACCTCGACCGTATGTAGCGGCTTTGAGTCTGCTTTGGGAGTGATCTTCGGCATAATATATTTCCAATTCTGTAACACGAGCACTGTTAGGGAAACCATTGTTGAAA
Organism: Flavobacteriales bacterium; assembly: GCA_034439875.1. Lineage (GTDB taxonomy): Bacteria > Bacteroidota > Bacteroidia > Flavobacteriales_D > Sanyastnellaceae > JAWXBG01. Next base: position 17,232 of record JAWXBG010000132.1, read on the forward strand.
GGAATCCACTCGGTCATGTTGGCGTCTCTGTAAAAAATACCCATATCAGTTCCGATGTACAATGCTTCTTCTTCACCTGCTGTGTCAAAGACAATAGAATTGATAGTAACATCAGGAAACTCTTCGGTCATATTCGTCCAGTTGTTGCCCATGTCTATGCTTTTGTACACATCCATTCGAAAGGAAATGTATACGATGTTCGAATCTGTGGGATGCGTTTCTATGGATGCCACAGGAGTATTGAATACTGGAAGAAAATTACTTAATGTGGACCACGTTGGATTTTCGCTATTTACATTGTTACACCTAAATAATTTTCTGTTGCCTTCAGAGACATACATAATGTCGATATTGGACATACAACTTTCAATTGCATTTAAATTGGTGAGATCGTTTCCACCTAAATTACTTGAGATTTTAACCCAGTTGAGACTGTCTCTTTCCGGATCTTTCACGTTGTTGCATTTCCATAGATTCTTGAGCCCAACGAACAAGGTGTTTTCGTCCCATGGAGCTAAAAGATAGGGAGTGAGCCAAGCACCGCTTTCGGTAATATCCAGTTCTTCTTCACCACAAATTTTCTGATTCACCACTTCAGAGTTCGTGCGATATATCTGACCGTAATAGATGGAACCATATCTCCAGGTTTCGTCTGTATGGTCGTATAAACATTCAAATCCATCCCCTCCACCGCGTTTTTTCCATAACGCGCCATTGAATTCTGAGGTGCCATTATCTTGAAATCCGTTAAGAACATTATACGGATTGTGCGGCGACTGACCTAGGCGGTAAATCTGTCCATTGATTATGCCCGTGCTCAAATCAAGCCATTCATCGTTGTTGATGTAGTGATAAACTCCACCATCGTTGCATACATACAAATCGTTGTTGTGCGGCGACAATGCAAGTTCGTGTTGATCTACGTGAACGTAATTGGGATTAATGTCCGACCATGTTACCCCGTTGTCTATTGTTTTTTTCAATCGAATTCCTCCAACATAAACAACATCAGGATTTTCGGCATCTGCTTCCATTCCCAAATCGTACCAAGCCTGACCACCGTCGGAACTTCCGTCGGCTGCCCAGCCCAGGATATTCGGTTCTTCGCTCATCTCGGTGAAAGTTTCACCAGCGTTGTCCGACATATAAAATGCTTTGAATTCGTAGGTTGTCGAAGTGAGAACATAAACCCTGTCGGGAGCGGCAGGAGTAACGGCTATTACCATTCTTGTTCCCGAGTTAATACCATCTTGAATCCAATCCCATTCCAGACCACCATCCAAAGAGCGGAAAAATTTACCAGCTCCTGTTGAATATATAGTGTTTGGATTAGTTGGATGTACCTCCATGTCCTTGTAGTCAACGGAGTTGCTTGACACGAATGTCCATGATTCTCCAGCATCAGTAGATCTGTATATACCATCATTGGTTCCGGCGAGAATAACACCACTTTCAGGCAGCATTCTTAACACTCCCACGGTAAGGTCTTCAATACCAGAATTTGAAAAAGCCCAATTAATACCTCCATCTAAACTTTTAAGGACACCCATTCCTAGGGCATCAGCAGCATCTCGGTCGCCCGTGCCTGCGTAAACGATCATTGGATTAGAAATGTCGTATGCGATAGAAGAAACACCTAAAGTTGGCAACCAATCGGTATTGGTAGTCCATGATTCGCCGGCATCAATGCTTCTCCAAATACCACCAGCAGGGGTACCTACGAGCATTGTATTTGGTTCTAAGGGGTGGAAAGCAATGGCAGAAGTTCTTCCCACGCCATCTATCATTTCACGGTCTGTGAGTTCGTCTAAAACAGGACCTTGAGCGAACCAATTTCCACCGATAGATCTATTGGTCGAATAAGTCTGAAGTTCCTGCCAAGTGCGAATGACCTCAGAACCGGAAGGCAATGTGCCGTCTTCTTTTAAACGAGTTTCCCAGAGCCATTTCCACCTTTGAAACTGTTTAAATCCCTGTCCAGGAGTAATGGGCATTTCAGGCCACAATTGCTTGTTTAGGTTGCACAATTCCTCAAACTGAATTCCTGGCTTTTTCATTTCCGAGGACCAATCTGGGTGTTGTTGGGCAAATGCTCCTGCAACTAGGCAATAAATGATGGAAAAAGATGTTAATATCCTCATTAAGAGTATTTTGATTACTGATTTGGTTTAAAAGAGTTACGAAAGTAAACAACACAATGATTGAATAGTTCACAGAATCGAATCATGCGATCGGATATACAGGAATCCTAACAAGATGCAGAATCCACTGTTCATAAGTTAAATCTAGATATATGTTCGTTTTATATGGATTTTACGCACATTTGAATTCTTAAACTTTTTTTTACTATTAACTTCTTGAATGAAAACTCTAAAAACTAAAAATCAAACAGAACTTTCTCTTTTCCCTACACGAATCGACAGGCCCCAACCCAATGACGGTTTATCGAATAAGTTGCAATTGGAGAGGTTGAATGTGTTGTATGAAAATTATCTACCCTCATTGGTCGTGCAGCTAGACTGAACGGCCTTGGACTCTTTTTTTGACTTTTATTACTCGTTATGTGGTCTGCGAATTGGCGCTACAAATTTTCTATCGTCAGTAGTCCACATCGGAGCCTGTATGGAAAGAACTTTCATAGGAATAGTAGCTTTTACAGAATGAACTTTTAGCCTAGGCACAAGGATGTAGTCTCCAGCCTTCACTTGAAACACTTCTTCGCCAAATTCCATTTCTCCTTCGCCCTCCAAGATATAAATGTTCTCGGTGTGACTTGTATGAAAATGATGTTTCACTCCGCCGCGAATCCAAATGATGAAGGAAGTGCACATACTGTCAGTCGCTATTTGTTCTACTAGAATATTTTCAACTTCGGATGAAGGAGACTTCGAAGGTAAATCGGCCACTTTCTGAGCGAATGCACCCGCACAAATGAGGGCGAGTGAAAGGAGGGTAAAGAGTTTTATCATGGTTTTACTTTTAAGCGATTTTTAGAGATTACCGAAGTCCTTGGAAAGATCCTCTGAATGAGTCTCAATTAATTCTGAAACGATAGAATCATATTTGGG
>JAWXBG010000133.1:0-13302 GCA_034439875.1 Flavobacteriales bacterium
AATTGGTATTATCCCGAATCACGCGATGGAGATATCGGAATTCATAGGTCGAACTATTACTTTGCTCCATCGTGTAGATTCGAGAATCCCGCAGCGCATCAACCTCAAGACACTTCCAATGCGCAATGCGGGATTATTTGAGGGTGTATATTCATACATCAAGAATAAAAATCGAGAAAGTGCTGGATATCAAAGGGGGTTAGTGCTGCAATAGATTTCCAATGCGGATTCTGGGTTTAATCCAAATAATACCAATTCTGCTAAAAGGGAACCTCTAAATGGTCCAATCCGCACTGTGCATTGGAAGTCTGCTTTGGGCAATGCGCTGCAGGATGACGTGGTAAATGCCGTTGTGATTTATGTTTAGTTCAATGCAGTGAAACGATATTGGACAATTGCATAAATCCAAACCGTATTACAATCAATCAAAATACGTTTATTCGGGGGCAATACAGATTGATCTCACTGCCTCCTATTCGCCAACAATACCGGTGGTCCACCGTCAAATGGATTTTCGCCACGTCCGATGGAATGTGCCTGCATGCCTGCGGCGCTGATGACGGCCCGATCTCCATACTTATTGCGCATCTTGTCCAGGGCCTGATACAAATTTATTCTTTCCTCACAATCGTCGAAGAGATTGACTTGATAACCTCCGCTTACAAGATGACTGAATCGCACGCCTACCAGTCGAACGAGAAGTCGGCGGTTGTATAGTTTCTGAAACAACTCCAGTACTTTCGGAATAAGAATGTGGTCGGCAGATGTATAGGGGATTCGACACTGAACGGTCTGTGTTTGAAAATCGGAGTAACGCAACTTCATGGTCACACACGAAGTGAGCTTATGCCCTTTGCGCAGTTGGTAGGCTAGATTTTCGGTCATCGCGAGCAAAATTCCCCTAAGTTTTACCACATCAATGGTATCCTTATCAAAGGTTCGTTCGGTAGAGATCGACTTACGTTCATGAAAGGGAATGACAGGAGAGTTATCAATTCCATTTGCTTTTCGCCAAATAGCAGCACCATTTTCGCCGAGTGCATGCTCAATCAGCTCCATTGGCATTTCCTGCAATGTTTTGATCTGACTGATTCCCAAATTGCGGAGTATTTGATAGGTTTTATCTCCCACCATCGGGATTTTTTTGATGGAGAGTGGTGCGAGAAATGGCTTTTCATTTCCACTGTCCACACGAATCTGATTATTGGGTTTAGCCTCTCCAGTAGCAACTTTCGAAACAGTTTTGTTGGCCGAAAGTCCGAAGGAGATCGGCAATCCGGTTTCGCGAATTACTTTTTGTCGAAGTTCTTTAGCGAATTTATAGCATCCGAAAAAACGATCCATTCCAGTGAGGTCTGCATAAAACTCATCGATCGAAGTTTTTTCAAAAACGGGGACAGCCTCTTTTACAATCTCACTGACGATGTCCGAGTATTTTAGGTAATTGGATGAATTGCCTCGGATAATGATAGCGTGCGGGCAAAGCTGTTTCGCTAGTTTCATAGGCATGGCCGAATGGACACCAAAGGCCCTTGCCTCATAACTGCACGAGGCCACTACGCCACGGTCGGAAGTACCTCCGATCAGCACGGGAAGTCCGTTCAATTTGCTGTCCAATAGTCTTTCTACCGACACAAAAAAAGTGTCGAGGTCCAAGTGAATAATAGATCGTTCGCTCATGTTTCCTTATCTCCATATAATAGACACCCACAACGTGGCCCTTTCGGATTTTCTCAACTGAGAATACCAACAGGCTTTCATTCTTAGAAGAAACAATCGGAGCGATGGTGAAAGCGATGTCCTTCAGGTAGCGAATATACTAAAATAATTAGTAATCTGATGGAAAAAAGTAATGAGCTTTCTGTGATGCATGGGATCATACCGATTATACCAATTCTGTTTATAAAACAGTCCATGCCGCATTGCGCATTGGAAGTATCTTGAGGGTAATGCCTGCGGGAAGCAATAACTCGACCCATGAACTACGATATCTCCATCGGGTGATTCGGGTTTATACGCATGAAGCAGCAAATGCCGTTGGAGTAGTTGTTACAAGCCAATGGTGTGAAACGAAATTGGACTTTTACAGATACTTAAACCCAGAATCCGCATTGGAAATCTATTGCTGCGCTAACCCCCTTTGATATCAAGTACTGTCTCGATTTTTATTCTTGATGTATGAACATACACCATCAAATAAAAATCTTGCGAGAGCACTTGCTATCTGTGGGGTTTAGCACTTCATAACGCATCCCAATGCGGATTCTGGGTTAAACGGTATACATAAACGGTTTACATAAACGGTACAACAGTTTCCAACTGCCAAATCCGAGCTAGAGCAAGACAAAATCTCACATACCATTAGCGGCGACATAAACCACAAAAAAACCGCCCAATTGGTGCGGTTCCTTTTTAAAATATTATTTAGAAAAATTAATTCGAGCTCTTCTTTGAATCGTCGTCGTCATCATCGTCATCATCGTCATCCGTGATGCCGTCATCATCTTCATCGTCGTCGTCATCGGTAATTTCTCCGCCAGCATCATCCTCATTAATCCCATCATCAGGCAACCCTTCCTCGAAATCACGGATCTCTACATCTGTAGGACGCTGATCTTCACGAATAGATTTTTCATAAGCGGAATCTTCAGGTAGCACATCTTCGCACTTATGACACGAGGTCAAAAAGAACACGAGCGCTATCAAAAACCATCCTATTTTCACTATTGCCTTCAAAATGAGAGACTATTTACCAACAAATGTAAGATCTTTTCCTTGCTTATACAAGACTAATTTGAAAAAAGTTCGTTAAAATTTGCTGGTAAAACGATACGAACCTGAGTGCCTATAGTCTGACCTTCATTGCCGAGGAGTTCGTAGGGACCAAGCAATTCGATGTGTTGGGATGTCATCAATTTTATCAAGTCTATCCGTCCCGAAGTAATAGCCATTCCCTTGGAAATATGGCTGTCACTGCCTGATTTATTGCGAAGACTGCTATCTATCCCTATTCCATCGTCTGTAATCGTAAACTCAATGCTATCGCCATTCTTCTCCACATTTACATCTACTCGACCAGGGATGTTCTTTGGTAAAATTCCATGCCAAATGCTGTTCTCCAAAAAGGGCTGAAGGAGCATCGCCGGAACTTTCACAGCGTCTTGGTCCAGATTTTCATCTACGTGAATGGAATACGCAAATTTGTCCTTGAATCGCATGTGCTCCAGCCTGAGATACAATTCCAACCTTTCCAGCTCGTCTCGAAGTGTAGTCAGATTATCGCTCGAACTGTCTAAATTCTTGCGTATCAACTTGGCAAAATCACTTAAATATTTATTAGCCGATAGCCTATCCTGACGGTTGATGTAGTACTGGATGGAGTTTAAAGCGTTGAAAATGAAGTGTCTGTTCATGCTGCTGTTTAAAGATTCTTGCTCTAAAGCCAACATTTTTGATCTCATTTCGAATTTCTCCTTCTCATGTCTGGTAATCAGTGTTTTACGGCGCCATCTCACAATATTCCATACCATACCCATTCCAACTAAAATTTCCAACGAAATAAACCACCAAGTGTACCAAAAGGGTGGCTCAATTTGAAAATTGTACAAAATGGGCTCACTCCATTTCTGACCTCTGCCAATGGAACGGACTTTAAATGTAAAGTTGTCATAGGGAAGGTTAGAATAGGTGGCAAATCCATTTGATGTCAACGATTGCCAATCTTCATCAAATCCTTCCAACATATACTGGTATTGTATATCCTCCGGATGGGAATGTGAAATTCCTGTGAAGTGAAAGGTGAAGTGATTGTGTTTGTGATCCACTTTCAAATCGACAGGCAATCCGTTTGCTTTATTGATTGTTACTCCTTTCCAGTTCGCCCATTCAATATTTTCTAAGTTAAGTAATATAGAAGTGAGTACAATATCGGGCGCCAAATTGCTCATTTCGGAATCCGTCTTTTTCTTGTTGAGCCTCATCACCCCGTCTGTAGTTCCAAACCATACATTGCCGTCAACATCAATAAATCCTGAATTAAGATTGGTTTCTAAACTGCGCAATCCCTCATTCAAACCATAGTGTTCGAAGCGAATATTACTCGCATCCATGTTTTGAACCAGGAGTGTATGATAGAGACCGTTGTTCGTTCCTACCCACAATTCGCGTGCGTGACTTCGCATAAAGTTGATCGTATTGGCTCCAGCCAAATCATCCACATTGGTGAGAGCAAATTGACCATCTGTCCACAACGCCACTCCATTTTGTGTACCCACCCAAATGTGATTGAATGCATCTACCTCGATACAATAAGTACTTTTTTCCGGTAGTCCATCTTTCTCGGTATACACCTTGAAACTATACCCATCGTATGAAAAAACTCCCTCTAATGTTGCCAACCAAATAACTCCGGAAAGGTCGCGCGCAATAGAACGTATGCGCGTTCTAGGCGTTCTATCTACAATGCTGAATTGCCCATTCTGTATTTTTCCCAAACCCTTCGCAGTGCCCATCCAGATAATGCCATCTTCGGTTTCGAGAAGTGACAGCACCATGCGATCCGGTATTCCATCTATTTCAGTATAGTGAAGGAATTTGCCATTTCTATAAAGAAATAATCCGTCGGAAGAGCCAAACCATGTTTCTCCACTTTGAGTTGTTACACTTGTCCATATCCTATTGTTATCGGTCATCTCACTCAGAGGATAAGACGTCACTGTGTCGTTTGTTAGCCTACATATTCCCTTATCGTAGGTGGAAATCCAATAGCTACCTGCTTGCTCGGAATCTGCTGTAATGGACATAACAGCATTGCTACTCAAACCATCTTTGGTGGTATAAGCATAAATATCTTCTCCTGTAAATCGAAGTAAGCCGCTCCCGTAAGTAGCTACCCATATATTGCCTTCCTTATCCTCCAACATATCTTTCACATCGGGTGTCGGCAAACCGTTAGACTCATCAAAAGCCTTGAAATTTTTTCCGTTGAATTTGTAAAATCCAAATCGGGAAGTCAAATAAAGTTGAGCTTGTTGTTGCGAATACATGAGGCCGGTAATGGTTGTAGACTCTAGTCCCTCCGCCGGACCGAAAGCCTGAATCACATCGTTTACCAGTTTCACCAAACCCATGTCCTTGGTTCCGATCCAAAGTGTGTCGACCACACTCACCGCATCAAACAGTGTAATACCCGTGGGTGGAATGAAATACTCGATGAACTTAGTCTCCTTCATTTCAGCGATACCACCCCTTGATATAACAAGTATTTTTTCTTTGTGCTCAATAATGCTCCTGATATTCGCGCCATCCTCAAATGAAGGTAAGAATGGGCCACTAATCTCATTGTTCCGAAGGATGAATATTCCCTTTTCAGTTCCTATCATCATGTAATTTTTGTTTTTACCCCAAATACAATTTACAGTGGCATCGGACCAGTTGCTACCTAGTGAAAGAGTTTCAATTCTATCGGCATTGATGAATGCGATGTTGCCATTAAATCCGGTGACAATTGTTCTATCTGCGAGTTCGTGGATGCAGTTTACCTGATTTCCTGGCAGACCGTCGCGGCGATCGTAGTTCACAAATATTCTTCCATCAAATCGGCTTATACCACCTAAAGTTCCTGCCCAAATAAAACCAGAAGAATCTTGATAAACACATCGAACCTGCGATTGTACTAATCCTTCCTTTACATTATGTTGGATATACGAATACTGCTGTGCATCGGAATGCAGATTCAACAAGGTGAAAAAAATTGCTACTAATCGGAATGCAATCTTCATCATGTAATAGATGTCAAACGGTCCAAAAATTCTTGCACTTTTCTTCTGGCTACTGGCACCTGAACATCGTTGCTGAGTATCACAATGTTTCCCTCAGAGCGATTAAACTCTTTGAGGTGATGAAGTATATTGATAATATGTGATTTATGAGTACGGAAAAACATGTTCGGATCCAACTTGTCTTCAAAGGACTTTATACTTCCGCTACTCACATATTTTTTGCCATTCGCCATAAATATTGTCGTGTAGTTTTCGTCTGCTTCAAGATGAACAATATCTACGTTCTTTAATACTGCAAATCCATCGCGTGTATGCACTATAGTCTTTTCCACATTATTGGAAAGTGCTATGTTTTGTAGAATACGCGCCATGCGATCACTGCTCACTTCATTGGTTTGTTTTTTGGACTGCATTGATAATGTTTTCTCAACTGCCTTTTTTAGTTCTTCAATGTCAATGGGCTTTTCCAAATAGTCGATGGCGTTTTCCTTGAATGCTCGAATAGCATGCTCGCGAAAAGCAGTAGTGAAAACAAGTTGAAACGGTTTTTCTTCAAGACTTTTCAATAGTGCAAATCCATCTTCACCCGGCATCATAATATCGAGAAAGACCAGATCCGGTTTAAATTCCTGAAGTATTTGACGAGCCTGTGATGCCCCGTTTGCAAGTTCAATATTCCCAACTCCTTCACAAAATTCTTGAAGTAACAATTTGAGATTTTCACGAGCAAATTCTTCATCGTCGACAATCAGTACTTTGAGCATAAAACTTATTTGGGAGAGAAAGTTAGGGCGAAGTTAGGAAACTTGATGTTCGATTGATTGAATGGTAGTTCAGAGCTATTAAAATGTAATCACTAAATATCCTTCGCTTTTTTGAGAAACTCCGGCAAACGCGCTCGAGAGATAGGAATATGGAATCCATCGTCCATTATTGCCATACCTCCATCGACACTTGAATATTCTCTTAAATGGTCGAAATTTATGATATGCGATTTATGCACACGCATGAAAACATCCGAATCCAATGTTTCCTCGAATATCTTGAGCGTCTTCGTGTCGAGGTATTTTTGACCTCCTGAAAAATGGAGACTGGTGCAATTTCCTTCGCCTTCTAGACGTATAATTTCACTAGTGTTGACAATGCGAAATCCCTTTTGATGATAAAGGGTAATTCGGCTTTGGCGCTGTGAATTTTTAATGGCCTCCGACAATGACTTTACAGAATTGAGATAATGTTCCAAATTTTGCTCATCCGATTGAAAGGAATCGAAATATTCGCCGATTTTCTCCACTGCCTGAATGAGATCTTCTAGGTCAATAGGTTTGAGTATATAATGAATGGCATTAGCATTAAAGGCCTTTAGTGCAAAATGCTTGAATGCAGTGACGAAAACGACTTGAAATGTTTTGTCTGGCAGACTGTCAAGTAGATCAAAACCCTCCGATCCACTGGGCATACGGATATCGAGGAATAGTACTTGCGGCTTTTTGTCAATGATCTTTTCCCGTGCATCCACAATATTCGCAGCCGAATCGATGACCTGAATTTGTGGGCAAAATTCTGCCAGCATCATTTGCAAGTTTTCACGCGCGTGAAATTCATCATCCACGATAATAGCAGTGAGTGGCGAAGTTGGCATAATACGAAGTTAAGAAAAGTTCGGGAATATTGTTCGATTGATCATAGACCTCTCGTCATCGTTAGGTTGACTCAGGCAGGAGCAAATGTAAGTTCCAGCTTCCTTCATCGCGTACTCCCGCAATGTCAGAACCTTTTGCTCTACCGCAGATTCCCTGAACATCGAACCCTGAACTTCAGCGCTTACTCTCAGGCTCCAAACCTCAAATAGGCCCGTTATTCGTTTTGGGGTAAATTCGCGAAATAAATACATCACATGAGCAAAGCACTGTTTGATCCGCATATTCTCGCATTACAAGAATTAATTGCCAAAGGCAAAAATCAAAAAAACAAAGGTGAATCGTTTTTCAAAAACGGTGGACGGGCTGTGTTGTTCCGTTTGGAAGGTTTGTGCAGAGTATACCGTGAGATAACAAACAAGAAATTTTTCGATACTTGGTATAAGCAATTCAAGCTAATAGAAGACATGCTTGGCGATATGGATCATCAGCTTGCCATGCACGAGCACTTTTCTTCGGTAGCCGGATTAAAGAAAGCAAGTGAGAAGACATTTTTGAGTGTTTACACCAAATATAGTACAATGACCAGTGAGGCCATGCTGGCCGGCGGACTGCTAAATGGCACTGCACTAAAAGAATTTGAAGAAGGTCTTTTACTCACAGAATGGCCCGAAGGAGACAAAAACAAAGTTGAGTATGGCTTGGTAATGTGCAGTGAACTAGAAAAAGCAGAAGATAAATACCGTGATGGAGAAATTGATCCTTGGCACTTGGAAAATGGCGTGCACGAAATACGTCGTCGACTGCGTTGGGTCAGTATCTATGCTCAAACGGCTATGGGAATGATTCAGTTGAGAAAGTCCCCTTTCATTCCTGAAGAACTTGAAGACTACTGCACCGATGAAATACTGACTTTGCCTTTCAACGTAATGCCCAAAAAGCTTACTGGTGTGCAACCTCTTTTTGTTCAGTCAAACTATTTCTATGCTCTCAGTTGGATGATCCAATATCTAGGCGATTTGAAAGACGAAGGATTAATTCTCGAATCCTTCGACCTCTTGAAAAAAGAAAATAAAATTGCCGAGAAAGATTTGAAGGCCGCAAAAGAACTTTTGCCTGAAGCTACAGTAGCCGAATTGAGCTACGAAGCAGAAAGAGCTTTAGATAAATTCTTTTACGATGATTATCTTGGAGATAGAATCATTCGAGATATTATCAGAAGTACCCACTGACCTACTTCTTTTTTCGATTGACCACTATCATAAAGGGCGAAAGGAAAAGCCCCAACTGGTCACTCAATGATATGACCATGTTGAGGCACTTCCCTATGAGTCGCCTAAAAACAGATGAATAAGATTCGTCCCAAAACCCTGCAATAACTTTGGTGTCGAAGCCATTGGGAATCGCAAACTCATCGTAGTTGCCTTTGGTAAGAATTCTCTCATTCCAACTACCAGTTTCAGGTTCTACTGTATTCAATACATAGAGCTTTGGGGCCACAATTTTTTTCGTCCTCCGGTATTCATCCACCACTGCAAGAAGCTTCCGACCATAATACTCGCGCGTAGCGGCAGCAATCTTACGAGCCATCAACGTTTCCAAATTGGGATCGTGTTTTACAATCATTTGAAGTCGGCGCTTTCTGAATATTGGTTCATATTTCAGATGTAGTCTTGCATGCCACAAAGCCATCAATGGATTATACGGATTAGCTGAAGTCCCTTGCACAACAACCATTTCCTCGCTGCTCAATGAAAAATAAAATGAATTCAGATCGGGCAAGTGTTCAATTACATTTCTACTTATCAATGCATTCAATTCAGTGTGACTCTCTTTCATTTTAGACTTCACAGCTTCCAAATCACCTGTTACAAATTGGGTAAGTTCCACTCCCAGTATACCACACAATTTAGCTGCATCTCTGCACGAATCGTCTACAATGTCATTGTACACAACCGACCGAAATCCCAATCGTGCGGCAAGCAAATAAGATGTTCCCATACCTGCGCCCAGGTCCACGAGATTAATTTCAGCAAAAGGCTTCTTCAATTGATCTGCAACCTCACAGAGCAATCTTGCGCTATACACAAGGGAAAAGTCGACTCGCTTTATATGATGTTTCAGAAAATAGCTCTTCTGATAAGGCGCAAGATCCAATTTCTCAATATCCAATCGCAATAAGTCTTCGCGCAATTGCAAAATCACGGGGACGAGCGTTTCTCTGAACTCTGGACGAAGGTGTTTCCTTATGTATTTCTCTGTTGACATTGCGTGAAGAACAGTCTGCAAACAAAAGCATAAAATATCGATTTTACCTCAGATAAAGAGATGTATTAATGACAAACCACTTTGTGGTGATAGATAATCCACTCGGGAAAATTCGCATTAATTGGAATTCCCCGAAAATTACTGCACTAATATTTGACAGTTCAGATGAGGAGATCTGCTCTTCGGATCCGACAATCGATGTAGTAGTAATACCAATGTTACTTAATAAATGGTCTAAAATATTTTATGCGGTTACAGTGGTAAATGCCGTTGTAATTTTTGTTTAGTTCAACTTAGTGAAACGAAATTGCACTATTACATAAATCCAAACGGTATAAAAATGAAAAACTACTTTGAACCCAGAATCCGCATTGGGATTCGCTATGAAGTGCTAATACCGTTTATCCCGCATTGCGCATTGGAAGCATCTAGGGGTTAATGCGCTGCGGGATTCTCGAATCTACACGATGGAACACAGTAATAGTTCGACCGATGAATTCCGATACCTCCATCGCGTGATTCGGGATTATTTGATGGTGTATATTCATAAATCAAGAATAAAAATCGAGAAAGTGCTTGATATCACAGGGGGTTAGTGCTGTAATAGATTTCCAATGCGGATTCTGGTTTTAATAATCATAAAGTGGTAAATGCCGCGAGAGTATCAGTTATAGACCAATGAAGTGAAACGGCATTGGACTATTACAGATACAAAAACGGTATGATAAGCAGATTTGGTATTATTCCGTAGGAACAGCAAAAAGATCGCAGGGCACACCTGTGAGTCCAATCACTTCTTTGTCTTCCAGAACCTGATTCGCAGTAATGTTTTCAGGATCCAATTCTTGAACCTTCATCCATGCAGCCTTAGCGCATAGAAGATTGTCTTGCTTGGCATAAAGAACTCCCAGATAAGAATATGATTCGATCAAATTCTTCCTATTAGGCTCAATTTTAGCTGGGTCACCACTTATCGCTTTGATGTATTCTTCATAATATGGTTTCGCCAATCCGATTGGATTTTCTTGGTTATCAAGGTTCTTATTCGCTCTTCCTCTCCAAAAGAAACCATCCACATATGCCTTGGTAGTCATTGCAAAAGCAGTGTCTGCCGCTGCATAATTCTTATTGAAATAATGACTTTGTCCAAGTAGAAAATAGTCAATTTCTGTGCCTGTGGTTTTATCAATTTTCCTTTGGAACCACTCAGCAGCTTTGCCATTGTTTTTAAGCTTACTGTATATCATGGCTATTTCACCATATCCCTCTGGATATCCGCCTTCCATTGCAATGGCCTTTTCAATTTCCACTACGGCAAGTGAGTCTTGACCCATCTTCGAAAGGATTTTTCCCTTGTAAGCATAGTCGCTTCCAATAATTTTTGGACTCTTGTTCTTTTCAGCGCGGACAAAAAACTCGTTCATGTTCTTCATTGCCACATCGCTCATTCCTACTTCATGATTTGCATATCCAAGAAGGCGATAAAGAACAGTATTATCTCGATTGCATGGCAACCATTTTTCAAGTTCGGTAATCGCCTTTGCATAATCCTTTGTCAAGAAAATGAAACTGGCATAACGTTGTCCTACACGGCAACTGTTGTTCAATTCGAGGTACTTCGCGTACGATTCTACAGCTTGCTTATAACGACCAGCCAAATAAATCAGCTCTGCCTTTTCGCGGTGAGCAGGAGCGAAATTTGGGTCGGCAGCAATTGCAGCGTTGAAGTTATTTAGTCCATCGTCCCAACTTTTTACTTTCACATAAAGCTGACCTTTCCGCAAAAGCACTCGAGTATTTGTAGGGTCTATAGAAGCAGATTGATTGTAATAACGAATCGCATTTGACAGATCTATGCCATCGTTTTCGGAGTGATAATCACCAAGCTGAATGTACACTTCTGGGTTTTTATCATTTAATTTCAATGCAAGATTGATGTAATTATAAGCATCACTCAATTTCTTTTTCTCGCTTTGAATCAACGTTTCGGCCATCTTCAAATAGGCAACTTGCTGCACAGCTTTATCCACTTTGTTGCTTTTGGCATTCATAATTTCAATTGCCTTGTTGAATTGATTGGTAGCCATTGCTTCATCCCCTTTCTGCCACGCCGAACGGCCTAATCCAACATAATTCATAGGGTTTGTAGGCGCCACTTCTATACCCCGTCGGAATATGGCCATGGCCGAATCTTGAGTCAAATTATCTGACTCTTGTTTGCCCCAATAGTAGTAGTTGTCGCCACAGAAGAAATATAGCTCGCCATTGGTGGGTTGCGCAATCAGAAGATTTCGAAAATCGAAAGAGGCCGACTCATATCTTTCATTCAAAGTTTTTCGAATGGCTTCTTCTTTGGACTGACCAAATGATGAGAAAGCAAAAGCGGATGAAAGTAGAAATACGAATGTTGATTTCATGATAGATTTCATATATAACAAATTGAGTGTCTTTTCTTTATGGTGTTGTATTTACTGTTCTAACTTGAAGTGTTGTGGGAACCATTCCCATCTTCTGCATAATCAGTTGGCCTTTCTCGCCGGCCAAATGAGAAACAAAGCCCGTGCCAAGAGTGCCCTTCAAGCCCGTGCGAATGGCATAAACTGTGCGATGAAATGGATAACTTTTATCATAGATGTACGCAGGCACAGGTTTTCTTGGCATTCCTGGTTTTTTGAGGTTCGCGGGATCAATAATACCCGCAACCTTTACCTTCTTGACAAATGAGTTAGCCGTAGGATCATGCACATCACTTATCCAGCTTACGCTTATCACTCCAATTGCATCTGGATGGGTGGCCACATAGTTTATCACTTCCTCATTACTATTTACGGCAAAACAATTCGTTGGGAATGTTTCTGTTTTCAAAAAACGTTCCTTGATATATCTATAATTACAACTTTTGTTATTGTCAAAAACGATTGTGATTTCATCATCCCCACCAGTGCTACTTATTTGACTCCAAAACCCCACTTCACCGGTAAAGAAACCCTCTACTTGGGCCATTGTAAATACGCTATCCTGCTTATCCGGGTGTAGAATAAATGCAAGTCCATCTTGGGCTATAGCCACTGATTCTGGGAGTCTATCCTTTGCTTTGAACATGGCAAGTTCTGCTTCGTTCAGCGGTCTACATATCACAGCAGCTTGAATAGAATCATTTAAAAGATCCGTGATTACGTCGGCCTCAGGCTTTAAAAAAGGAACAACATCTGCGTACTTATAAATCTGTTCGAACACAAAAATCTGGGAGTCCATCATCAGAGTGTATGAATCGTCTATTCCTATTTTCAGTTTTCCGCTCTGAATAGAATCTGCGTTGCGGTCGTAATTCTTACAAGAAAAAAGGCCAAGCGTAAAAACTACTAGCCAGAGAAAATTAATTCTGTTCATTTCGTTTCATGTTTTGAAATTGTTTCTGTATTCTGATTCCACGAAAAGCGGCATACAATAAGGTCATACCTCCAAGTAAATACCTCTTATTTCCTTCAACCATCTCGCTCATGAGTGGCGTAAAAAAAAGCAGTAGGGCAAAAACCAAAAAAACAACTGTCATCAGCACAGAAAAGTACAGAAGCATTTTGGAGATCGAAACTGGTTGTTTTCCCGTAGGCATA
>JAWXBG010000134.1:0-3573 GCA_034439875.1 Flavobacteriales bacterium
ATAACGTACTTGTTTTTTCATCCTCTTTCGGTTGATTAAATTATTGTTTTCTTTCGTATTGACAGCAATCATGCAGCCTCATGTAGGTGGACTCTTCAGCAATATACATTTGTGTGTCGTAACCCATTCCTACAATATTTTTTGAATCTGTTCTATTGAAATAAGCGTGCTGTCGTAGCTCACTTCCATTCTCTTCGTCTCCATATCCCAATTTGCTTCTGCAATGCCTGAAACATCTAGCGAATTTTCTATGGTCTTTTTGCACATACTGCAATTGCCCCATACTTTGAATTCAGTTGAAACATTAGGCTTCACGTTGTTGCACGCACTAAGCACGATAGCTGCGCCAGTTATTGTCATGGTCAATTTGAATTTCATTGGACAACCAATTTCTGTGTTGAACTTCTTTTATTTGAACTCAATTTTAAAGTATAGATTCCTGCAGCAATTGACGACAGTGAAATGACCTGAGTTAATTCACCCTGAGTGAATAATACACTCTGTATCTGTTTGCCACTGAGATCAAAAATCACTGCGGAGATAAATTGCTCAGAAGAATTTGAAATTGTAATTGCCGACCCATGTTGGGCCGGATTGGGGAAAACGCTAAAGGGCTGTTCCTGTGTCTGAGAAACATTATTCGGGTCCACAACCACAAATGAACCCATCATTCCTTCATCTTCGTGGTGAAGCAAATGGCAGTGATACATATATGGTGTCATCGGATCGGCAAAGTCTTCAAATTTTGTGATGAACGAAACAGATTGCATGGGCATGACCAATACCACATCTTTCCAACCCGCTAGGTCGGGCGGCGGATTATCGCCATTGAAATCCACAATCTGAAATTCCACATCGTGAATGTGAAATGGATGAGCCACCTGAGTTTGGTTTGTGATTGTCCACAATTCTGTGTTGTTGAGTTGGCACGTGATGTTGATTACTTCCATGTTGAATTGCACATCATTCATTACGAATGGACCTTCGACCATACCTTCCATCCCCATCACCTGTGGTGCAAGATTGATGGTGCGCTCCACGTCTACATCATCTACACTTAATGGAACAATGGTGGAGAGAGAAACGGGAATAGTGTTTATGGGATCGGCAGTTGGCTCAACCACATTTATTTGTAGAAGGTTGAAGTCCGCTCCATTCAGAGGATTATCGCTGTATCCCTCGGGTTCTGCCATCACACCTACATTTTCGGCTCCTATAATCCCATCTGGCAACTCACTTGAATAACTCATGAGGTAAATTGTCTGGCCTTGCAAGGCAGAAAAATCAACGAGGATTTCTGCGCGTTCCCCATTAGACAGCCGCAATCGATTTGTTTCATTTGGTACTTCCATCAATCCACCATCAGTAGCAATTTGGTAAAAATTCATTCCATTGGAAAATCCGAACATGAAACTCCTGTCCGAAGCACCGTCAAGTAATCGAAATCGCACCACTTGCGCAGGAACATCAAGAAAAGCATCAACCGTAGCGTTCACCATCACCGTAGTATCTGCATGAGTTGCAATCTGGATTTGATTCAAGACATCAAAACTTTTTGATTGTACCACTAGCGGAAAATCATCTACACCATAAGTGCGAGGCAATTCAATTGCGGCTTCCTCATTGTCGCGAACGATGATCATACCCGCAAGACCCTTTGAAACCTGCAAATCAGTTTTGTTTTCTCCATGGGGATGATACCAAAACGTTCCGGCATTGTTCATCACTTCGAACTGTGGCGACCATGTGGCACCCTCGTCTATAACCTGATGCGGACCACCGTCATTCATGGCCGAAACATGCAAACCGTGCCAGTGCATGGTGGTGCTTGTACTCAGGTTGTTGGTCACATTAAGTGTCACTGTTTCGCCTTTGTTGAGCACAAGGGTTGGCGCAAGAATATTACCATTGACCCCAAATGTGGGTGTGTTGATCCCCGGGAAAAATTGTGTGATGCCCGGCTGCACCACCAAATCGAAAACCTGGCCTTCGAGCAATGGCGGAATGAGCAGCGGGTTTTGTGCATGACTGCCAAAACTGGTAAGGAGTAGCAATGCTAATTGAGAAATTCGTTTCATTTGACATGAACCCCGAAGGTGTTTGAAAAGCATCCTGGGTGTGTGATTTATTAGCGGTTAATATTGATGCTTTGGGTAATACTTTTGCCATTCACCATTGCCTTTAATATGTATATGCCACTTGTAATTTCAGCAACACCGAGTTGAACACTTTGATCGGCAGCATTCACCTTCAATTGTTGTGCGGCCAACACATTTTGTCCTGTTAGTGAAAACACTTCAATTGTGATATCGTCGGCACTTGAGTGGCTCAACTCCAAATTAATCGTTTCAGTTGAAGCATTGAAAAATGCGTTCATAGAAACAGGATTTGCCGTTTGGGCTGCAACACCGTTGACTCCAAAAAATCCGTTGATGATATCATGAATTTCATCATCGTCTCCAGTGGAGTATCCAACTTGTAAAAAAAGTACGTCATGATTGGGGCCGCCAACCACTACAATTGTCGGCATTCCGAATCCGCCATAATAAGCTACCATGTCAGCACCGTTATTAAAAGGTATGGAAGGGAAATTATTACTGGTTACCCAATCTGAAACAGTTGCACAGGAGTAACTATCAGTAAATCCGAAATGAAACCATTCCACTTTGCCGGGAAAAGCAATTTGCAATTCCTCCACATGCGGTTTAAGCTGATTACCTGCATTGATACAAGGATTGCAATTGGTCATAAAGAATTCTATGATCACTACATTGTTATCATCTAGGTATTCGAACAGGTTATGGGGATTGCCGTTGCAATCGTCTTGCGTGAAATCCATGGCCACCTCTTGAGCCTGAATTGTAGCAGCGAACATGCCTGCCATAATGATTGAATAGAACTTTTTCATACAGTTAATTTTTTTGCAGTGTATACGAGTTATGAAACATTTTTATAAGAAAAAAAGGGCTGATGTTGAAAGACTGACTTCAGTCTGATTCAGGCCAAAACTTTAAAACAAAAGATCAAAGACGTAAAGCCCTGTTTAGCAAATATGCAGGATGCGAATCGCTGTTGGGCGGTGCATGAGATTGAAGGCAGAAATGCGGTTCAAAATGAGAAATCGGATGCGAAATGTGCCGTTCGAGGAAGAAGACAGGAGACACGACAATTTCGGGCGATTCGAAAACAGTGTTTGTGGACACAATATGATCCTCGGATGCCTCAAAAACAAATTGAACGTCCTTGCAACATTTCTTCTTTCCTTCTTTACTATTGCCGCATTTTTCTGCTTCGCCATTCAAACTGAAGTCTATCAAGCGGCCACAGCAGAAATGCATGTTTACTACTATGCCGCTTGTGAGCAACAAATAGAGGAATGTTGGTAGTATAAGAATTGCCTTCTTCAAACTGATGGTAAATATAACCCTTTAGACGAAATCTGGGGCAAATTGCTTCTATTGCATTGTATGACTCCTAACCATTTCACTCAATCGGCTGAATTCAACCCAGAATCCGCATTGGAAATCGCGATGAAGCGCTAATACCGTTTATCCCGCATTACGCATTACGGCA
>JAWXBG010000135.1:0-19270 GCA_034439875.1 Flavobacteriales bacterium
ATTTTTGTAGAATGCGTGCGGGATTCTCAAATCTAAGCGATAGAAAACTGCATTCATCGGCAACATTAGGGTGCAATTATTCGATCGCTTGATTCGGGATAAATTCTTCGGGCAAATACAGCCCATTTTTCCCGAATTTCTTCTAGGGTTCTACATTTTGCCAAGCAAGTAACGATACCTTAAGACGCCGTCAAATAATTGATCATTTCTTTTTCTTGAAGCAATAATTGGGATTTCTCAACAATCGCCTGTTTTTCAAACACTTAATTCAAATTCGGTGTTTTTTTTACTTTTTTGCTGATTCATAGGCTTCCATTTTACCGCCTTTCCGTCATCATTTCGACTTGCTTATCGAAAACTAAACCTTCGGTAGCTACTATCTAGTTTATCATTATATTAATTATTTAAATTACCTATGTCTAAATTCTACGTGAATGCGCGGTATCACATCATTTGTGGTGCTCGCCTTTTTGCAATTGCGGCGCTATTTTTAGCAGCTTCAATGGCAAATGCACAAGTCACCGTTAGCGGTGCCTTGGTTGGCAATGGACCTTACGTTTCCTTGAATGCTGCATTTACAGCAATCAATGGGGGTGTACAAACCGGAGCCGTTATTTCTGTTTCACTATCTGCAAACACAACAGAAGTTTCCTCAGCTCAGCTCAACGCGGGTGTATGGACATCTCTCACTGTTACTGCTACAACCCCTGTTCAGGTTTCTGGAACCATTACAGGTGCTATTATTCGATTGAACGGTGCCGACAATGTAACCATCGATGGTCGCATTG
Source organism: Flavobacteriales bacterium (assembly GCA_034439875.1). Classification (GTDB taxonomy): domain Bacteria; phylum Bacteroidota; class Bacteroidia; order Flavobacteriales_D; family Sanyastnellaceae; genus JAWXBG01. The sequence goes on from JAWXBG010000135.1 coordinate 789, forward strand.
GTGGTGTGGGAAACAACATCACTGTAATCAACAACGCAAATGTTACTGCAACAGCCGCTATTTGGCTTAGTAGCACCGGTGTTAATGCAGGAGCCACCAACAATGTCATAAGGAATTTGAACTTATCGTGCGGTGCAGATCAAACAACTGGGACCCTCTCTACTTTTGGAATTATTACGAGTGGAGCTGCCGCAACAATATCAAGCGCCGGTGATGACAATGACAACAACCAGTTCATTTTTAACAACATCACAAAAAGTCGTTATGGAATCAAACTCAGAGGAGCAACTGGCAACCTCAACGTAAACAATGTCGTTTCAAATAACACCATTGGATCTGCTGCGTTGGACCTTAATCGAATAGGTAAAGTTGGAGTGTACATTCAATTTCAGGATGTGTGCTCTATTTCCTTAAATACCATTCGCAACATAGGTATTCAGGCACTCGCTGCGGAAACGGCAGGTGGTGCTGACCGTGTTGGTATAGGCCTTGGTAGTGAGTCTTGGTCAAGTTCACCTAGCAACAATACCAACACCAACATTACTTGTACGAGAAATACAATAAGCAATATCATTGAAGAAAAGACCTTTTCGGCAGTAGGTATTGCAGTAAGTACGACAAACGGTGGTAGCCCAACAAACAACATTGTGGCCAACAACTGTATCTCAAATGTACGTGCCAATGGAACCGCCGGTGACTGCGCTGCAGGTATCGGTATTTCAGGAGGAAATGGAGATTTTGTGGTCTTCAATTCTGTTTCAATATTAGGAGATTTAGATCCAGGTACAGCAAGTTCCACAAACCAAACTGCTGCTTGCTTAAAGATTGCCGGAACTCCGTTAAATCTGAGTGTGCGCAACAATGCATTGTACCTCGATGCCACTTCAAACACGGGTACATTGAATCCTGTCTGTATTCAAGTGAGCTCTGCTACGTTGGCATTTGGAACAGGAGCGCTGAACAACAATGATTATTTCATTCCCGGCACAAACACACAAGCGAGAACTGGAGCTATTGGAACCTCTTCCTTGGCTACTACTTTTTTTGCTACCCTTGCTAATTGGCAAGCTGCACTAACACCAGCTCAGGATGCTGCTTCGGTTGCGGTAAATCCAAACTTCGTGGATCCTTTCACCAACTTACACAACAACGGTATTTTGTTCAATCTGGATGCTTTGGCCGTGCCGATTGTAGGCGTAACAGTAGATATCGACGGAGATTTGAGAAATGCAGTGACTCCGGATATTGGTTGTGATGAATTTGCCTCTCCTCCTTGTGCAGTGGCCGATGGTGGTGTAGCTTCGACGTTGACTCCAAATATTTGTATTGGAGGAAATGCCACTATTTCAGCAGCCGGAACTTCTGGTGGAACCGGTACCAGTTTTCAGTGGTTGGTTTCGTCTACATCAGGAAGCGGTTATGTGCCGGTTTCAGGTGGCAGCGGAGCGGCAACAGCAAGTTATAATACAGGTGCACTCAATACGCCCGGCGTTTTTTATTATGTGCTACAAACAACTTGTTCGAATGGTCCTCTTACCGATCTATCCAACGAAGTAACACTCACAGTGTTTAACAACGCAGCCCACGTAAGTGCATCGGATGCTGTAATTTGTAATGGCGAAACCGTTACACTTACTGAAGATGGAGGAACTGGTGCATCTTGGTTCTGGTCGACTTTCGCAGGCACACAATCCATTGTTGTGAGTCCGATTACTACTACTACTTATGCTGTAGCGGTAACCAGCCCTGGACCTTGTCTTAGCAATGCAAACATTACTATTATAGTAAATCAATTGCCAACGGGAGTTGTAGCCACAGCAAGTGCCGCCAATGTATGCGAAGGTCAAACTGTTGATCTTTTCGCTACTGGTACAAGTGTTGCACAGCAAATCGTTTTTTCTGAAAACTTCAATGGCAATTTGAGTGCCTGGACGAACATAAACAACTCGACTCTTGGAATTCCCGCGAATGCAGCATGGACACTAAGACCAAGTCCTCATACTTATGGCGTAAACACTTTTAACAGCAATGATTTCTCACAATTTGTATTGTCCAATAGCGACAGCCAAGGATCGGGAAGTAATACAAGTGTTCAGCTTATTTCTCCTGCTTTCAGCACACTCGGCTCTTCATCAGCTACGGTGAACTTCTTCCATTACTTTAGAAATCTAAATGCCACCGATTTTCCTTATGTAGAAGCTTCTACTGATGGATTAACTTGGACAATCCTCGGCACATTCGAAACTACGCAAGGTGCTTTCTCAGGATTTGTACCTGCATCTTTGTCTCTGAATGCTTTCGCAAATCAAGCTACCGTTTATCTCCGCATCAGATATGAGGCTTCTTGGGGATGGTACTGGGCTATAGACAATCTAACTGTAACCGTACCAGCCGACTTAACATGGTCATGGTCTTCTAATCCTAGTGGTTTCACTTCTACAGATCAGAATCCAAGTGGAGTGGTGGTGAACAATACAGCAGACTACACAGTGTTAGCTACTGATATCAATGGTTGTTCTATATCATCTTTGCCTGTAAACGTTATTGCTGATCCAGCAGGATGTACAGATGATCAAGCGACCAACTTCGATCCGCTCGCAATTTGCGACGATGGATCATGTGTTTTTGTTGCGGGCGAAAATCCGGATAACGCAGTTAGTGCTAGTGTAGCAGTATATCCAGCGTGTGCCGGAAATACACTCGACTTGTCGAGCTATGGTCCTTCAGGACTTGCACAAACTGCCGCTATTACTGGTGAAGATGTTTGGTTCACATTGTTGCTCCAACATCAGCCGCTAGCATTCACGTAGTTGCCGGAGTTAATGACATCATCATTGAATTGCAAGATGCTTTCGGAAACTTAGTGGATAGCGAAAACATTGTTGCAGGTGCCGGAGATGAGGTTCTCAATATCTCTACGCTTACACCTGGTGACACTTACCTCATAGGCGTAAGAAATTACGACTCGAATGGTGGCATCGGAGTATTCACACTGTGCACGAAATCTGTAACAGCTTCTACTTGCGATTATGGATATGGTCCCTATTCGTTGTGTGGTTCTTACAAAGCAGATTATGTTGCCGCCAATGCATACCGTTTCGACTTCACTTCAACAACCACTTTAAGTACTTATACCTTAACTAAAATAGGTTCAACCTTCCTTCAACTCAATACCGTTCCCGGTTTGACTTGGCAAGATATCTATGATGTTGAAATCACTGCGATCTTCAACATTCAGGATGGCTTAGGAAACATTGACGCAGTAGAGGTTGAAACACTATCACCTTGTCAGATTGAAGTAATTGCTCAGCCTCTTGCCGATCTACGTGCACAAGATCGTTGTGCTGCAGGTCCAAGGTTCCTAGGAGCAACTGTTGCTGCTACCCCTCACATCTGTGGAGTAGTTGATTATAAGTGGACATTCACCCGCACGGATATGGCTGAATTGCCGTTCGTTCATTACCGTGGTATTGCAAATCGTTTCCTTAAACTTAGCACTGTATTTGGATTAACAGCAGGTGCTACTTATGATGTTACGGTAACTCCTGTATTCTCATATGGCGAAGGCATCGCTGGTCCTGTACGGTGTATGAGTATTGTAGGTCCGATAATGATGGCACCACAGCCAGATATCAATGGTTTGGAGCGTACAGTAGACAACAAAAACATGACCATAGATCAACTTGAGCTTGGAGTATATCCAAACCCTAACGCTGGTGATATGATCAATGTAAACTTTGTGGGAACTGAGGAAACAGTTATCCTCGTTGACATCTTTGATGCAATGGGTAAAATGCTTTTCAGCGAACAATACACTGTAAGTGGATCACTCAACACGATTATCACATTTGATCAACCATTAGCAAACGGTGTTTATTTCGTAAACTTCAAGTTGAACGATACAATTAAATCCGAAAGATTGGTAGTTCAACACTAACGATCGATTGCATCAAACTTCTTCATCTTGAAGATGAAGCAAATTGATCAAGAATATTTCAAAGCCATCCGTAAATCGGGTGGCTTTGTTTTTTTTATCCCGCATTGCGCATTGGAAGCATCTTGAGGGTAATGCGCTGCGGGATTCTCGAATCTACACGATGGTACAAAGTAATAGTTCGACCTATGAATTCCGATATCTCCATCGCCTGATTCGGGTTTATCCATGCAGCCATATAGTATTCTCTCACTAAAGAAAATTCCCTTGGAAAGTTCACACTGCGTTTGAATATAACAAATACAAACTTTCTAAATGAATGGACAGCACATTTACAACTTAACCCAATAGTAATGGTGAGCGATGAATCCATGATTCATAAAGCCATCGAATTGCATGAGAAGGCAAACAAGCTTTGTTTTATTGCCAATTCTTGCAATTTCCCTATATACCATAGCCCTGTTTGCTTGATAAAAAATAATTTGTAAATTCACAATTGTGCATGAAAAAAAACTTTACATCATCGCGGGCTGCAACGGAGCTGGTAAAACAACTGCGTCCTTCACGATATTACCAGAAATTTTAGACTGCAAAGAGTTTGTCAATGCAGATGAGATAGCGAAAGGTATATCCCCTTTTCAACCCGAAAAAAATTCATTTGAAGCTGGTAGAATTATGTTAAAACGGATAGATGAATTGATATCCGAAAACGAAACTTTCGCTTTTGAAACAACATTATCTACAAAAAGCTATAAAAACAAAATTTCGGAAGAGTAAAAACCAGAGTCTCAGAAGGCGGGCACAACATCGATCCTGAAATTATTGAACGGAGATATATTCGAGGAATAGAAAATTTATCTTCCACTAGTAGATGGCACATTAATAATTGATAATTCACAAGGGATTCACGAACTCATAGCTTTCAAACAAACTGATAACCCCATACTTATTGTAAATTCAGAAAAGTTCAACCTCCTAAACAACTAATATGACAATCCAGGAAATACAAACTGAAGAAAAAAATAAAATTCTTAAGGGTCTAGAATTAGTTTATGAACGGCTCTTAGAATTTAAGAAATCAAAAAACAGCGAACTTGTAGTTTTACGCGACAACAAAATTGTAAGAATAAAGCCTGAATAAAAAATCACGCCTAAAATTACACCATAAAAAAAGCCGGATCATACGACCCGGCTTTTTTTTAATATATCCAATTATTACTTTTTCTTAGGAGGTGTTGCTGGTACTTTAGTAATTGTACCCTCTGATCCTGAAGCGTTTTTCACTGTTCCTTTTTCTGCAGGCTTAGTCTCCTTTTTTGCAGGTGTAGGAACTGCTTTAGGAGTACCTTCTGGTTTCACAGTAGCTGGTGTTTGAGGTGAAGTCTGAGGAGTATCCACCGGCTTAGGCTGCTTCTTAGGTGCGTATTTCACCTCATCCACAATGTTCTTTCCTCCCATCAACTTGTCAATTGTCCACATCACATAGCGAATGTCTACGCTAATTGTACGCTGAAGTTCCGGCTCATAAGCGATATCGCCACTCATGGCTTCCCAATTGCCATCGAATGCTATACCAATCAAATTTCCATCGCCATCAAGCACCGGACTTCCACTATTACCGCCTGTAATATCTAGTCCTGCAATGAAACATACTACCAATTCTCCTTTTTCATTGGCATAGCGACCAAAATCCTTCTTGTCAATTAATTCTTCAAGATTGGCAGGAACCACAAATTCCGGATTGCTGTTGTCCTTCTTTTCCAAGATACCATCCGAAGTAGTGTAATACTCATATTGAACAGCATCCATTGGAACGTAATCTCCCACTTTACCATAAGTCAAACGCATAGTGCTGTTTGCATCCGGATACCACTTTTTGTCTTTCATCATCTCCATTTGACCGGCAACGAAAAGACGGGAACCTGTATCAAACTTCTCTTGAGCCGGATTAAAGAAAGACTCGCGGTACTTGGCAATGGCACTGTTTGCTACCATGATAGCCATGTCCTTATTAAACACTTTATCATTTGGCTTATCGATAAATGCAAAGAGCTTTTCTTTAGTCGCCATGAAAGATGTTGAATAAAGTTTGTCGGCGAAAGCACGCACATTTCCTTTGTACTTGTCTTGAACCAAGTGAGTCCAATCGGGTCTCTGCTCCCTTGCAATGTTGCGGATGTACAATTCTGTCAAAGCTATAAATACATCTTTTTCAGTTGCAGCATCATAGTCCTTGAAGTAAGCTTCTGCATCTTCTTTAAAACTCTGAAGAATTGCCTTTTTCTGATCTTCTGATTCGGCAGCTTGTGCGGCTTGATATGTGCGATTAAATCTCCATGCAAATAAAGTCATGTCAGGACCAGTTAGGCCTGCTTCTATAGCATATACGTTCGACTTTGCTGTTTTACTTGTCTCGTTGTAATACTGTTGAATTAAACTCAAAGCATCGCCATAAGTAGATTTACGAGAAGGATCTTTTGCTACCCAATCTGTAAATTGTTGCTCAACTTTTTGCTTTTTGCCGTAAACATTTAAACGACTTAATCCTTTGCTTTGACCAATAAAGTATTTCCAATAATTTGCTGTTGATGCATATTTTGCAGCATACTGAAGGCGCACTTTTGGATCTGCATCCATGTGCTCTTTTTGTGTCTTCAATTTCAAATCGCGGATTTCTACTGTCGATGGATTGGTAATATCCAATGCCTGTTTTACTCCCCAAGAAGAAAGAAAACGATCTGTGGAACCAGGATAACCCATGATCATTGCAAAATCATCTTCTTTGACACCGTTCAATGAAATAGGGAAGAAATGCTTTGGTGCATAAGGCTTGTTGAGGGCATTGTAATCTGCTGGCTTGTTATCAGCATCCGCATATATACGGAGCATAGAAAAATCGCCGGTATGACGAGGCCACATCCAATTGTCGGTATCGCCACCAAACTTACCTACGCTTTCAGGTGGATTTCCTACCAGACGCACATCGCGGAATGTTTCGTATACCAACATGTAGTATTCGTTTCCAAAGTAAAAATCTTTCACTTCTACTTCATAACCATTTGCAGCTTCGCGCTCATAGATTGCTTTCATTGCAAGTTCTACAGCAGCGGCTCTTTCAGCACTTGGCGTGGAGGCTGTTACATTGGCTAAAACTTCTTTGGAAACATCTTCGATTCTCACCAAAAATGAAATCTCAAATCCGGGGATGGGCAGTTCCTGTGAAAAGGACTTAGCGCAAAAACCATTGGTCAAGATGTCGTTCTCCACAGAACTAAACCCTTGAATGGCATCATAAGCACAGTGGTGATTTGTAAAGATGAGTCCTTTGTCGGAAACTACTTCACCAGTACACTGACCGCCATTGAGGCGAACTACTGCATCTTTCAGACAAGCCTGGTTGATACTATAGATTTCATCGGCTGTAAGGTTGAGACCCATGCTGGTCATTTCTGCCTGATTGATTCTCGAGAGAAGGTGTAAAAGCCACATTCCTTCATTAGCCGCCATCCATCCGCTTTGGAAAAATAGCAGAAGACTAAGTGCTACAATTTTAATTGTTTTTTTCATGATGAAAACTGGGAATAAGTTAAAAATTATGAGTTATAAGTGATGAGCGATGAATTGCAGGTTTAGTATTTAAAATCTGTTTTTTGTGTCCACTTGGCATCTTCAATGAGTTCGTCCAAAACCTGATAAACGCTTTCTAACGCTTTGGGTGCCTTGTAACGAGCGGCAACTGTTTTCAAAACACCCTCTATCATAATGCCTGTGGTAGTTGTGGGCAAATCAGTCACATTTGGATTGTCATACTTTTCGTCGAGGCTAAAGTATTGAATGGACTCAGCAGTTTCCTTAATTTTTTGAAGAGAGGACTTATCGAACCGTGCATGGTAAAATCCGATCAAATCCACAAAATTCTTTCCTTCATATACGGCGTAACCACTCTCATAAATCGTTAAATTGAAATAAGGGCACATTCCGAAACAGGGAGTTCGCTGATATATCGCAAATGTGCTGTCTTGATGGGTTGCTTCTACTTCCGGTAAGGTTTCCGTATGCACCACGGACTCTGCAACTTGCCGGCTTGACTTACAACCCATAATTGAAGTTAAAAGCAATAATATCAATAGAATACGGCTGGATGTTATCATTTATTCGGTGCTTGGACAAATTTCTTACCCATTTGAGGACCGCGAAGATACCTAAAGCCATTTGGAAATAAAAACGCTGATTTTCAGCAATATAAATTCTCAGGATTCAAATCTTGATGAAATTATTCGGGGTAATTGGGCTCTCTTATGTTGAACTTTGCACATGAACTTGTGCCTGCAAACCTCTCTTCTATTCATTGTTTTGATCTTGTCAATCAAATCAGAAGCGCAGACTGCACCAAACAGATTTTGGATTCAGTTCGGCGATAAAGATCAAGTGAATTATTCGCTCAGCGAGCCCCAAGAATTTCTTTCGGCGAAGTGCATTGAACGGAGACAAACTCAGTCGATCGGATTCAATGCACTCGACCTGCCTATTGATGAAAATTACGTTCAACAGATTCTCAATGCCGGACCTTGTCAAGTTGTAAATCGCAGTAAATGGTTCAATGCAATTACTATTTTCACATTAGATACAACATTGATTGATGAAATTGAAAACCTTCCTTTTGTTATCGGCACTCGAGCTGTAGAGTCTTTCACTCAACCAAACAAACTGGAAAAAGCTGGAGGAACTGCTTATCGCGCTCAAGGAAATGAAACGGTGATCAACGAATATGGACCCTCATTTCGCCAAATTGAAATGTTGAATGGTCATTTATTACATGAAATATCTCTCTATGGTGAAGGAATGCACATTGCTATTCTCGATGCCGGTTGGAATGAATCAGATCATCTTCCTTGCTTCAACCATATCCGTTCGAATGGCCGAATCTTAGGTGTTCGCGACTTTGTTTTTGGCGATGATCAAGTATATAGCCTGAGCAACCACGGTACATACGTTTGGAGTATTATGGCCGGAATCATTCCAGATTCATTGATGGGCGCGGCACCTGCAGCTTCCTACTATTTGTTCAGAACTGAAGACCCGTCATCAGAGTATGTTGTGGAAGAGGACAATTGGGTTTCTGCAATGGAAGTGTGTGATAGCCTGGGTGTGGATATTATAAACTCCAGTTTAGGATATAGTCTTTTTGATGATTCGCTTCAAAATCATAGTTATGCAGATATGGATGGCAATACCACGCGCATTAGCATAGCGGGAGATATTGCAGCTTCAAAAGGAATACTGGTGGTAAACAGTGCGGGCAATTCAGGAGACAATCCTTGGCGTTACATCACTGCGCCCAGTGATGGCGATTCGGTTTTGTGCATTGGCGCTGTAGATGCCAATCGGATACATGCTTCATTTTCGTCCTTTGGTCCAAGTAGTGATGGAGATATTAAACCGAATGTTTCTGCCATGGGCAGAGACTGTGTTTTTGCGGCTCTCGACAGCACTATATCTAAAGGAAACGGAACTTCTTTTAGTTCACCTCTCATAGCTGGAATGGCAGCATGTCTTTGGCAAGCTTTTCCTGCAAAAAAGAACATGGAAATTTTTAGAGCTATCGAAGAAAGTGCACATCTCTACAACAACCCAAACGACTCTCTCGGTCAAGGAATACCGGATTTCTGGAGAGCCTATCACATATTATCCAATAACATAAATCCCTTTGAAAATTCCTCGATCTACGTATGGCCAACTGTGTTTGAAAATGAAATCAACATTGAAAGTCTTTCCATCGAACCTCAAAGCTTGGTCGCAGAATTATTCGATGCAAAGGGAAGTTTAATAAATAGATGGGAAGGCAGTTTGCCCGGAACAGGAGCAAATGTTGTACAAGTGCGCCTAATCCCTGATACATCTGCCGGAATTTACTTCCTTAAGGTAAAATCTTCCAATGAAGAAAGAACTTTCAAATTATTCAAAAGTCTATAGCAAATCGTTTGCTATTTAGCCAGCAGAAAGCGACCAAAGACACCAAGCGGCAGAACAGCTCCGGATGTAGCCTCTAGGAAAAGTTCACCTCGTTGAAGATTTTTGCCTGCGTGGTTCAGTAATAGATTGTCCATGATGAGTGCAGATAAACCGAGACTGTATGCATTGAGCACCAAGAAATGCCCGGATGGATCGAGCAACTTTACAGCGCTTTGAACCAATGGTAAAATATGTTCTTCGAGTTTCCACTTCTCACCCTTCGGACCATGACCAAATGCAGGAGGATCCATGATGATGCCATGATAAGTATTCCCTCTTCTTTCTTCTCGCTGCACAAATTTTAATGCGTCCTCAACCATCCAACGAATGTTCTCCAATTGACTGAGCTGCATATTTTCGTTGGCCCATGTAACCACTTGTTTAATACTGTCTACATGAGTAACCTCTGCTCCTGCAGCCCTCGCGGCTAAAGATGCACCACCTGTATATGCAAATAAATTAAGTACTCTTTTTTGAGGCTCTTTCAGCTTTTTGGTGGAATTATAAATGAAGTCCCAGTTTACACATTGCTCCGGAAAAATACCAACATGTTTGAATGCCGTTAATCCTAATCTGAAAACAATGTCATGCTCTTCATTCAGGTTATACTTCATGGTCCACTGGTCGGGCATTTTTTTTAGTTTGCTCCATTCACCACTATTGCTCGATCGTTGATCAAATCGAACGTGCGCCTGTTTTTTCCACTCATCTTCTGTCCATCGTTTTGACCAAACAGCCTGTGGTTCCGGTCGTATTGCAATGTATTGACCGAATCTCTCCAACTTTTCGAAACCTCCTACGTCCAACAATTCATAGTCAGGGAAATTTCCCGGGCTCAATAAGTGAAAATCGAGTGTAGAAGATGACTTCATTTTTGATAATAGATATCGCGTGGTACAAGCAGACGAAATACTACTTGAGTAAGAAAATATCCAATAGCAGATTTAAGGGCTAATCCGGGAGCAGTACTTTTGATGATATCCATGTATCCTTCGCTGTATCTCATAATCCAAAAAATTCCGGACGATAAGATAATTACATGCCCTAAAAACCAAATACCAATAGACTTTAGTTGATGCTGTGGTTTTACCATCTCAGCTATGTATCCGCAGATAATTGCTGCAAGGACAAAACCCCAGAAAAATCCTCCCGACGACTGATTGAAGACCCTGTCGATACCTGAAGTACCGCCCGCAAACACAGGAAGACCCGTTATACCCGCAACTATATAGAGCACAACACTGGTAGTGCCAATTTTCCAACCAAACCAAACGGCAGGGAGCAAGACGAGCAAACTTTGAAGCGTCACAGGAACGTTCAATTCTTTGGTGATCACAACCGATCCGCCCATGATTAAAAGTAAAGTCGACAAGGCAACTTTTATGACACCATCTATAATCGGGTTATGACTAAATCGTAAATACTTGTTGAGCAATTTTCTAGGGATTATTTTCTACTACAGGTTTCGGAAAAATGTTGTTGAATCTGTTTGTATCGGCCATTCCTTGTTCAGGATCTATTTCGACAGAAGCGATTTGATCAATCGTTTCGGCAATCCTCAATCCAAATGCGGGATATACCCAAGGCCAAGTGGAGGCCAATTTTTCGCCATTTAATTCTCTATTACCTCTCATCAAATCAAGCGGTACGTGGTACTTGGAAATAGAGCCATCTTTGAGTGTAATCCAAATATCCAAAGGCATGGGCATCTCACCTATTCTAAAAAGTACAATCTGCGTTTCATTTCCATCGGCATATACTGTATCAATGGCATAGTCGATCGTTTTTGTAGAGTTTACGAAATATTCGTTGTACCAATCTAGTTCTACAAAACTCTCTCTTTCCATGGCCCGAATAAGATCCTTATCAGTGGGGTGTTTGAATTTCCATTGGTCAAAAAACTTGAGTAGCCCTTTGTCTAATGCTTCCCTACCAATCAAATATGAAATTTGTGCCAGGTACACTTCACCCTTATTATATGCAGCAGTGCCGTATGCATAGTTCGTGATAAAATGATCGGCGTGTGTATCAAGTGCTTCTTCCATGCTGTCCTTCACAATGCGCAGATACCCGAGATATGCTCCTCCGTGACCTTCTTTATTGAGTGCGAAAAGATGATCCATTGCTTCTTGAGATGCAAAATTTGCGAAACCTTCATCCATCCAATAGTACCTACTTTCATTGAAGCCAAGGACTCCATGATACCATGCATGTGCTCCTTCGTGCATTACTACACCCACTATACTTGGTGTCTTTCTATTGCCTGTAATGAGCGTTGCCATTGGATACTCCATGCCACCATCTCCTCCCTGAATAACGCTAAATTGAGGATAGGGATATTTACCAAAATGCTCACTCAAAAACTGAAATCCTTTTATAATGAGAGGCTGAGCATCCCGCCAATTTTGACCGAATTCAAGGGTATCTTGATATAGAAAATGCAGCATTGGACCATTTGGAACTTGAGCCTTGTCATGTCTCAAATCGGGGTCGGCAACCCAAACAAAATCGTGAACATTTTCAGCGCTCCATTTCCACGTGTTGTTGGTAATTTTGGTATCTGCCTTTTTCTTTGTTTTTCCTGAAATACGCTCGTAGCCATATCCAATTTCATCGCCATTGATTAGCACACCCGTTCCGCCCAAAACGTAGTTTGACGGAATAGTGATATTAACTTTGAAGTTTCCATATACACCATAAAACTCCCGGGCTATATAAGTATCTGTATGCCAACCCCACTCGTCGAATTCACAGAGCTTAGGATACCACTGACTCATACTGTAATCGATTCCTTCTTTATTGTCACGGCCGCTTCGGCGAATCTGCACGGGAACTTGTCCTTCAAAATTCATTTCGAGAACTGCTTTTCCACCCGGCTTTATAGGTTGGGCTAAAATGATCTCTAGTGTTGTTTCACTTTCCATCATTGATATTGCATTCTTGCCATTTTGTTTGAACGAAACGACATGCAAAAACCCTTGTTCATCTGGTTTGAGATTCATTATTCTACTCCCTACTCTCGGGTCAGGATCTTGAATGGTACGAGACCTGATGTCCATGCTGCTGCCCGGTCTAAAAGCGTTGAAATACAAATGAAAGTAGACCCTGTCCAATGTTTCCGGACTGTTGTTGTAATAAACAATTTTCTGCCTTCCTGTATAACGATGTGTTTCCGTATTCATACGCACATCAATTGTATAGTCGGCCCTTTGCTGCCAATATCCGTCAGAAGGTCCTTTGGCAAAAAGAATATTCGATGCGAATACAATTGTAATTAGAGTGACTAGTCGGATGAACTTCAGATTCATTGCTAAAATGCGGTTTTTAATGGTTTTTTAATGCGAATACATTATGCCAGAAGCAAGTTACTTTATGAAATTGCGTCTTCCTTTTTCCTGTTGAAACTTTTCGTGATTAAAAGCTTCAGAACCATTCTTGGGAATACTCAAACTCTTCCAACCATCGGCAGCTACCATTTTCGATAAAAAAACAATTTGCCCAATGTGATAGCTGTAATGAGCTAATTGTCGGTTTAAGGCTTCGAGCACGGTATGACCTTCATTTCGGATATATACAATTCTCGAGAGATCTTCGTCCTTCAAATTATCTAATATATCAAAAAGTACTTTCCATGCGTTCTCCCAATACTTCATGAGTTCTTCTGAAGTGGAAATGCGGAGTTCAAATTCGCCATCTCTATTTCTCCAACTCTTTTCTCCATCTTCATCATAGAAATTTGTGAATCTTGAAAGCATATTCCCTCCCACGTGCTGAACTATAAGAGCTATACTATTTGAGTCGTTGTTGAAAGCCCAAAACAATCTTTTCTCCTCTACCTGAACCATTGCCTTTTCGCCCAAGTCCTTGTAATAATGGCATAGGGTTCGTGAATTTTGAATGTAATTTGATTCTACTGACATAAGAATATATTTTGCTTAGGTACTTTTTAGATTGGGTTCGAAGGTAGTTTCATCCAGTGAGAAACATCTCCAAAAAAATGATTGCTGTTTCCCTCACCTTGCCAAAAATGCGGACCGTGTTTCACATATTTGTCGGAGCCTTCTGGATAAAAATGATGTTGAAGACGGAGAACTATGCACTCTCTGATTTCGAACTCACCGGATTTACCGGGTAAAAAAACTTTATTTCCAGGCACAAATACCAGTACCCTCTCGTTGTGAGGAGGTATTACTTCATTCACAGATATCCACTGTCTACTTTCCTGCATTGCCAGCGGCCAGTTTCAAATGAGCTAGATGATGATTGCCATGCCACACATATAAAGCGAGCAATTGCTCAACAGTATTATGTGTTTTGTAGGCCGGATGAAAATACTGACGTTTCCACTGATCTTCATTCAAGCTTTTATAAATGCGGGCCATGATTGGATGAATACTCGAAACAATTTGTACGGCCGGCTCAATCGGATCGCTATAATCGGGGAGTAATGCCCACGCGTTTTCGTCATATGGTTTTACCTCCGCGTTTTCTTCAGTCAATGTGAGTTTAAGTCGGATGAACGAATTGATATGTGAATCTGCTAAGTGATGAAATACTTGGCGGGCAGTCCACGAATCTGGACGATAAGTATTCGACAAATTCGAATCACCGAAAAGCGGAACTAAGTCCTGCAATTTCGCAGGAAGGGCCTCCAATTCGCTGATCATAAAATCACGTTCGGAACTTGATAGTGAATCCGGTCTTACATAACGTCCAATCGGATATTTGAGTTGTTCTAAATCTACTTCTGAAATATTCATTGTGAATTTTTATTTTCCTTTAAAAATCGGTGTGCGCTTTTCAATGAATGCCCTCACTCCTTCTTCATAGTCGTGTGTAGCACCCGCTTCTAATTGCCATTTTTCCTCCGCATCTAGTTGAGTTGTAAGATCGTTTATCATGGCTGCATTCAACGCTTTCTTCGTGAGCGCAAGTCCTCGAGTAGGCATCGCCGCCATGTGAGTGAGAAGTGCCAATGCTTCTGTAATAAAATCCGGATCGGCAATTACCTTGTAAATCATTCCCATCCGCTCTGCATCTTCGGCAGAAACTTTATCACCGAGCATCATTAAAGCAGAAGCCTTTTGAAAACCGATAAGGCGAGGTAGAGTAAATGTGCCACCGCTATCCGGAATCAATCCGATTTTAGAGAATGCCTGAATAAAAGATGACGATGATGCGGCTATTACCACATCGCAGGCCAAGGCAATATTTGCTCCGGCACCTGCGGCTACCCCATTTACGGCCGCGATTACAGGTTTCTCTATCGACCTAATTTTACGAATAATTGGATTATAGCCTTCGCTCAATATTCTTTGCAAACCTGGACCATTTGGATCTATCGCTTCCTGCAAATCTTGGCCAGCGCAGAAAGCTCGTCCTTCACCGGTAATCATCACAGCTCTAATTTGCGGATCGGTGGCCGCTTCATCCAGAGCTTTGCCCAACTCCAATGCCATGGGACGGTTGAAGCTGTTGAATTTTTCTGGTCGGTTTAATTTCAAAACCAACCCTTGACCATGGTTTTCTTTCAGTATAAACTCCATTTTTTTCCTTTGAAGGCGCTAAAGTAGGCATGCAACGGCTTCTCGTGATATGCCATAAGCTGAGAATACGTTTTTGACTCGATGAGAAGTTATTTCATCAAGTGAAAATGTCCTGAACGATCCTCACTAGCTCCGCTTCCACATAGAGATTCATAACGAACAATGTAGTAGTAAACACCGTTCTGAGCCTCGCGATCACCCCAAGAGCGCTGACTGTCGGTGCTTTCGAAAACGATACTCCCCCAACGATTGTATATTTTCAGATCATATTCATAGAAAACCTGTGTCAGATCAAATGAGGGATCATCGCGCAGAAATGGCCTCCACTCTCGATTTTTTTCATCTGCTCCGGGCGTAATGACATTCGGAAATTCTATGGAGCTTAAATCTAGATTAAACAAATCATTTTCGACAACAAGTACATCACCTTCGGAGCTACAACCATTGTCTAAATCTGTAATAAGCACTTCATAAACTCCGGGTTCATCTACCGCCGGGCCAGAGCCGTTGGCGCCACTCACGATATTGGCTCCCTCCGATGCAGTCCACTGATAGGATAAATCCTCCGCACCTACCACTTGGATTTCTATGCTCACAATGGGATGAAGACAATCCAGCGTGTCTGCTGATAAAGAGGCAATTTGAGGAGTAGAAAAATCTTCGAATACTTCTACAGATTCGGTTGCCGGACAGCCACTTTCAGGATGCAGCGCCACAACTTGGTAGTTCGCACCCGCTGACACAGAAATAGTGGTGCTCCCTTGGCCGCTAATAATTTCACCACCATCGAGACTCGACCACGCGTAATCTAATGCCTGTGGATTTGTGGTAGCTGTAATATACACTTCATTGTTGTAGCAATTGATTTGGGCAGGTTCCTGAATAAAAAGTTCTGGTACTTCGTAATTAGCAAATACTTCAATACTCTCTCCACCATTACAAAATTCGCTCAGATAGGTTTGTACGAAATAGGTACCTGGTCCATCCACCAGTATAGATTGCAAGTCGGTAGAACTAATGATGCTGCCATCAAGAGTAGTCCAAGTATAGGAAACGCCATTAGAAGGACTAGTGGTGGCAGACACATTCACCGATTCATTGATACAATTGATCAGTTGCACATCTGAAATACTCACAACAAAATCAGAAAAATCTGAGGTAATTTCCACATAACCCGTGTCTGCACAAAAACCTTCGTAAGAAATGATGTACATATACTCACCCGGCTCATTTACAAGCGGAGAGCTCGATGCAGCTCCGTTGAGAATATTCCCATCATTCGTGATCCAATCCCAACTTAGAAATTGCTCTGGAAAATTTGCTGAACCTTGAATCTCCAAAGTAGGATTATTGCAATTCAGTTCGGCTGTTTCAGTAGTAGTAGCAATAAGGGGTTCCACAAATATGGTTACGTCCGCTGTTCCCTGAATTCCGCATGGGTCAGTATATTGAACGGTATAAGTGGTAGTTTCATCAATTTGAGCTATGGGTGAAGCACTATTTGGATCATCCAATCCGGTTGAAGGTGACCACAAATAAGTGCCGCCTCCTGCGCCTGCACTCAATTGCACAGGAAATCCGGGACAAGTGTATACTTCATCCTGTGATGCCAAAATATTCTCTTCAAGGCAAACGATCTGATAATTTACAGCTCCTCCGGTAGCAGCCGTAAATCCCCAATAAACCAAGTTTTGTCCATTGAAGACTTCGGTAATCAGGTCTATGGTAGCACCTAAACGAAATTCGCATTCGTAGTAAACTCTCAATTGAAATAGAATTGGATCCCAAGTAATTCGAACAAGGTGTTCTTGTCCATCCTCCACATTCATGCCTAGTGGATCGAGTGATACCGGTCCTGCAATGTTTTGTGGTGCATTGTGATCTATCACTCCATCCATTTCAATGGCAACGTGGTCTTCAAATGGATCTCCATAATCTGTATTCTGCCATGTATCGAACTCGATTCCCAAGCTTGTTCCGAAATTGAGGTAACCCAATCCCCCTCCCGATTCGCCTATTGCATTGGTGCCAACCGTTTGCATCACAAAGCAAATTCCGTCAGCTCCATTGCCGTCTAAAGATCCATAATTCATATAAAACAAGAGATCGAATGGCTCCTCGAGATTTATCTGATCTCCATACCAAACTGTTCCATTCTCGTAATTGCCAAGCCCTGTAAGCTGGTAGCAATCATCGCCCAAAGCAATCGCATTCCCATTCAAAAAATATGTTTGAGCAGAAACGTGGCCAATGGAAAAAACAATAGCAAGACAAAGAATTTTCGGATACTTCATGGAGTAATGGTCTAGTGTAATAAAAACAAATTAACAAAACCTTTGATTAAAATGTGAAATTTTCGCTTATTGAAATCGGGAATTTAGGCTTTACAGCGATTATTGATAGCTTTTTGTCCAGAAATCTGCACATAATACCAACTCTGCTTATAAAATAGTCCATTCCGCATTGCGCATTGGAATTATCTTGAGGGTAATGTGCTGCGGGATCTTGCATGCATGAAGTCGTAAATACTGCTAGATTAGCTGTTATAGTTCAATGATGTGAAACGGTATTGGTCTATTACAGATACATAAACGGTATAATCCATATTTTACAAATGGAACTTGTTACATAGCTGAAAGTCCACAATGATAGGCGTTTTCTTGATTTTGATTTTCAAGGCTTCACTACAATTCCAACTGAAAAATATGGGTTTAACCTAGAATCCGCATTGGAAATCTATTGCAGCGCTAACCCCCTTTGACATCAGGCACTTTCTCGATTTTTATTCTTGATGTATATATAGACACCATCAAATAATCCCGCATTGCGCATTGGAAGTGTCTTGGGGTTAATGCGCTGCGGGATTCTCGAATCTACACGCTGGAGCAAAATAATAGTTCGACCTATGAATTCCGATATCTCCATCGCGTGATTCGGGATAATACCAATTCTGCACAATAAATAGTCCATGCTGCATTGCGCATTGGAAG
>JAWXBG010000136.1:0-16864 GCA_034439875.1 Flavobacteriales bacterium
GCGCAATGCAGCATGGACTATTTATTGTGCAGAATTGGTATTATCCCGAATCACGCGATGGAGATATCGGAATTCATAGGTCGAACTATTACTTTGCTCGATCGTGTAGTTTCGAGAATCCCGCGGCGCATTAACCTCAAGACACTTCCAATGCGCAATGCGTGATTATTTGATGGTGTATATTCATACATCAAGAATAAAAATCGAGAAAGTGCTTGATATCAAAGAGGGTTAGCGCTTCAATAGATTTCCAATGAGGATTCTGGGTTAAAAAAAAAGGCCGCATTCATGCGGCCTTTCATGAGAAAAATAAATAACTATTTCACCATTAATTTCTTGCGAACCACGTCACCCTTGCGATTTACTTCAATGAAATAAACACCACGTGGAAGATCAGAAACATCAATTCTAACTGTGGCTAGAGCATTATTGGTTTCAGTTCTCACAGTCTTTCCTGTAAGGTCGAGCACTCTGATGTCGCAGTTTAGTTGATTGTCTTTTTCTAAGATGACAAAATCAGTAGCTGGATTTGGATAAAATTTGAATGTTACAGGCAAGGCTTCGGCAACACCTACACCACTATCCGCAACTGTGATTCCTCCGAATTGTGTGTTCGAATGATTGGAGATGGTGCATTCGAAAGTGTAGTTTCCGGCTACGTCAAAAGTAAACTCAAAAACGAATCCTGAGCTGTGTGTTCCAGAAGAGAATGATTCAGGTCCAGAAGTACTAGTCACATTGTGATTGTTTCCAACCCATGTCCAGCGGACAATATCACCTGTCACGATTTCGAGAAACTGTGGAGCGTAGTAAGGTGGATTTACACCTGAACCACCAACACCGCCTACTTCTATATCGAAGGTTTCGGCAGTTGCAGATATCGAGAAAGCGATCAAAACAAAGAGTAGTAATTTTTTCATATTAAAAGAATGATTTAATGATGTGTAATTATAGACTCAAAATGGGTCGAAAGAGTTGTTTTGGAAAAATTAAAGTCGGAAAAGATCTTCAAAATTCCGCGTTTTACTATTTACAGACCGCCGCAACTCCCTGTTTTCGGGCATTTCGAGGGTTTAAAACGCGGCTTTATCAACAACTTCGGTCATTTTTCAACAAAAGAGTCATTTTTCCGCGTCAACTCTTGCTTTCAGAAAAGCAGCCCCCCTACTTTTGAGGCGTATTAAAGCTTTCATGTTTAACCCAAAAAAAACAAATTCACAATGAACAAAGCAGAATTGATTGATGCAATTGCATCAAGTGCCAAACTTTCTAAAGCTGATGCTAAGAAAGCCCTTGACGGTTTTATCGAGTCTACAACTAAGGCCCTTAAGAAAGGTGACCGTGTAGCTCTTGTAGGTTTTGGTTCTTTTAGCGTTAGCCAACGCAGCGCTCGTAAAGGTCGTAATCCACAGACTGGTAAAGAGATCACCATCAAAGCTAAGAAAGTAGTAAAATTCAAAGCGGGTGCTGAGCTTGCAGGCAAAGTGAAGTAATCTTACTTTTGCATAAAGCATGAAAAAGGAGGCTGGTTCAGCCTCCTTTTGTTTTTGTAAAAAAAAAACGAAATAGTGTGAATGTGATTTTGCACTCTAGGAGTAAATGAAGGATAGACTCTTTAAAATACTAAGTGAACACCTGTCTCCGCACAAACGAGATTTGTTTGAACGAGTGGCTTCGAATAGAACCAGATACATGGTACTTGTATCGGAGGATATTTATCAGACTCAAAATGCCAGTGCGATTCTGCGAACTGCCGAGTGTTGGGGGGTGCAAGATATTTATGTAGTGGAGAACAACCATAGTTTTCAAGTGCATCATCGGATAGCAAAAGGATCAGAAGATTGGTTGACGTTCTATAGATATAACAACGAAAAGCACAATACGCTCCCATGCATAGAGGACTTGCGCAAGAAGGGCTATAGAATTATTGTGACATCGGCTGAACCAGGCGCTCGTCATCCCGAAGAACTCGATATGAGTACTCCTTTTGCGGTATTCATGGGTACTGAACTTTCGGGTGTCTCGGATATGGCCATCGAGATGTGTGATGATAAAGTACATATACCCATGTATGGATTCACCGAGAGTCTCAATGTATCCATAGCTTCTGCTATTTTAATGCAAAGTTTGGTATCGCGCATCAGAAGTGAAACAACGAATTGGCAACTGAGTGAATCGGAACAATTGGATTTGAAAATAGCTTGGGCAAGGAGGTCAATTTCTTGGAGCGATCACATTATACAAATGTTTGAACAAGGAGAAATAACCTGAATGAAATGAGCATAGCAAAAGATCTTAAACTTGATACATCATACCGTGGACTGCTGGCAGTGGCGGTGCCAGTGAGCCTTGGCGCATTTGTTCAGTTTGTAGTGGCATTTACAGACAATTACTTCGTGGCCAAACTAGATGGCAACAGCATGAGTGCTGTATCGTACGTAGGTTTAATATACATCACACTTGTAATGATCAGTATTGGTTTGAGCAATGCGGCTCAAATTCTTATAGCCAGAAGAAAAGGTGAGGGCAAAACTGTAGAAATAGGATCGATCCTCTCAAATGCGATCTACATAGCCATTGCGCTTGCATTGGTGCTATTTGTTGTGATGCGTTTTATTCTTCCCGAAAGTCTCGAAATTCTTGCTTCTTCTGAGGATGTTCGTTCAAAGATGATGGAGTTCATTGCGGTGAGATCTTATGGTTTATTTTTCTTCACCCTTACAATTGTTCTCAATGCTTTCTGGGCCGGAATAGCCGATACAAGGGTGATGATCTTGACCAGCCTTATAACGGCATTGGTAAACATATTGCTAGACTACGTGCTGGTTTTTGGCCATGGTGGTATGCCTGCTATGGGAATCAAAGGGGCCGCTTTGGCGACAATAATTGCCGAGGCTTGTGGTTTTTTTTTCCTTTTCATTTATACCCTTCGGCACCGCATTTCAAAAGTTTATAGTGTGGCACAAGAACTCGCAAAAGTTCCATTGCGCTATTCGGCCGACATACTAAAACTGGGATTTCCCATCATGTTTCAAATGTTGATTAGCCTAGGTGCTTGGGTAGCATTTTACAGTATTGTCAGTGCCCTTGGCGAAAAGCAATTTCAAGCTTCATTCATCGTCCGAAATATGTACATGCTCGCATACGTGAGCGTGGGTGGCATGTCCACAACTATCAAAACTTATGTTTCGGGTTTGATAGCAGAAGAACGTCAGGGCGAAATAGTTCGAGTAATTAAAAAAACGATTTGGTTGAATTTCTGTGGAATTGTCATACTCAGTCATGGTTTATGGCTCTATCCTGAGTGGATTGCGGAGCGTTTTTCAATGGATGCAGAGACCATTGAACATACTGTGAATACGATGATTATTGTACTGCCAGCCATGTTGGTATTTTCGGCTTCAAGTGTTCTTCTGGGTGCAGTAGAGGGAAGCGGCAATGCAGATAAAGGATTTTACATTGAACTTATTACGATCATCGTCTATCTCGTGGCAGTTTGTTTTATGGTTTATAAGTGGAAATGGAAAATTCAATATGTGTGGACAAGCGATTACTTGTACTTTATTCTGATTGCCGGATTATCCTTGCTCTACCTCAAAAATGGCAAGTGGAAATACAAGAAAATCTGATTTCAACAAATCGTCCACAAGTCGAGGGAGTAGTTCTCTGAAATTCTATCTTTCGACTCTGCAACACTTGATTGCTTTTAATCTCATTTGCTTGATTTCATGATTCTTATATTCGATACAGAGACCACAGGTCTTCCCAGAAATTACGATGCTCCAATCCATGATCTGGATAATTGGCCGCGTGTAGTTCAAATTGCCTGGCAGTTGCACGAAGCCAATGGAAATTTGATTTCTACGGGCAATATGGTCGTGAAACCGGAAGGCTTTACCATTCCGTTTAACGCAGCAAAAATTCATGGTATTTCCAATGAAATTGCTAGTGAATTTGGTTTTGGAATTAAGGAGGCTTTGAGTTCTTTCAAATCTGATTTGGATCGAGCAAATATTGTGGCAGGACATAACATTTCTTTCGATATAAATATTACCGCTGCTGAGTTTCTTCGATTGGGATGGAACAATTTTTTTGAGGATAAAGTCTCTCTCGATACCAAGGATTTGTCCACAGACTTTTGTGCTATTCCGGGAGGGAAAGGGGGTAAATTCAAATGGCCCACCTTGGGAGAATTGTACCAAAAACTTTTTGCAGAAAAAATGCTTGAAGCACATGATGCTGCATTCGATGTGGATGCTACGGCAAAATGTTTTTTTGGCTTGGTAAATAAAAAAGTCGTTGCTCTTCCTGACGATGTGCAGCTTGATGCTATTGTGTACATGGCTCCCCTGCTCGAAGAAAGCAACTTTATGCGTGCTCGACGAAAACTTCTCGAGGCAGGAAGTGACAGCGATAAAAATATTGATATATCAACTAATATTTTTGAGCCCGATGCAAACCAGCCTTTCGTTCACCTGCATGTGCATTCTCAATACAGTATTCTGCAGTCTACAAGTCAGGTAGAGTCGCTAATAATGCGAGCTATCGATGATAAGTCGCCTGCTATTGCTATGACGGATCATGGCAACATGATGGGAGCTTTTATTTTTGCAAGAGAGGGGAAAAAGAAGGGCATAAAGGCGATCATCGGTTGCGAATTGAATATTTGTCGTGATCGCCTGAACAAAAAGGAAAAGGACGATGGTGCCCAAGTTGTGTTGCTCGCCAAAAACAAAAATGGCTACACCAATTTATCACGATTGAGTTCCATGGCTCATACCGAAGGGTTTTACTATGTTCCTCGAATCGATAAAGAAACGCTGCTGAAATACAAAGAAGACCTTATGGTCACTACAGGCGGCCTTTGGGGCGAAGTACCCGGACTTATTTTGAATGTAGGAGAAGAAAAGGCCGAGGAAGCTTTTGTTTGGTGGAAGGAGCAATTTGGAGAAGATTTTTATGCGGAGTTGTTTCGACATGGATTAGAAGAGGAAGAAGTTGTCAATCAAACATTGCTGCGGTTTTGTGAAAAGTATGACGTGGAATATTTTGCTTCAAACGTTTCATATTACACCGATCAAGTGGATGCCGAAGCGCAAGACGCCTTGATTTGCGTGAAGGAGGGAGAGTTTGTATCTAAGCAAAGTAGATACATTGGAAAGCGTGGAAGAGAGTTCAGATTTGGTTTGCCAAACAACGAGTTCTTCCTAAAGTCCAGTGTTGAAATGCAGCGACTTTTTCATGATTTACCTCAATCAATCTCAACAACTCTGGAAATTGCGGATAAATGTGAAGTATATGATTTGGAGAGAAAGGTTCTCTTGCCGAATTTCGAAATACCTCAGGAATTTGAAGATCCCTTGGATTTGGAAGATGGTATTAAGCGAGGAGAGAATGCATATCTGCGACATCTCACTTATGAAGGTGCAATAAAGAGGTACGCAAGCATCAGTGATGAGATACGGGAGCGGTTGGACTTTGAATTGGAGACAATAGCCAGGACAGGTTATCCGGGATACTTTTTGATTGTACAAGATTTTTGCAATGAAGCCCGTCGACAAGATGTGAGTGTAGGTCCGGGAAGGGGCTCTGCCGCTGGATCTGCTGTAGCGTATTGCATTGGAATTACCAACATCGATCCAATTAAGTATGATCTGCTCTTCGAGCGTTTTTTAAATCCTGAGCGTGTATCCCTTCCCGATATAGATATCGACTTCGATGATGAAGGTCGAGATAAAGTGATACAGTATGTGCGAAACAAATACGGGAAACATGCAGTAGCGCAGATCATCACAATTGGCACAATGGCTGCCAAATCGAGTATTCGCGATGCGGGAAGGGTATTCGAGTTGCCCTTGTCGCAAACCAATGAATTGGCAAAATTAATTCCTGATAATTCATCAGTTGCCGCCATAGTGCGTTCTACGGATCAGCAGTTGAAAGAAATGTTCAATGGAGAAGATTTTCAAAATGCGAAAGCTTTGCAGGCAATTGCCAAGGGAAATTCACAGGAAGCAAAAATCGTGAATATGGCCGCAGTGCTAGAAGGAAGCGTGCGCAATACCGGTATTCATGCCTGCGGGGTTATCATTACATCTGAGAACATTACCAATCTTGTTCCAGTATCCACCGCTAAGGACAGCGATATGTGGTGTACACAGTTTGATAACGATGTGGTGGAAAGCGCAGGTCTCCTGAAGATGGATTTTCTGGGATTAAAGACTCTGACACTCATCAAGGATTCTGTGAAGCTTATCAAAAAGAGACACAACATCGATCTCGATATGGATAATATTCCACTCGATGATGAAGATACTTATGCATTATTTCAGCGTGGCGAGACAATCGGTATATTTCAATATGAAAGTGCCGGAATGCAGAAGTACATGCGCGAACTCAAGCCCACAACTTTCGATGACTTGATAGCGATGAATGCCTTGTATCGTCCGGGCCCTTTGGAATACATACCATTGTTTATTAAGAGAAAACATGGAGTGGAGAAAATCACTTACGACTTGCCTGAAATGGAGGAGTATCTAAAGGACACGTATGGGATTTCGGTTTACCAAGAGCAGGTGATGTTGCTGTCTCAAAAGCTTGGAGGTTTTTCAAAAGGCGAAGCAGATATTTTGCGTAAGGCAATGGGAAAGAAGCAGCGCGACACCCTGGACAAAATGAAAGATAAGTTTGTGGAAGGAGCTATGGCGAAAGGGCATCCCAAGGACAAGCTAGAAAAAGTTTGGACCGACTGGGAAGCCTTTGCATCTTACGCATTCAATAAATCCCATTCAACTTGTTATGCCTGGATAGGATATCAGACAGCTTACCTCAAAGCCCATTATCCGGCGGAATACATGGCGGCTGTGCTGAGCAACAACATGAGCGATATTAAGCAAGTGAGTTTTTTCATGCAAGAGTGTCGCAAACAAAGCATACCGGTATTAGGTCCGGATGTGAATGAGTCGATTAATCTTTTCTCCGTCAATCAGCAAGGTGAGATTCGTTTTGGTTTAGCCGCGGTGAAAGGAGTGGGCGAAAATGCGGTAGAAAGTATTATTGAGGAGCGCAAGTCGGGGCCTTTTAAAGACATATATGATTTTATTGAAAGGGTTGATTCCAAAACGGCGAATAAAAAAGTACTGGAGAGTTTGGTCTTGAGTGGGGCAATGGATTCTCTGAAAAATCCGCGGTCTGCATATTTTGCTGAGGACATGAAAGGACAGAGTTTTATTGAAACATTGATACGTTATGGTCAGTCAATCCGCGAGTCCAAAAATTCCTCACAAGCCAGTTTATTTGGAGATGCCAGCGATGGGGCGATGGTATTGCCAGCTGTTCCGAAAGTTATGGAATGGGATACAGTGGCACAGTTGAGCAAGGAGAAAGAAGTGGTGGGAATGTTTATTAGTGGTCACCCGTTGGATGATTATGAAATAGAGATACGCAATTTTTGCAATGAAGAGGGTTTATCTTTACTAACCGATATGGACAAAGTGAAAGGCCGCGATTTGCGATTTGCGGGTATGGTTAAAGAAGCATCACATCGCATTTCTAAAAATGGAAAACCCTTTGGAAGTTTTATACTGGAAGACTTTAGCGAGAGTTTTGAGTTCATGTTGTTTGGAGACGACTACATGAAGTACAAAGTATTTATGGACAATAAATTTTATCTGTTTGTGCAAGGAAGAGTTCAAGTACGAGGATTTGGAGATAGAGCAGACAATTTGGAGTTCAAAATTCTGAAGATTGAGCTGTTGGCGGATATCAAGGATAAAATGGCCAAATACCTAACCTTATCCTTGCGATCGGACTATATCACCAATGGCTTGGTGGACAAGCTTTCCGGTATTTTGAAAAGTGGGAACGGCAAAACCCAATTGCGATTTCGTTTGGTAGACTCTGATTCCGAATTTAATGCCCCTTCTATGACACACAATAAAATAGAGTTGACTACTGAGTTGGTAAGAGCATTGGAGAAAATTCCCGAAGTGGAGGTTGCGATAACGGAGAATTGAAAGCAACCATGAAGCTGCAAGAAGGAACATCTAAAAACATCTTTCATGTTTCGACCGAACTATACATTATTACAATTCTGCTAATAAAATAGTCCAATCCATTTTTATAAGAACGAAGTGGTGCATCCCGTTGTGATTTATGTTTAGTTCAATGTAGTGAAAGGAAATTGGACTTTTACATAAATCCAAAGGGCATTGCTCCTTCTCCATCACGATTTTACCGTACAATCACCTCATCAATAAATATCCAGGGCTTACCACCGGCGCCCAAATGCCATTTTGGGATTTCGGCAAACACCGGTTTGGCAATTATTTTGACATAACGCATTTTCTCCGGTGCAATGTCTATTGAAATTTCGCGGATGGAAACGTTTGTATCTGTAATCTCAAGATCACTTTTCGCAGTGCCTAATGGTCGGAAATTGAAGCCATCTCTGCTGCCAAAGAAAGTAACTTGTGAAGGCATCCATATCCATGGTTTTATTTCTTGATAACAGGAAATTCCGAGATGACTCACCTCATTTGAAATTCCCAGATCTAACACAACTTCTACATCTTTACCCTGAAACCCTTGCCAATGTTGAGTCCGGAAATCATTACCTCCCCTCATTCCATCTATTACGGCTACATCTCCTCCGGCAGAATACTGCTGATCATAGCCACTGATGGAAACAACTTTTCGATTGTCGCTGCGCTTTACAAATTTGGCAGTAGATATTTTGCTTTTAGAATAAGATTCCTTCTCAGACCAAGCAGTTATTTCGCATGTGCTGCTAATTGAAAAGGGCTCAGTGTAAATAAATGTTTTTTCGGGATTTCCTTCTTCAATCAATTTCACTTTTGTTCTTGTTCCGGGTTCGGCATTAAATACACTTATAGTCGATTTTTCGGTAAAGGATGTCTGTGGACCCATAATAATTGGAACCGGTGTAATCAATTCAGAAAGGATGTTGGAATACTGACCAATGGCCGCTTCGTTTTCATATCCAAATCGCCCTGAATGCGCGCGAATGGAACAATGTATGTTCAAAGGATATTGTTTTCTCAATGCCCATATCAGCCATGCCGACATTTGTCCGCAGTCTTCGTTTCCACACAATCCATCTGGTTCGTTGGTGTAATATCGATCTATAATCTCGGTAATTACATCCGGCACTGAATATACGGTGTCCTGAGATTGAATGATCTCATACAAGAAGGCAACATGGTGGCTTGGTTCATTGCCTTGAGCGTACTGACCAATGAGTCCGGTAATGTCGGCTTGCTCACGCCCCGTGTTCTCTGTGCTGTTAAAGAAAAGATCGTTGAGCCAAACTTGAAGCGAATCTTTACCCCCCATATAACGACGCAGTGTAGTGATATCGTGCGGTACAAACAACGAGTATTGCCAAGAATTTGCTTCTGTATAATTGAAATCGACTTGATACGGATCGAAGGGTTCCGGAAATCCACCGTTGCGCCTTGGTCGCATAAACTTAGTAATAGGGTCGTATACATTTTTCCAATTTTGTGCTCGTTTGATGAATGTTTTGTAGACATCGTCACGACCTAACGCTTTTGCAAATGTGGCGATACAATAATCGTCGTACGCAAACTCCAAAGTCTTTGAAACGCTTTCACTAAATCGATCGCCGGGAACGTATCCTAGAGAGTCGTAGGCCATTTTTTCTGCCTGAGGTCCCGTGGCTGCATCTATCATGGCTCTCAATGCAAGATCGGTATCAAAGTCACGAATCCCATCTAAATATGCACTTACGACGACAGGCACACTGTGATATCCAATCATGCAATAGGTTTCATTGCCGGCAAGTTCCCACACAGGAAGTTCGCCGCGCTCTTTGTACATCTCTAAAAACGTGACGATCCAATCTCGGGTGCGTTCCGGTTCCAACTGATTCATGAGTGGATGAAAAGCACGGAATGTATCCCAAAGAGAAAAAACGGTGTATCGATTGTATCCGACTGCAGTATGTATTTGCTTGTCCATTCCTCTATATCGACCATCTACATCGCTGAATAAATTTGGAGTGGTGCTGCAATGATATAAAGCTGTGTAGTAAATGCCCTTATAGTTTTCTTTCATTGCCGGTTCGGCAACTTTGGAAAGTTGATTTTCCCATTTTCTTTCTGCATGATCCACATATTGCTCGAAATCCCAATGTTTGGCTTCAGATTGTAAATTCTTCTTAGCTCCTTCAACATCTACTGCACTTATTCCAACCTTTACCATCAGTTTTCCGGGCGAGGCAAAACCGGCTCTGAAACATTGAATCTCTTCAATTACTTCTTGCGGCTCACCTGTATCAGGATTAGTAATCATGTAGTTTTTATCGAGTTGATCGAAGCCATAAAAGGGCTTATTGAAAACTGCAAAGAAGTACACATGCTGCTCTTCGGCCCAACCGCGTGAGACTCGATAGCCATATATGGCGGTATCTCCCGATGTTTGAATATCGTAGTAGAGCAAGTCGTCGCGGTGCATCAGATCTATGAACAGGAAGCAAGAATCTTTTCCCGACATTTCATATCGATGAATTCCGGTCCGCTCCGTTGCAGTGCATTCTACTTTGATATTATAATCCTCAAGTTTCACTTGATAGTATCCCGGGCTTGCCTTTTCTGAGTTGTGTGTAAAACGAGATTTATAAGCATCCCTCCATTCAAATTCTCGTTTGGTTTTACCATTGGTGGGTTGAAAGAGAATGTCGCAATAATCTGGTACACCTGTTCCTTGCAAATGAGTATGCGAAAAACCATAGATCATGGAATCGGAATAGTGGTAACCTCCGCAGCCATCCCAACCCTCTAGTCTGGTGTCCGGACTAAGTTGAACCATTCCAAAGGGAACTGTAGCTCCGGGGTATGTATGACCACGTGCATCGGTGCCCACAAATGGGTTTACGTATTCCAATACTTTGCTTTTGGGAGTGGCATTGGATTGAGCAGCATTTTTGGTATTCCCGCATGACATCAATAGCCATGTACATGACAGACCCAGCGCGGAGTAGAAGGAAAATTTCATAGAGATGTATTGTTCACTGAGTACATACTTTACAATCAGCCCTGTTGTGCAGCCCAAAGTGAAGTACCTGCGGTTTGACAGGTTTAATCTTTTCGTCGTAGATTTTTAGTTGAGCAGGATTGAGTTGAAGACGTACATCCAGCTCTCGCATGTCGCGGATATCTTTTTTCTTTTGATTCAATGCGCTCACTTTGGTTTGCAATTGCACTTCATCGTCGAGTGTTTTTTCAAAAACTTTGATAGAGGAATCACAAGCATTCAACTCCAACTGTTTGCTGTTGTAAATTTTCTCAATCGCCGCAAACTGAACCGAGGTTAGATTAAGTTCGGTATTCAATTTTGCCAAAAACTTTTTTTCTTGTTCCGGAAGTTGGGCAAACAATGAGTCTGCTACAGGAAAAAGTAGCATGCCAATCAGATATATCGAAAACAATTTCATTTCTACTTCAAAAGTACTCCACAAATATGTATTTTTGCACCGCTCCTAGGTGATACGTATGCATACTGCAGTCGTGTTGAAAAGGGAAGCCGGTGTAATTCCGGCACTGTACCCGCAGCTGTGAGCCCTAATTGGAATAGAAATCATCGTGCCACTTTTTCGAAAAAGCGAATTGGGAAGGCATCTATTCCGGGGGTGAGTCAGAAGACCTGCCTAAAGCATTAACCTATTGAAACGCCCGGGAAAAGGCGTGGCAGGGATGAGGAAGTATATCCTACTATATCTGTTTTCCCATGTGTTTCTGTGTAATTTACACGGACAGGACACCTTGCGGTTGACGCTTCTCAAAATTGTTCACATTACAGATTCCTGTCAAAATAACATTTCAGATACTGAGAATGGAAGTTTGAAGTATTTTTTTTCCGGCAATTTGGCCAATGTTCTTCAAGAATCTACTCCTATTCAAATTGCTCAATATGGAGCTCCTGGATCGGCAAGTCTTATAAGAGCGCAAGGACTTTCACCAGATCACACTTCTATTTCTTGGAATGGAGTGCCACTCAACTCAATTTCTCTAGGTCAATCGGATTGCTCTTTGATTCCCATTTTTTTTATCAATGGTCTTTCTCTTCAATCTGCAAACTTTTCACAGACTAAGTCAACATCCCTTGCAGGAGAAATAGTAATTGATACTAAATCGGACAAACCTCCCGGGAGCATTTCCCTCTCAAGCGAATGGACATCTTTGGGAAATACCTTTTACGGTTTAAGCTTTGCGAATGCATACAAGGGACTAAAAACGGAAACCCGATTATTTCATCAATCACTGTTAAATAATTTCACATACGTCGATTCTTATTCATTGGATAGATTGGAAAAGGAACAGACTCACAATAATGCTATCGGGGGCGGTGCGATGTTCAATGGAATTTTCGAATCAACATCAGGGAGAAGCATTGAATTTGGCTACTGGACAGTGTTGCGAGATGCCAATTTACCATTTCGCATGGGAGGAATTCAATCGACTATCGACGAACAAATGGATTTTCAGCAAAGGGCACACATGAAAATTAGCTCTTTATATTCAGGTCTTTCTTGGTCGATGGCTTGGATGCGCGACGATCAAAAATATGTGAGTCGCTCTTTAACTGGACTTGATGTGTTGATCAATTCACAAGTGCTGGGAAATAGATTTCAGTTTGGACCGGACTTTAGCAGAACATGGACTAGGGGAGAAGGGACAATCTATCTAAAGTCGGGTATCAAAGCTGTTGGAAATTCGGTTGACTTTCATAATGGCAATGATCCACAGGAGGGATTTGTTTCTGCGTACTCCACTATCTACTTGATGAAGAGATCCCGTGTCTTTAAAATTTGGACGGCCTATGAATCCAGAGAGTACAAGCATTATCCGGATTTTCTAGTGCAATACAAAATTCAAGTCAAGGGTTTGTACACACTATCGTCAGTGGGAATTGAGTCGGGTATTGTTTCACGGGTTCCCGACTTTAACGAAAGATTTTGGACACCAGGTGGCAATCCGGAACTACAGCCCGAAATCAACAGAACAGTGCGAATCGACTTGTCATTTCAAAAATTGAGTAGGGCAAATTCCAACAAAATGTCAATTCAATTGAAGCCGTTTGTTAATCGTGTAAACAACTGGATCCAATGGCTTCCAGGCGGAGAAGGATGGTGGTCGGCCCATAATTTCAAAAGCGTTCACGTTCATGGACTTCAATTTTGGTTGAAGGGCGAATTGAGACTTGGGAAATTTGATCATGTTTTGTCTTTGAATGGAGAGTGGTCGAAATCTATTGGTCATAACGAGTCCGTAAATGAGGATATAAACTTTCAAATGGTGTACACTCCTAGAATAAAATCCACACTGCAATGGCAGATTACGGTGAAAAATTGGGAGGCTGGCGTCTCCGGACAATATATTGGAGGGCGATTCACGGATGAAGCGAATTCTGCAGTTTACAAACTTCCTGAGTACGCCATACTCAACACCTGGGCGGCACACAACATAAAGATAAATGAAAGTGAAATTTCGATTCGAGTTCGAATAGACAACCTCCTAAACACATCCTATCAATCAGTTCGATTGTACGCCATGCCTGGAAGAGTTATTTCTCTTTCGGGAATCATCTATTTATTTAAACCCGATAAAAAGCAAATATGAAATTTATTAAAGTTATTTTTTTATTGTCTCTCATCATTTCCATTTCATCGTGCAAAAAGGATGAAAATGATGAGGTGAAATCAAATATTGATTACGCGAAAGGAGTTTTTATTCTGAATGAAGGTTCTTTTGGGAATTTGAATGCATCTATTTCTCACATTGGTTTTAACGACCAACTGTCAGCAGATCCCTATTACAACTCGAATGGGGTTTTCCTCGGCGATGTACTGCAAGGATTTGCTGTTCATGCTGAGCGAGGTTATGCAGTATTGAACAATTCGCAGAAAATTGAAGTGATAGACATGACCGATTTCAAGAACAACACTACAATTACCGGATTCGATTATCCTCGACATATCGTTGTTCATGACAACTATGCTTTTGTTTCCAATGGTTCATTTGCGGGAGATGTTAAAGTAATTGATATATCAACAAATGAAATTGTAGAAAGTATTCCCGTTGGAAATGGTCCTGAAAATATGCTGGTATACAACAACAAATTGTATGTCTGCAATAGTGGCGGTTGGACTACAGATAATAGGATTACTGTAATTGATATTCTCACGCTTCAAGCTGTTTCTACAATTGAAGTCGGTGATAGGCCAATGGAGATCGCTTTGGATGCAAACGAAATGATTTGGGTACTGTCATCAGGTGAAACTTTGTACGATGAAAACTGGGAGGTATCGGGTCATACAGATGCAAGTATGCATCTTATAGATCCTGCAACCGATCTTTTGGTAGATGAATTCCCAATTGGGCTGTCTGGCGATCATCCCCGCTCTTTTTGTATCGGTAACAATATGTCTACATTGCTAGTCGTAAACAATAATCTCTTATCAATGGGTATTGATGATCTGTCTTCAGGTTGGCAAACACTGAGTTCAGGAGCCTACAATACTGTGGACATTGATCAGATTGCCGGTGACATTTGGCTCACGTCGCAACCCGATTTTGTTTCAAATTCGCAAGTGTGGAGGATGAATGAAAACGGGACGATTTTAGACACATACACAGGTGGTATTGGTTCAAATGGAGTGGTGGTTGTGCATTAAACCCAGAATCCGCATTGGGATTCGCTATGAAGTGCTAAACCCCGCAGATAGCAAGTGCTCTCACAAGATTTTTATTTGAGGGTGTATATTCATACATCAAGAATAAAAATCGAGAAAGTGCTGTACATAACAGGGGATTAGCGCTGTAATAGATTTCCAACACGGATTCTGGGTTAAAGCTGAAGAGTGCAATGGAATTTTTCTAGTTTTGTTGTGCTTGCGACTGATTCAATGTTGGCCTTTTCAAGTATATTTTGGGTAAAAAATTCGATTTATATTACATTCGCTTTCAGAATGAAGAGAATATTCGAATACATACTGGCACTTGGTTTACTGTCCATTGCAACTGCGGCTTGTGCACAAAGTTCGCTGATGTGGAAGGTTGTGGATCCCGAGAACAAATCGAAAGTATCTTATGTATTTGGCACGATTCACTTGCAGGATAGTGCGTTGAATTGTTTTGGAAACGAGGTCTGGGATGCTATAGAATCGTGCGACTTGGTGGCGGGAGAGTTGGATATGACCGATCCAACATTGATGATGACCATGATGACAAAGGCCATGATGAAGGACTCAACATTGGAAGAATTGCTCACCAAAAAGGAACTTAAGGAGCTCAATGAGTTTATGTTGAATATCATGGATCCAACCTCATGGGCAATGTTTCAGAATATGAAACCATTTTTCTTGATGGGTTCTGTTTTGGGTACTCTTGATACGGTGCCACAATACACCTTGCCTATGGATATGCGTTTGATGAATGCAGGGATAAAAACGGTAGGGCTAGAAACGATTGATGAGCAATTGGCTGCCATTGATAATATGTCGCTAAGTGAGCAGGCCAATATGTTGATGGAGTCCATTCAGAATATCGATTCAATGCGCACATCATTTCTTGAGATGAAAGAATATTATTTGAGACAAGACATAGATGGTATGGTTGAATTTATGTCGACCATGGAACTTGATCCTCAATTCAGCGAAGGAATGATCGAGAAACGAAACTATATAATGGCAGAAAGACTCACAGCTTTGCTGAGGTTAAATACAGTTTTTTGCGCCGTTGGAGCGGGACATTTACCTGGAAACGAAGGTCTTTTGCAATTGCTGAGAGAACAAGGCTTTGAAGTGAGTCCTGTCCCTTTTCGATTTTTGTCGGAAGGATGTAGGTAGCGAAAAAATTCCGGTATCTTCTTTTGAAAAAATCTTTTCGTTTTCTAAACCGGTCGATAACAACAGTGAACTCAACCTATTTCAAAGAATCAATTGGTAAACGCCTAGATATCTTGTTATAAATGCAACACTTTATGCGTATTGTTTGCTTTCCCTCACCATTGGAGATTGCCGGGGTGAGGCAACCTAGCAAAATATTAGTTTCTCGTAGATTCTATCTAACTGAGGATTCTGTGTTCTGTGTCAAGTAAAATTTTAAATTTGCATTTAGAGTGACATCTGTCTGCTCTTTGGTGTCGGTCGGCAATGACCGGTTCGATTTTTTGCGCAGTATCTTGAAATTGTCACTGCCTGACTTATTCTTTTTTCTTTGAATAAACACACCCAAAGAGATCAAGAAGCATTTCGAATCACCCGATTTCGACGTATTTTAGGTTGAAGCACATTGCACCTAAGAAAGTTGAGAATTGTAAGTTTATTGTTTGCTGAAAACATGAGAAAATCGCTACATTTGTATGAAGGTTTAATAAAACCAAAAAATCGTCGGCTATGAAATCAAATCTATTCAGAATTCTATTAGCCGTAATCACGGCAGTTTTCTTATACTCCGGCGCTTCGGCCCAAGTGGATGATTGGGATTTTACGGACAACAACAACAATGGTATTCCTGATATTATTGAGAATGATATAGATATTACTGATGCTGACGGCAATGGCATTCCGGACATATTTGATGGCAATGAGTTCAGCGATGAAAATGACAATGGCATACCCGATGAGATAGATGTCTTGCTGGTTGACGACGATGGCAATGGTGTTCCGGACATCATTGATGAACTTAACAATGACGATAACGAGGAAGACGGAGATTCAAACGAAGATGACAATGATGGCGAAGACGATGACGACAATGAAGGAGACATAGATGAAGATGACAACGAAGGAGAAGACGATGACGACAATGAAGGCGACATA
>JAWXBG010000137.1:0-9646 GCA_034439875.1 Flavobacteriales bacterium
CTGAAGAGTCCACCTACATGAGGCTGCATGATTGCTGTCAATACGAAAGAAAACAATAATTTAATCAACCGAAAGAGGATGAAAAAACAAGTACGTTATTTATGCATAGTGCTCTTCGGCACTATGTTTAGTTCACATTATTATGCCCAATGTGATGTCGGGGAAGCCGAAGTGCAAATCATTATTCATACTGATGACTGGGGCTATGAATGTTACTGGCAACTCACTTCTGAAGGCGACGGTTGTGGTGAGAACACGATTGTTGAAGGTGGCAATGCCGCTCAGATTGGTTGTAATGGAGGAGGCGACCAGGACGCAACGACCGCTCAGGGTTATGAGGACAATGCGACCATCGAATCGGAACCATTTTGCCTTGTACTTGGTAACATATACAGGCTCCACTATGTGGATGATTATGGAGACGGAGGTGCCCATTTCGAAATTATGATTGGTGGTTTCCCAATATATGAGTACATGGGTACTGGACAGAGTGGTACCTTCGAATTCTTGGTACAAGAGCCCGCACCTTTTGATGTGGAAGGTATTTCTGTAATGACCTATAGTTATATGAATCCTGGTCCGGTGCCTGTAAAAGGAAAATTCTTCAATCGCGGAAGTGAAGTGATTACTTCAGTTGAGATGAGCTATCAAATCAACGGTGGTGCGGCGATTGCTGCCACTATCGATGGCTTGGATGTGGATACGTTTACAGAATTTGAACTCACTCATCCGACAACTTGGAATGAATCCACTAGCGATGAATACGATCTGATGATTTATATTACCTCCATCAACGGAAATCCTGATGCAAACATGGATGATGATGAAATGGAGCGCATGGTGACCATAGGTCCACCCATACCAAACATCCTTGATGACTACATTGGTTTTATTCCTGAAACAGAACAGATTGCCGGAAGTGGAGAAAGCATAAGCAATCCGCGCGACATTGATTTTCACCCGGTTCTTACAAGAAACGAATTGTGGGTGATTTTGAAAAGCACAGAAGCAAGTGGCGGGAAGACAGTGAAAATTTCTAATGCTGGAGAAGGCAATCAAACAGAACTTCTTCAACAAGACGGAAATGCGTGGCACTTTATGTCGTTGCCGACAGGTATTGCCTTTAGCGAAAATGAAAACTTCGCAACATCACCCGGTGTGTTTGATGCCAATCACGATGGAGGCGATCCTTTTACCGGACCGACATTGTGGAGCAGTGATCCAGACATTTACGCTCAAGAAAGCGGGGGCAACGGCAGCCATCTCGACATGCTGCACGAAAGCCCTTATTCTATGGGAATCGCTCATGAAGTGGACAACAAATTTTGGGTAACATGCGGTGACCACAACGAAATTATGAGTTATGATTTTCAGGAAGATCATGGTCCCGGAAACAGTGACCATAGCGATGGAATTATTTACAAATACGAAATAACCGGATACGATGAAGACAGCCAGCACGAAGTACCGGACCACCTTGTATTTGATAAAAATACAGGCTGGTTATATGTCTGCAACTCCCAACAAAATCGTGTTATACGAATCAACACCAATACAGGAACTCCGGGAGCGGATGCCGTTCCTCACGAAGCAATCGAAGTCTATAAATACATGGAAGATTTTGACTGGGAAGTCTATATTGATTTTGGATTGGACGAGCCAACCGGCATTGATATTGTGGAAGACCGCATGATTGTTTCCAATTACAACACGGGCGACATCAACCTGTACGACATCAGCAACGATACTCCCATTCTTCTTACAACTATTCCAACAGGCAGCAACGGAATTATGGGCGTGAAAGTGGGACCTGATGGCTTGATTTGGTATGTAAACAGTGTTACTGATAAAGTAATGCGCGTTACCATGACTCCTGTTTCTGTGAGCGAATTGGAAACCGATTTCGCATTCCACCTCAATCCGAATCCGGCTGCTCAAAATGTGACTTTCAGCGTTTCAAACTCCTTACAATTAAACAAATTGGAAATGAAGGTATTGGACATGACAGGACGCGTTGTGATGACCGAACAGATTGGAAGCAGTCATTCATTTGGCATGGATGTGAGTGCGTTGGTGAATGGTGTTTATACAATTTATATGTTGAATGATGGTACACCGGTGGCGAATGAAAAGTTGGTTGTGCAACATTGAAAAAACACATGGATGAAACCAATGTTTCGAATCAATTGAATGACCATATTCAGACAAAGCAAGAGCAGAAATGAAAAGCATAATCCTTCCATTTGCTGTATTCGTGTTTCAGTTCACGCAAGCACAACTCAGTATTTCCGAACCAATCATGGTAGCGGCCCAAGGTACTTATGGAAATGTAAGACCCCGGATCGTGCTCAATGAACAGAACCTGCCAGTAGTGATCTGGTGCGACAGCGACGCCGAAAAACTGTATTGCTCTGTAATGGAGAATGGCACCTTTAGTGAACCACAACAAATCAATCCTGAGGGAATTGGAATTTCCAGCTTCGATTGGTATGGCCCTGATATTGTTTCAGCCGGAAACAAAATAGCGGTGGTGATGAAACTCGAACCCGAAATGGAAGCGCATAGCTATGTGGTCATTTCAGAAGATGGCGGCATGAATTGGAGCGACACCGTGCTTGTCGAAAATTCATTGCCGCTTATGTCGCGCATGCCATCTGTTGGTATGGATGAAAATGGGAATCCTTTCGTGGCATTTCTGCGTCAGGACATGATAGGATTCAGCGAATGGGCATTGGCAAAATCAATAGATGGTGGCCAGAGTTTTCTTCCGGCTGTTTCCGCTTCCATCGACTTTACAGATGAAGTATGCGATTGTTGTCCCTCCAATACAGTGATAAACGGTTATGATGTAGTTGTTCTTTACCGCAATAACGAAGACAACTTGCGCGACATACGCGCTTCCATTTCAGATGACAGCGGTCAATCATTTTCATCACAAGCCGATATGGACGATTTAGATTGGGAAATCAATGCATGTCCAAGCACAGGGCCAACATCATTTATTGCTGATGGAAAATTGTTCAGCGCATGGATGAGTGACGCCACAGGGGACAGCCGCATTTATTTTTCGTCTTACGATACGCCTTCATCCACTTTTGAAGGAAGCACAGAAGTAAATCCAAGCGCTTCCAACATCACACAGAATTTCCCATCGCTTGCTGGTGATGAAACTATTAAAGCAGTGGTGTGGGAAAATCTTCAAGCAGCACAGCGCGATGTCATTTTCGCATACAGCGCATCGTCTGTAGGTTTTGAAACTGCACCGGGAATAAACATCACGGTGGCCATGAATGGGAATCAGATGCGTCCGCACATGGTATATGCCGATGATGTGTTTCATATTGTGTTTACCGACAACGGTGGTAGCGCCGTGCAGTACTTGACTGTAAGTTTAATTGTTGGGGTTGATGAAAATCCAATGACCACAGCAGCGCTCAATGTTTTTCCAAATCCATCACAGGATTTTCTGGAATTGGAATGGAACTCTTCATCAAGTGTAAAATGTGAATTGCAGATTCTGGACTCCGAAGGAAAGCTGGTGCTGGCGGAAGTTGTGGAATC
Source organism: Flavobacteriales bacterium (assembly GCA_034439875.1). Classification (GTDB taxonomy): domain Bacteria; phylum Bacteroidota; class Bacteroidia; order Flavobacteriales_D; family Sanyastnellaceae; genus JAWXBG01. The sequence continues at coordinate 3,562 of JAWXBG010000137.1, forward strand.
GATAGCCGGAGAAAACTACAAGGCCATTTCGATTAAAGAACTCGCCAATGGTAGATACACAATTTCCCTTAACTGTGGGGATGAAGCCACCACAAAATCCTTTATCAAACAAGAGTGAGATGAATAATAAAACAGAATACTGGCAAAAAATTTACGCCACCAAAAATACGGATGAAGTAAGTTGGTATCAGGGCACACCCAAGTCTTCGCTCAACACTATTTCCGGATTCAATCTTCCGAAAGGCGCACGGATTATGGATGTAGGCGGTGGCGACAGCACATTGGTGGATCACTTGCTTGCTCAGGGATATTTCAATATCAGTGTGTTGGACATTTCAGAAAAGGCACTCGAGAAAGCTAAAGCAAGATTGGGAATGCAGGCAAAAGGAGTGGAGTGGATTGTGGCAGACGCGGCTACTTACAAACCCCAAAAAAAGTATGATCTATGGCACGACCGCGCTGCGTTTCATTTTCTTACCAATCAAGAGGACATAAACCACTATGTGCAAACTATTTCACAATTTGTAAATCCCGATGGCTACTTGGTGATGGGGACTTTTGCGGAGGATGGGCCTGAGAAATGCAGTGGGCTTCCCGTGCACCGATATTCAGAAACGATGATGACTGCATTGCTCCGAAACTTCTTTGAGAAAATAGAATGTTTTACTGAACAGCACCGCACACCTTTTGATACACTTCAACATTTCTTGTATTGCAGTTTCAAAAGATTGGATTTAGCACAGGGATAATCGCAATCTGCGAAACTCTTGTCGATTTCAGTCGTTGAAATCGAATAATCATATTTTATGACTTCCGTAAACCCATGCACCAGTTTACTACATAATACCAATGTTACGTAATAAATGGTCCACCCTGCATTGCGCATTGGAATTCTGTTTTGAGCAATGCTCTGCAGGATTACGTGGTAAATGCTGTGGTGATTTATGTTTCGTTCAAAGTAGTTTAAGGAAATTGGATTAGTAAATAAATCCTAACGGTATAATTCAACTTTTTGAAATACAGCACCTATGACCCACGACCTAGTTATCATCTACGAACATCCCGAATGGCATTTGCCGCTTTTTGCCGCTTTGGAAAGGCGCAAAGTCAATTTCGGGAAAATTGATTTGAAACAATCGGCGTACCATGAAGATGAATTGCCGCAGACAAAACTCTACTACAACATGGTGAGCCCCTCCGCATACAAACGCGGAAACCAGCGCGCTGTTCCATATTCACTTGCACTGTGTCGTCACCTAGAATCGCAGGGTGCACGTGTGCTTAATGGCAGCGCCTCGGTGACTATCGAAATGAGCAAGAGTGCACAAATCAGTTTGATGAAAAAAATGGGTGTCGATCATCCGAAAACAATAGTGTTCAATAGCGTGGATGAATTGAGCCTGATGAGTGAACGGATACCGTTTCCTGCAATACTAAAACCCGAACAGGGCGGTAGCGGCGCACGTATGTACCTTGCCAACAATTGGGAGGAGTTGGAAGAAATACTGGTGTCTGACACGGATATATGGTGGCCTGATAATCTGTTGCTCGTGCAGGAAAAACTGGACTACGACAAAGATCACGGCATTGTGCGACTGGAGTTTTTGGGTGGCGAATTTCTTTATGCCATGCGGGTAGTCACGCACGACACCTTTAACCTCTGTCCTTCGCTGGTTTGCAATCCTGAGGATGGTGATGGCATTTGCGACATTCCAGTTAAGCCTATGCAGAAACCGGAGTTTTATCCTTACACGGACACACCACAACAGGTTATTGAAAACGCAAAAAGTATTATGAAAGCTGCAGGTCATAGCAGTGGTAGCGTGGAGTATGCCATTACAAAAGATGGTCGCACAGTGATCTACGACATCAACGCGAATTCCAATTTGCGTGAACCCGTTGCTGAAGCATTTGGCATTAAACCCTTTGAAGCGGTGATTGATTTTTTGTTGGAAGAATTGAAGGCAGTGAAATCATGAATCGGCTGATTCAACCAACTTTAAGAACGATTACAATAATACTCAAGGGGTATCTGCAATCTCGGCTGAGCCAAGACTAAAACTGTTTCACTCCATTGTCCTATAACAGCTTCTCTATCTGCATTAGCGCTTCATCGCGACTTCCAATGCGGATTCTGGGTTTAATTGGATTCTATGTTGGCTTATATCGTTTATGTAATCCGTTTTTGCACCGATTATCTAGTATTTTGCAAGTGGGTTTTGAACCTTTTTATAAAAATAAAATCACAATAGTATGGTGGGACCGCTTATTTAAATGATCATCTTCCCCTCAATTACTGCAACGGCAACTTTCTGCCTGGAGTCTTTTACATTAAAAGTATTGATCTTGGTAAAGCGACGTAGACCCATGAGCATCATACGCAACTCATCGCCCTCGGCAAAGGAGAGCAACGCTTCTTTTCCACTCCGGGCAATGTTTTCGGCAGCGGAGAAGGTGTATGATCGGAGCATTTCAATTTGGATCTCGGCAGCAGCAAGACCTTTAAGTGTCACCATTTTTTCTGTTCGCAATAAGGTGCTTTCCGCAGCATAAGTCATGATGATCATATCAGCAATACTCATCAAAACTTCTTGCTCTTTCTCAAGTTGCATCATAAGTTTTTGAACAGCCGATCCGGCAACCATTAATATCGCTTTCTTGAAATTTTGAATGTATTTTTTATGCTCTTCAAAGATGTCTGTGCTTCCCTCACCAAACTCAGGTATGGACATTAATTCTCCGGCAACTGCCATCGCAGGTCCCATCAAATCGAGTTCTCCTTTCATGGCTTTTTTGAGAATCATATCTACCGTTAGTAATCGATTAATTTCGTTCGTACCCTCAAAAATCCGATTGATGCGGGCGTCTCTGTATGCGCGCTCTACCGCGGTTTCTGCACTGTAACCCATTCCGCCGTGGATCTGAACTCCTTCATCTACCACATAGTCCAAAACTTCTGATCCTAGTACTTTTAGGATCGCACATTCTGGTGCGAACGACGCTATTCCTTTCAGCACGGCAGTACCCTTATCCATTCCTCCTTCTACTAACGCATTGATGGCATCGTCGATATTTTGGGTCGCTCTGTAGATCGCCGATTCAAGGGCATAGCATCGTGTAGTCATTTCACCGATTTTGTATCGAATGGCCCCGTATTTTGAAATGGGTCTACCGAATTGCTCCCTCTGCTTGGCGTATTGAACTGCATCAGCCAATGTGCCCTTCGCACCTCCCAATACTCCACCGCCTAATTTGATTCTTCCTATATTTAAAATATTCACTGCGATTTTGAATCCATTTCCGCGTTCGCTCAGAAGGTTGCCAACCGGAACTTTTACATTATTGAAAAATATCTGACGTGTGGAAGAACCTTTGATACCCATTTTCTTTTCTTCCGCATTAAAAGTTATTCCGTCCATTTCTCGGGTTAGTATAAATGCTGAAAGGTTTTCATCGTTGTCGATTTTGGCGAAGACAATCAACACATGTGCGAATCCGGCATTGGTTATCCACATTTTCTGCCCATTGATCAGATAGTGTTGGCCATCTTCGGTAAGAGTCGCTTTGGTTTTGGCGCTGTTGGCATCACTACCACTACTAGGTTCGGTAAGACAGTAGCAACCCTTCCATTCACCCGTTGCTAGTTTTGGAATATAGGTTTTCTTTTGTTCCTCATTGCCATAATAGAGTATAGGCAATGTTCCGATACCTGTATGGGCTCCATAAGCCACGCTAAATGAATGCCCCATACCAAGTGCTTCTGTGCACAGCATGGAGGTCTTGAAATCCATTCCCATTCCTCCTAAATCTTCGGGTACAGATATGCCAAGCAAGCCAAGTGCTCCCGCTTTATCCATGATCGATTGCATAAGGCCTTCTTCTTGATGATCGATAGCATCTAGTTTTGGAAATACTTCCTGAGCCAGAAAATCTTCACAGGTTTTTTTCATCATCATTTGTTCTTCACTCCACTCTTCTGGAATGAAAATATCTGATGAAAGGGTCTCGCGGATCAAAAATTCGCCGCCGGTAATGGGTTTAGTGTTCGTTGACATATCAATTAATATTTTTTAGTTCTACTTATTTTTTTCTTTGAGCATCATTAACCAGGTTAGATCTTCTTTGTCTTTGTTTCTTACTAATCGAGATTTGACAGTTATGAGATCGTCGAGGTATGTAACTGGTAACTTAAAGGAGGTCGATCCCCTGTAAGTCATTTTGGAATATGCGTTTTCAAAACTTAGTTCGGGTGTACACAGGGTATGAAGTATTTCAATCATGTTTTTGCCATCGCCAAGACGAATTGGATGTGAGCGCTCATCGAGTTCTACATCATGAATAGGCGAGATTTCAAAGCCAAGTTCTTCAATGGCATTTTCTAGTTTGATTTTGTTTTCATTTTTAGGGTTGATCCAAAGATCAAGGTCATTTGTTCCTCTATTGAATCCCCAGAGGTTTACGGCAAATCCCCCGACACACAAATATTCGACTTCGTGTGTGTTCAGAAGTTCGCAAAACGTTTTGTAGTATGGAAAGTTATCTATCATTTCCTTTTCAAATTATACCCCGGCTCTGCCATTCTTCTTTTAATATCTTCAATTACAGCTTCTTCATTCATCGCTATCATATCGGCCATAAACTGCAAACGCTCTTCATCGCTCATGGCGAGCATTCTCTCGACTTTTTCTTCGTCCGTTTCAGGCCCGAATTGAAGTGGTTTTTTCATCGTTTTTATTTAAGTAATTCAAATACTCCTGCAGCCCCTTGTCCGGTTCCAACGCACATGGTAACAACGCCGTATTTTTTCTTTCTTCTTCTAAGTTCATTGAATATTTGTACAGAGAGTTTGGCACCTGTGCACCCAAGTGGATGACCTAAAGCAATAGCACCTCCATTGACATTTACGATATCTGGGTTTAATCCGAGTTCGCGGATAACAGCCAAACTCTGTGATGCAAAGGCTTCATTCAATTCAAACAAGTCGATGTCTTCTTGCTTCAATCCTGCACGTTCAAGGGCTCCTGGCACAGCATATATTGGACCCACTCCCATGATGCGCGGCGCAAGTGCAGCCACATGATATGATTTCAATTGGGCAATGGGCTCGACATTGAGGTGTTTCAACATTTTTTCAGAAACAACCATAACAAAAGCAGCTCCATCTGAGGTTTGTGAAGAGTTTCCGGCTGTTACACTTCCTGTGGCATCGAACACGGGTTTCAATTTTGCCAAGGCTTCAAGTGAAGTGTCTTTACGTGGACCTTCATCTACATCTACAATGGATTTTTGGGTTTGGCGTTTTTCAGAAGTATCTAAAAATATTTCTTCAACTTCTATCGGAACAATCTCTGCTTTGTGCTGTCCCGATTCTATGGCAGCAAGTGCTTTTCGATGCGAGTGATAGGAAAATTCATCTTGGTCCACACGTGAGATATTGTATTCTCGGGCTACAGCTTCTGCCGTGAGTCCCATTCCCCAATACCAATCCGGATTTTCTTTTGCCACTCTCGCATTCGGTACAATTCTCCATCCACCAAAGGGTATTCGTGACATTGATTCCACTCCACCTGCAATTATGCAATCAGCCATCCCGGAGTGAATTTTTGCTGTAGCAATCGCTATAGTTTCCAGTCCACTCGAACAGTATCTGTTTACGGTCATACCTGGAACTTTCTCGGTCTTTAAACCCATCAGAGAAATCATTCTTCCAATGTTGAGACCTTGCTCTGCTTCGGGTGTTGCATTGCCAACGATCACATCGTCGATTTGTTCTTTGTCCAATTGAGGCAAACCGGCCATGATGTGTTCTATAACTCGGGCACCTAAATCATCGGGACGATAATTTTTAAAAAATCCTCGTGGAGCCTTACCGACTGCCGTTCTGTAGCCAGAAATGATGTATGCGTTCATTGTTCTATACTTTGCGGGTTTTGTATGTGAGGTCTATTACTTCTTGGGTGTAGATCCCGTATTTATTTCCTTGTAACTTCATTATATCCTTCAGATATTCTAAGGTCTGAAATCTGACCATAAATTCCTGATATTCTTCGAGCCAATTCAAGATGTTCTTGCAAGATAAATCCCC
>JAWXBG010000138.1:0-7734 GCA_034439875.1 Flavobacteriales bacterium
CATTGCCTTTGACAAGGTGGTGGAGAGCATCAAACTCACGGTAATCAATCAAGATTAATTAAAATTAGCACGTGCCAATCTTACATTGGCCTGTGCTTTAACCCAGAAACCGAATTGGAAATCTATTGCAGCGCTAACCCCCTTTGATAAAAAGCACTTTCTCGATTTTTATTCTTGATGTATGAATATACACCATGAAATAATCCCGCATTGCGCATTGCAAGTGTTTTGAGGTTAATGCCGTTATAGTATCTGTAATCTCGGCTCAGCCGAGATTACAGATACATGAACCCAAATCAAGCGATAGAAAAATTGCACCCTAATTTTGCCGATGAATGCAGCATTCTATCGCTTAGACTTGAGAATCCCGTACGCATTCTACAAAAATTGTCCTAATGCGTAATGCGGGATAGACGGTATAAAAATCTTGCGAGAGCGGTTGCTATCTTTGGGGCTTAGCACTTCATTGCGAATCCCAATGCGGATATTGGGTTTAATCTAAAATCGCTAGCGTTTCATCAATTCCCACCCAGGAGTTTTCTTACATCGTGTAATTTCAAGAGCGCTTCAACGGGTGTCAAAGTATTGATGTCTAGATTGATTAGTTGCTCGCGTATTCCGGCAAGCGTTGGATCATCCAACTGAAAAAAACTGAGCTGCATTGCGTCTTGACGACTCACTTCTTTCATCTTACCACTGAGCTCTTCACTTCCATGAGTTCGTTCGAGAAGCTTTAATATCTCAGCGGCTCTGTTTACAACCTTCACCGGCATACCTGCAAGTTTTGCAACATGGATACCAAAACTATGATTGCTGCCTCCTTTCTCGAGCTTGCGCAAAAAGATAATTCTATTGCCTGCTTCCTTCACACTTACATTGTAGTTGTGAATGCGCTCAAAATGTCCTTCAAGTTCATTCAGTTCGTGATAGTGTGTTGCAAAAAGTGTTTTGGCCCTCGCTTTTGGGTGCTCGTGAATAAACTCAGCGATAGCACGAGCAATTGAAATTCCATCGTAGGTGCTTGTACCTCGACCAATCTCATCGAGCAAAACCAACGAACGATCACTGAGGTTGTTGAGAATCGAGGCTGTCTCATTCATCTCCACCATAAAGGTCGACTCTCCACTACTAATATTGTCGCTTGCTCCTACCCTTGTGAAAATTTTGTCGACAACACCAATATCCGCTGCTCGAGCTGGAACAAAACTACCCATTTGCGCCATCAGAACAATGAGAGCTGTTTGACGCAATACCGCAGATTTACCGCTCATATTGGGGCCGGTAATCATCATTATTTGCTGTTGACTATTGTCAAGGTATATGTCGTTGCTCACATATTCATTGCCCGCTGCAAGGGTTTGTTCGATCACCGGATGTCTCCCTTGAATGATCTTTAGCTCTGTACTTTCAGAAAGATTTGGGCGCACATAGTGATTTTTTTCCGCCACTTTAGCGAAGGACATTAAGCAATCGAATTGCGCCAGAATCTGCGAATTCAATTGCAGAGCCGCCACAAATCCCGTTGCTTCCAAAACCAAATCATTGAAGAGAGCGGTTTCAAGACGTTCAATTTTTTCCTCGGCTCCAAATATTTTAGATTCGTATTCCTTTAATTCTTCGGTAATGTATCGCTCCGCTTGTGTGAGGGTTTGCTTTCGAATCCACTCAGGCGGCACTTTATCCTTGTGTGTATTGCGCACTTCTATGTAATAACCAAACACATTGTTGTGAGCTATTTTCAGCGAACTTATTCCTGTTCGTTCACTTTCGCGTTCCTGAAGTTGTTGTAAATACTCCTTTCCATTCAATGCCAATTCCCTAAGTTCATCGAGTTCAGGATGAATTCCGGGTGCAATTACCTGACCTCTGCTCACAGCTATGGGGGGATCGGGGTGCAATTCTCTAGAAATGCGTTCGCGAAGTAGTAAACATAAATTCAAACCACTCCCAAGCCTTCGCAATTCATCATTGGGAGATTGATTGCAAAAATTTTGAATAGGTTCTATCGAATCTAAGGCTCTTTTTATGTGCATCAATTCGCGTGGACTGATGCGCCCTGTGCTCACCTTTGAAGCTAGTCTTTCTAAATCCCCGATGTGCTTCAACTCCAAATATAAATTATGGAGATCCTCAGCTTGTTTGCACAAATACTCCACCACAGAAAGTCGTTGATTGATCAACGAAACTTCTTTTAAGGGAAGCAGCATCCAACGCCTCATCAACCTCGACCCCATGGGAGAAACAGTATGATCTAACACATGAAGAAGTGTAAATGCATTTTCGTTGGCACTATGTATGAGCTCGAGATTTCGAATCGTGAATTTATCCAGCCACACATACTTAGCCTCATCTATTCGAGATATCTGAGCAATATGCGATACTTTATCATGCTGCGTTTCTTCGAGATAATGCAACACAGCTCCCGCTGCTGCTATGGCGAGATCCAATTCATCTATACCAAAACCTTTTAAGTTCTTTGTGCCAAAATGTTTTGTGAGTTTGTCCTGTCCAAAATCGTGAGTGAAAATCCACTCATCCAATCGGAAGGTGTAAAATCGATCTCCAAAAACTTCCTTGAATTCTTTGTCCGTATGTTTTTGATATAAAACTTCGTTAGGCTGAAATCCCTGCACCAATTTTTCTACATAATCTTTACTGCCCTGTGCTGTGAGAAATTCTCCCGTGCTTATATCGAGAAAAGCAACTCCCGCCTTTTCTCCCTTCATTGTGACAGCAGCCAAAAACTGATTTTGTTTCGACTCAATCGTTTTATCATGATACGAAACTCCGGGAGTAACTAGTTCGGTAACTCCCCGCTTCACAATTTTTTTTGTGAGCTTCGGGTCCTCAAGTTGATCACAAATAGCAACTCTATTTCCCGCCTTCACCAGCTTTGGCAAATAAGTATCGAGGGCGTGGTGAGGAAAACCCGCAAGTTCAACATAGGCTGCTGCCCCATTTTTCCTCCTTGTAAGTACGATACCCAAAATACCGGAGGCTTTCACTGCGTCTTCTCCGAAGGTCTCATAGAAATCGCCGACCCTAAATAAAAGCAGCGCATCAGGGTACTTCGACTTCACATCGTTGTACTGCTTCATCAACGGGGTTTCCACTGGTAGTTCCTTTTCGCTCACTTCATTCATGCTTTGGATTCTCAAGAACACTCCTTTTACTGGCAGTACCTCTGCTCGTGCACCAAAATTGAACTTGTGATTCTTGCGAAAAAACAAGCCTAATTTTTCCTCTATCGCCAATTCAAATATTGATCGACAGCCTACCCATTATAAGCAACTATCAAAATCATATCACATGAATGTTTTTATGACGAATGGCACGAACTGAAATACTCCCGATCAAAAAGCAAAACTGCCGCTTCATAATCGAAGACGGCAGCCTCACGGAAAATCATGTAAAAATCGTTGTCGCTAAATTATAACCTCACTTTCGTTCATCCCGTTTTTCAAATTCCGGTTTTTCAACATTTCGCCAACAACCCCGCGGAGGCCATCAAGCTACTTTTAGTGAACTTAATTTTGAGTGCGAAAACTTGTCTCGCGCATATTGAGAAGTCAATTTAAACTCTTTGATGTTTGACGAAGGCAATTCAAACATGGCGTCTGACAATATGCTTTCGCAAATGCTACGCAAACCCCTCGCTCCAAGCTTGTATTCTATGGCCTTTTCAACTACGAAATCGAGGGCCTTCTTATCGATGCTCAACTTCACACCATCCATTTCGAATAACTTCACATACTGCTTTACTAAGGCATTTTTTGGCTCGGTGAGAATACGACGAAGTGCATGTGCATCCAACGGTTCAAGGTGAGTGAGGGATGGAAATCGTCCTACCAACTCGGGTATCAAACCAAACGACTTTAGATCGGAAGGTGTGATATACTGCAATAAATTGTCCTTCTGAATGGCTATGTGCTGCAAGTTGGCATAACCTATTGGAGAAATATTGATCCTCCTTTCAATGTTTTTTTCTATCCCGCCAAACGCTCCTCCGCAAATAAAAAGAATGTTACGAGTATCTACTTGAATCATCTTTTGCTCCGGATGTTTTCGACCTCCCTGTGGTGGTACATTCACTACCGAACCTTCCAGAAGTTTGAGCAACGCCTGCTGTACGCCTTCTCCACTCACATCGCGGGTAATACTTGGATTGTCGCTTTTTCGAGCAATCTTATCTATTTCATCTATAAATACTATACCTCTTTCGGCAGCCTTTACATCATAATCGGCGGCCTGTAACAATCTGCTCAATATGCTTTCAACGTCCTCTCCTACATATCCTGCTTCGGTAAGAACGGTGGCATCGGCAATGCAAAATGGCACATTCAACAACTTCGCAATTGACCTAGCCAAAAGTGTCTTTCCTGTGCCTGTTTCACCAACAAGAATCAAATTCGACTTTTCTATTTCAACGCCATCATCGTCATTGCGCTTCTGTTGCAAGCGCTTATAATGATTGTAAACCGCCACACTCATTACCTTTTTCGCTTGGTCTTGACCGATTACATATTCATCCAGATATCTTTTTATATCCTGCGGCTTGAGGAGCTTGAAATTAAGGTCTTTGGGCAGTGACTCTGTTGATGTATGCTCCTCCTTGAGAATGAGCTCTGCTTGTCCGACACAATCATCACAGATATGACCAGAAATTCCGGCAATCAGAATGTTGACTTCACTTTTCTTTCTGCCACAAAATGAGCAGTGTATTTCTTTTTCCGCCATGTTAATAGACTAAAGGGGAGTTGTTCTATTGACGGCACTTTAAATCTGCCACCAAACCACAAAAATACGAATTCGCTAAAGATTTTGACCTATTTAAATATATTCAATCGCTCTGCATCTAGCCTTAACATAATGAATATCAATATGGTAAATGCCATGAGCGATGAGCCTCCATAACTAAAAAAGGGAAGTGGAATACCTATAATAGGTGCCAATCCTATAACCATACCCACATTTATCAAAAGGTGCATGAATAAAATAGATGCCACACCATATCCATAAATCCTCGAAAATGATGATCGCTGTCGCTCAGCCATGTTGATCAACCGAAAAATCAGAAAAACGAATAATCCAATAAGAGCAAGACATCCCACAAACCCCCAATCTTCGGCCACTGCGCTAAATATAAAATCGGTCCATTGCTCTGGCACAAAGTGACTGCGGGTCATCGGACCTCCCATAAATCCCTGTCCCAACAATCCACCTGAACCTACCGTGGCCTTTGCCATTCGAGCATTATATCCCGGATCACTGCTTTTCTTCTGAAGTTCGGGGGGCAATTCCAATCCAAAGAGAACATAGATCCTTGTCTTATGGTGATCCTTTAGCACATGATCAACCACATAATTCACTGAAAAACTAAATGATGATGCCGCGACTGTCGAAACAATCACAATCCAATAAAGCCTCTTGCGATTGCGCGGAACAACCATCGTTTTTATAATCCATACGCCAAGCAAACCAATGATAAAAAGTGCAATTATAATCCACCAAACTCCGCTCACCTCTCCTGCAAATGGGAATGATGCTTTTGCTGCTCCGGCAATAATGGAAGAGGATCCCAATACGATTCCTGCTAAACCTACAAGCAAGATATTTCCGCTTAATCCCTCGCGATAGAGCACAAATACAAATCCTATAAATACGAGCACAGAACCCACATCAGGCTGAAGTAATACCAACGCAGCCGGAAGCCCAATGATAGCGGCAACATAAAATCGTGTGGTTAGTCCAATTAGTTTACTCTCGCTGCCCGAAATGTATTTGGCCAACATGAGCGCAGTGGCCATCTTTGCGAATTCAGAAGGTTGTATTCCGAAATCGCCGACTCCAAACCAAGCCTTAGCGCCGTTTACCTCTTTTCCTATTAAAAGAACTAAGACTAGTAGCAATGTAAAAAATCCATAGATCGGAAGCGCGAACTTGTTGAAGAAATCCCCTTCTACATACATTATTAAAACTGCAAGTATGGCCGACACTCCTATCCAGATCAATTGCTTCCCGTGAAAAGTATCGAAGTCGAACATAGAAGTATGAGCCGGATTATAGGTGGCAGAATAGATATTCATAAATCCGAATATCACCATGAATGCAAAGATGCCCACAGTGATCCAGTCGACCTTGCCTATATTGGTTTCTCTTGTTCTGCTCACTGATCCAAAAAGTTTGCTTCAAATATTCTTTTTTCTTTTGATCTATCTGCAATACTATCATTGAGATATTTTTCTATCATTAAACTTGCGATAGGTGCCGACCATGTGCCACCAAATCCCGCGTTCTCAACATATACAGCAAGTGCAATTTTGGGATTATCCTTAGGTGCAAAACAGATAAAAACTGCGTGGTCTTCGCGTGGCTCGTTCTGAACAGTCCCTGTTTTTCCGCAAACAACAATATCCTTAATCTTGGCTCTATTAGCGGTACCACCCGGACCAACAACCTTCTCCATGGCATTCACTACAGTTCTGAAGTGAGATGAATCAATGCTCAATTGATGCCTTACCAAAAATTCCTCGCGGGATAAACCACCAATACCCTGTTGCTTCACTGTATGAGGAGGCACGTACCATCCTCTGTTTGCCAGAATGCAAGCCAGGTTGCACATTTGTAGTGGGGTGATCAACATTTCGCCTTCGCCAATACTCAAGGAATAGATGGTCGAATATTTCCATTGCAATTCGCCATACCACTTGTCATAGAATGATACACCCGGAACCAATCCTTTCTTCACGTTCGGAATATCAGTTGCCAAATCTGAGTCGAAACCAAAACTCTCAATGTATTTCTCCCATATCCCCAAGCCTTGTCGAGAGTCTTTGAATTTGCTCGAAGGATCGCGTTCAGCTTCTATCACCCTGTGCATCACTTCTCTGAAATAAGGATTGCAAGAATGCACGATTGCCATTTCTAGGTCATCGTTGCTATGGCTTCCGTGACAAGCTATAATTCCCCTATTGCAGCGAATTCTTGTTTCGGGTGTAATGGCACCCAATTCCAAAGCGGTCAGCGATTGTGCGAGTTTAAATATTGAGCCCGGGCGATACTGCGCTTGAGTTGCACGATTGAACAAAGGCTTTTGAGGATCGCTGTTCAACACTTTAAAATTGTGCCCCCGTGCCCGACCTACCAACAAATTTGGATTGTAGGTTGGCGCCGAAACAAGAGCCAATATTTCACCGGTTTCAGGTTCTATTGCCACAATGCAACCGCGTTTGTTTTGCATCAGTTCTTCGCCGTATCGCTGAAGCTCTGCGTCGATCGTTGCAACCAAATCGAGACCGGCCTGCGCAGGAACATCCTCAACAGCTTGATCGTCATCTCTTTTTTTATTGAGGTGATCAACGAAAAAATAATCCCTTCCGGTAATACCCCTTAATTCATTATCATAAGAAAGCTCTATCCCGCTTTTCCCAATGTAATATCCTTGTTTGAAATCAGGATACTTTTCTAATTCACCAGGAGAAATCTCACCCACATCTCCTAATAAAAGTGCTGCGATCTCCTGCGGATATACACGAAGAGAACGAGGTTGACCAAAAAACCCGGGATACTTAAACAACTGCTCCGAGATAGCGGCGTACTCGCGGGGAGTCATTTGCTTAATCACTTCAAATGCCTTATAAGAAGCCTTGCTCTTCTCAATACCCTTTTTTATAATAGTCCTTAGTTCTACAGGAGTAAGTTTTACAAGTGCGCAAAATGCTGTCGTATCAAAAG
>JAWXBG010000139.1:0-15446 GCA_034439875.1 Flavobacteriales bacterium
ATACGCGATGAATCGTGTTTTTAACAAACCGGATAAATCATTCGCAATTACAACTCACTGTATGGCAGTACGGATTCTAAATACAAAGAGGAAGAAAATAGCCTATAATCATTTACCGGCGATGAATCATCCGAACGCACGCAATAAATCGTGCATCTACGACATTAATTCGGCGACAATACGTTCCACGGTATATCCTTCGGCTTCGGCCTTGTAATTGCGAACTATACGGTGACGTAATATGGGCAATGCAACTGCCTTGACATCTTCAATATCGGGGCTGTATTTGCCACTCAAGGCGGCATGACATTTTGCTCCAATGATCAGATATTGTGATGCACGCGGGCCTGCTCCCCAACTTAGAAAATTATTTACCATTTCAGGCGCTGTGGATGCTCCCGGCCGTGTTTTGGACACCAACTTTACGGCATACTCTACAACGTTATCGGCTACTGGCATCTTGCGAATAAGCTGCTGATAAAATGTAATCTCATCGCCGTGAATTACTGCTTCAGTCTGAATACTCCTACTCGATGTGGTGTTCTTTACAATCTCCACTTCTTCGGCATAACTCGGATAGTCAACCCAAATGTTGAACATAAAACGGTCGAGCTGCGCTTCAGGCAATGGATAGGTTCCCTCCTGCTCTATCGGATTCTGAGTAGCCAATACAAAAAATGGACTCGGCAACTCATAAGATTTACCGGCTGTAGTAACTCTGCGCTCTTGCATTGCTTCGAGCAAAGCCGATTGCGTTTTCGGCGGTGTACGGTTTATCTCATCCGCCAGAATGATATTAGCGAAAAGTGGTCCTTTCACAAACTTGAAATGCCTCGAATCATCTAGGATTTCTGATCCAATAATGTCCGAAGGCATCAAATCCGGTGTGAACTGAATGCGGTTGAACGTTAGGCCCAATGAACCCGCTATCGTATTTACCAATAAGGTCTTCGCCAATCCTGGAACACCCACCAGCAGACAGTGCCCATTTCCAAAAATTGAAATCAAAACGTATTTGATTACTTCGTCCTGACCAACAATAGTCTTACGAACTTCCTTTTGAAGTATGGCATATTTACTTTTAAGCGAATCGAGCGCTTCTGCATCACTGTTGAATTGAATAATTGACATATTTTAATCTCCTGTTTTTCTTTTCAAATAATTCTTGAGGCTGCAATTTAGGACAATGACCTTCCAAAATCACCCATCTCAAATGATAAGTATCGTTAACAAAACCGAAACATTCTATGGCTTAATCGGCTCTGTTGCCCATGAAAACTGAAATCCACAATTCTTATACTTTGGGTCCAACTGTGTATAAGTCTCCCCCATTTTTTTTCTTGTCCACTTAAATATTTTCTCCTGCTCCAATTCTTGCTGAGCCATGTTCTTAAAAATCAAATAATCATTTTCCATATTCGCTTTGTGCGCCTCGACTCTCGAAACAAGTTTGTACACTACATACGCAAATGTGCCGTCAGGAAGTTCAGCAATTACTGGAGCTGATAATTCACCGGGCTGCAATTTATCAAGTACCAAATTAACCGTAGCCGGAATTTCAGAAGCCTCGAACTTCGCTCCGCCTGAACTGGGGTTTAAGACCAAGCCATCTTGATTGCGAGAGGCCTCATCCTGACTGTATCCACTTGCAGCTTCTTCAAATGTGATAGACCCTCTAACAATTTCTCCTCGCAAACTATCCAAACGCAGCCTAGCCTTTTCTAAATCCGTTGGAGCCACTTTTGGTGCCATCAATATGTGGCAAGCCTCATAAAAATTACCTCGCTTCTCAACGGTTTTTATAAAGTGATATCCAAAGACACTTTCGAAAATGGGAGAATATCCGCCTTCCTGTGTTGCGAATACGGCGGCTTCATAAGCAGGGTCAAAAGTCCCCTTCGACTGCAAATCATAACATCCTCCTCTGGCGCGTGATCCGGGATCCTCACTCCATTTGGCTGCCTGAAGCAACATTGTTGTCTTCCCATTCACAATATCGGTGCGGATCGAATCAAGGAAGTTTCTTACTCTCTGCCTTTCCGATTCTCTTACTTCTCCCGCCAATTGTATTTGGGCATACTGCACTTGAACACCAATCAAAGGCAAACTATCGGATGGAATGGAGTTAAAATATTCGGTCACCTGCGCGGGTGTAACAGAAACGCCCGTTGTAACCTGTGCTTGCATTTTACTTGTGAGCAACTGATCGCGAATGTCCTCTCGAAACTCTGCTTTTAACTGAGTAATTGTTTTGTTGTAATACTTTTCAAATTCTTCGATACTTCCGAAGTATCCGACCAATCTCGCCAAACGTCTTTCCATTTCCACTTCTACATCAGACTCTGAAATCTCCAAGCTGTCTATCTTGGATTGATGAAGAAGCAATTTGTTGAACATCAGGTTTTCGATCAGCACACATTCATCCTGCGGGGCCAAGCCACCCTTACCTTGAGTCATTTCGAGAATTGCATTTTGTAGATCCGAGTGAAGCACAATTTCATTACCTACTACTCCTATAATCTTATCGACCAACTCTCCTTGTATTTGGGCAAAGAGGCTCAAAGGAAAAAATGTACATATCGCTATCAGAATTCTCATTGCTTTTTATAAAAATATTTTATCTCGTTTTTCTGCAAAGCCTCATTGAACAAGTCAACGCGCATCTTACTTAACAAGTCCATTTTCCTGGTATTGATAATAAGACTCCGAATTTTATCTCTTTCAAAGCTGAGAGGCGACACAGTGCCACTCAACTGATATTTTGTAATGAGCATGAGATAAAGGTTATCGTCTTTTTCAAACTCAACATCATCGTTGCTCTTTAAAAAGGATTCTACATCAAATACTTTCAAAGGAACCTGTTTCATCAGCTCATCCCAGCGCAACCACCGATCTTCTTCAAAATAAAACGCGGCTCCTACCTCAACACAAAACTGCTGCCACTTCATCAAGTCGACCGCTTCCTTACTGTAGAACAATTTTTTTAGGTTTTTCATTTGCCCAAATTCCTTGTTCACTGCACAAAACTTTACCTGAACAATGTAGTCCTTAAGCATAAAGTTTTCTCTGTTCTCCTCATAGTATTTCTCGATCTCTTCGCCACTTACTAAAGTATCCAACTTCTGTCTCACTAGCTCTGCTTCGAATGCGTATGTAACAAGCGACTTTCGATAGTTTTCTATGAGGTACTCGAAATTCTTCTGTTCTTCAGTAAGGTTTTGCTCGGCCTGAACCAACAACACTTGCTCTTTAGCCCAATCTTCAATATACCGCTCAGCCAAAAGAATACTATCCTCGGCTGTTGAATTATTTGGGATAATGTCTTCGAGCTGTTTCCAGGTCAATTGCTTTTCACCCACACTCGCTACTATGGCGTCTTTGCGGTCCGATTTGTTACATGACAATGTCAATAAACACGCAAATAACCAATATGGAAACCCTAATCGATCCAAATTATTTAATTGAATACAGAACGTCTTTGTGAATCTTGATGTTGTGTTTGGCACGCAATTCTTTGATCCACTCTTGCTCTAGGTGGTTTTGATATTCAGAAGCAATCATTCCCTTCGCCTCACTGAGTCTTTTCACTGTAGGCTCAAGCACTTCTTTTATATCCACAATAAATATCTGTCCATTCCAATCAATGTTCTTGCTGATTCCTTTCTTCCAGTCTAGTTTAGTGAGTATTTCCTTGTCGTCGGCTGCAAATACACCTTCTTCAATCTGAAGGTTTAGCTGACTACTTTGATTTACTTCCGTAGCAATTGCCTTTTTGTCCTTTCCCTCCAATATCATCCTGCGCACTGCCACTGCAATGTCGGCATTTGCACAGGTATAAACAGAACAATCTACCCTACGCGGCCATAGGAACTTTTGTTTGTTTTGCTCATAAAATGCCTCAAGACCCACAGAGTCCTTCACTGCTTTGCCCCATACCTTTTCGTCGGTTAGTTCGAAAAGTAAAATGCCTTCCCTGTATTCATTCATAAGCAATCGAAATGCTGAATACTTGCTCTCAAGCCTTTCATCTTCATAGTCAAGCAGCTTTCCTTCTGCAAAACGAACTGCTTCCGTGCGCACATATTCCTGTGGATTGTACTTTGAGCGCACTCCTGTGCGACTTCTTAGATAAGCTGTGAAATCAGATACCGGATATTTCTTTCCGGCCATTTGAAACAGAGTTTTGTTTTCGCCTGGTACTGTTTTAATCCGTCCTTCGTAAACACTGCTATCTGCTACTGCAATAACTGCAGATAGATTTTTCGCGAAATACTTGTATTTGTAATCCTTCTTCAGTTTGTTTACAAACGAAGCCCTAGTCAATTCGGAGCGACTATCTTTTGACACTTTGCTCTTCAATTCTTTCTCTGCCTCCTTGAAAGTAGGCACTGGTCTGTGCCCTAAACGCTTTACAACGTGCCATCCGTAGTTGGTCATAAATGGCTCACTAATGTCTCCGTCATTGTTGAGTGAAAAAGCAACTTCTTCGAATTCCATTACCATCTTGTTGGCACCAAACCATGGAAGTTCTCCGCCTTTCTTATTGGAACTTGCGTCTTCACTATGCTTGGCGGTCAAATCTTCAAATGATTCACCCGCTTTTGCTTTTTCATATATCTCGCCAATTGCCTTTTCTGCATTTTCAGGGCCAGAGGGCTCCTTCTTTTCGCGAATCATTATGTGCGCTACATGTACCTCACCTCTTGAAGGACGGGAATCTGTTGGTTTTACAATGTGGAAACCGTATTTTGTTCTAATCGGCATGGACAATGCTCCCACCGGAGTTTCAAAGGCTGCATTTTCGAATGGATACACCATGTCGAAAGCTGTGAAAAATCCTAGGTCACCACCGTTGTCTTTGGCACTTGGATCATCTGAACCACCCTTTCCTTTTGCGACCGTTGCAAAATCTTCGCCTTTGATTAAACGGTTGCGTATTTCCAAGGCTCTATTGTATGCCTTCAAAGAATCTGCAGGACTTGCATTTGCATCGCATTTTACAAGAATGTGACTCGCCCTTATCTCGTTGCGCGTGTGCTCGTATGCCTCTTGAACCAACTTATCCAGTAATGTGGC
Source organism: Flavobacteriales bacterium (assembly GCA_034439875.1). GTDB lineage: Bacteria > Bacteroidota > Bacteroidia > Flavobacteriales_D > Sanyastnellaceae > JAWXBG01. The sequence continues at coordinate 5,077 of JAWXBG010000139.1, forward strand.
GTCGGTTAGATACGGTCGTGCCAATGTTGCTCTATACCCTTCAAGTTCGGTGATAAAACTCTGCATAGTGTCCATACCCAAACTTCTGGCTTCCATTACCTTCAGCTTGAAATTGATAAACAATTCCATGTATTCATCGAGGGCTGCAGGGGAAATGGAGGTTTCTCTATTATTCTTGCGGAAGATGTTCTCAAACTCTTCCAATGTGATGTTCTCCTGATCGATGGTGAGCACACTGGGCGAGGAAACCTTGTCCCCCTTTTGATTTTTTTGTGCCAACATAGCTGTTGGAACAAGAAACATACATAAAAAGAAACGAATGATAATCGTCGACTTCATGATCCTTAAGTGATTAATTAAGCGGGCGCAAATGTAAGAGCCTGATTAGGATTTCGTAAATAGAATTGTTTTGGAGGCATATTTTGTGTCTACCGGGCAAAATATCAACTGTAAATGCTCCTGTTGTGAGAAAATTAACGAACCATTCACTAAAGAGAACCTCTAAAAAGTCTCAAAATGAGCAACTCACGAATTTTTGATAGGCTTTGGAAGTTCTTAATACCTTTTTCACGTTTCGACCAAAAATAAATAACAGAAAATTGGATCGAAAATAACCCAGAATCCGCATTGGGATTCGCTGTGAAGTGGTAAATGCCTTTAAGGTAACTGAAAAAGACGAATGGAGTGAAAATGTGTAGGACTATTTCAGATACATAAACGGTATTAGACAACCAATTCCTTTTTTTGCTTAGTGATGGCTGTAATTTGGTGCTTCGCGCGTAATAAAGATGTCGTGTGGATGGCTCTCTTTCATGCCCGCCGAAGTGATTCTAATGAACTGAGCATTCTGCAGTGCTTCTATGTCACGAGCACCGCAATATCCCATACCCGCTCGCAAACCTCCAATTACCTGATACATTACTTCTTGAACATTTCCACGATAGGGAACCCGACCGGAAATACCTTCGGGTACTAGTTTTTTAATATCGTCTTCAGCATCTTGAAAGTAACGGTCCTTGCTGCCATGCTGCATGGCTTCGAGTGAACCCATACCACGATAAGACTTGAACCTACGGCCTTCATATATGATTGTCTCTCCTGGGCTTTCTTCCACACCGGCAAGCATAGAACCTATCATTACCGTATTGGCGCCACCGGCAATTGCCTTTGAGATATCTCCTGTATATCTTATTCCTCCATCGGCTATCATTGGGATTCCAGAACCACGAAGCGCTTCTGACACGTCCATAATGGCCGTCAACTGAGGAACACCTACTCCAGCAATAATTCGTGTTGTGCAAATTGAACCTGGACCTATTCCCACTTTTACTGCATCTGCCCCGGCCTCTGCTAGTGCCTTTGCTGCAGTGGCTGTGGCAACGTTACCAACAATTACTTGAAGCTGATCGCCATAATGTTCCTTCACTTGTCGAAGCATTTTTATGACTCCTTCTGAATGTCCATGTGCTGTATCTATCACCACTGCATCCACTCCTGCTTGGAAAAGTGCCTCAACGCGTTCCATTGTATCTGATGTAACTCCAACAGCGGCCGCAACTCGCAAACGACCATATTGATCTTTACAGCTATTTGGATACTTCCGCAATTTCATGATGTCCTTATACGTGATAAGTCCTAACAATCGGCCTGCGGGGTCTACAACAGGAAGCTTTTCAATTTTATATTGCTGCAAAATCGATTCTGCAGCCTTCAAGTCATCTCCTGTTTGAGTTGTAATAAGGTCCTTTATTGTCATGACCTCAGTAATCGCTCGAGAGGGAACTTTTTCGAATCTCAAATCTCGGTTTGTAACTATTCCCGCTAAGGTTCCATCGTCATCTATTACTGGAATTCCCCCTATCTTATGTTCGGCCATGATCTTTAAAGCATCTCCTACATTTGCACCTTTCGGAAGCACAATAGGGTCTTTAATCATACCACTTTCCGATCTTTTTACTTTGCGCACTTGGGCCGCCTGCGCCGCAATGCTCATGTTTTTGTGAATTACTCCAATGCCCCCTTCACGGGCCATTGCTATAGCCAATCCACTTTCGGTAACAGTATCCATAGCAGCACTCACAACAGGAGTGTTGAGTTCGATGGTTTTTGTGAATTTCGACTTGATGCTAACCTCTCTCGGAAGAACTTCGGAGTGAGCTGGTATTAACAGTACATCGTCGTAGGTGAGGCCTTCGCCTATTATCTTTGAATGATTTTGGGACATATTGAATTTACCGGGATAAATTCAGGCAAATATACGCCGTTGCACCGTGATGCGCATATACTCAAGATGTGAAATGATCGTTAAAATATGACTTAGTCACCATTGACGAGCATGGTTATAGTGCCTCGACGTTCGTAGAGGCGGCCTTCTCCATCATTGACCGCTACATAATAAACGTAGGCTCCCTCTTGAACCAACTTGCCATTCATGGTGCCATCCCAGGGTGCCAAAACATCATTTGTTTCATAGACAAAGTCACCCCATCTACTAAAAATGATCATTTTGTAATTCGTGAAATCCGCAAATGAAATGATGGGGCCAAAAGTGTTGTTGAAACCATCTACAATAAATGCACTCGGAATCCAAATCTTTGGTTCTTGCGAAAGGCAGAGGATATTGCTACTTGAGAGGGCTTGAAACCCAAGGGAATTCGCAATCTCTTCGGCCTCTATTCTATAACAAAATTCACCGGGCGAATAGAGCAATGCTGAAACATCGTCTTCATAAAAATTGATGTTACTGCCCAATTCCGTTATCATAGTTTCCGCGTTTCCTGCACCTATGCTCCGATAAATCCGATACCTAGCTATTCCATTCTCCCAACCTTCATATTTGCTCCAAACCAATGTATTCACAAGCCTCTCAGAATTGGCGATTCCTTCGAGCAATATCGTTTTGCCAATATTGCTGGTATCCACATAATCTCCACAAACATTCTGAACAACTATTCGATATGTATAGGAGAACACCGAGGGATCCACGTCTGTGTCTACATAACCGATAGCTCCCGAACCATTTGAAACCACAAAAGAAACCTCGTCCCAATCATCGTCGCCTTCTTCCATTCTCTCCAAGTAATAGGTATGATCGGTAGTAGTTGCCTGAACGGCCACTCCCACAGTGATCTCTGATTCTCCCGAAACAGTAGCCGCAACATTGTACACGTATGCAGGAGGAACTGGATATGGAGTGAGTACAGATTGAGCATTAGAAATGGCTGAAAATCCAGTTGAATTCAACACTGCCCTGATATAATAATAGTTCGTAATTCCCGTCGGTGCATTAGAATGGGTATATGTCCATTGTGTTCCCGAAACTGTTCCCAGCAGAGTATATACGACGCCGTCGGTACTATGATAAACTTCATAAACATCAGGAAACCAACCTTCATAAGGGCTCCATTCCAAAACCAAATCGGGATTGCAAATTCCAAAAGGGATTGGATCAAGGAATATCGTTGTGTTGCAATCGGAGCCGGCCGGACTGGTATTCGGACTTGGAGGAAAGCCTGAATAACAAGTATCAAATGCAGCTACCAAATAACTCACTGGACCGGAATTAGTAGCAGCAAGAATATCAATGAAATTGGTGTTGTTGATCCCATATACAGTATCAATGGGTGTAACAACGGTGCCTCCGCCCGAATTACAACCCACTACAGAGTACACTATATAGGCTTGTGTATCAGGGGAAGAACTGGGCAACCAAGAAACAATGGCATCTTGAGTAGCCAGATCAACAGATACTGAAGATACCACGGGTACCGCCGGTGCAACTGCATCTATAAATTGATCCCCAACAATATTGCTGGTAAAAGTGCAGCCTCCAACATCCAACTGAACTTGAAAATTGAGCCATTCATCACAAACACTCACTTCATAATCCCATTCGAATTCGCCTTCGGGAAAAGCATTTATCTGCGTCCAAATACCTGCCGGATATTCCATCCAGATTTCATAAAGAATTCCTATAGGAGCGTTGTTGAAAGGAAATGGCGATGTCCAGAAAAGCTCCGCATATCCATCAGGGGCATTGCTTGGCACAGCATCGAGATTGATTGTACACAAGGTATCCGAATTGATCGAATTCCAAGCTATGCCATCAAAAGATTCGGTTACCATATAGTAGCAAACAGGATCAATGATAGAAATGGGATTGGGATGTGTGTATGATGTGTTCGCATAATTTCCAATAACTGCTACTTCAAAGTAAGGTCCGTTTAGATTCGAAGAACTAAAAAGGTGGTATGAGTCAAATTCACCACCGGGATCAGCCGGCACTTGCCATTGAACATTCACATTGCCGGCTCCATCTATAGATAAACAACTAATGGACGGTGGATCGAGCGCCTGAGCGAGCGACTCTATGCCAAAAAGGACAAAAAAGATGAGATATGTAAACGAGGAAAATTTCAAGTCCAACGGTTAAATGGGGTGCAAAAATAGTAGTAACGCCACTTTTAACGCCTTATTATAACCACAGAGTATTTGGAATGGTTGCCTCTAGAACATATACTACACTTTAGAACGAGTAGCGCGCCTGATTCCATTGATTATGAGCCATTTTGAACCCAATTACTATTTCCGCAACAATTTCACCTGCCGATTTGATTTGGGAGAAATTGGCACTGCATTGACCGATTTCCAGTTCGCCTTCTGTTAAATCCCCTTCGAACATGCCTTTTTTTGCCCTTCCACGACCCAAAATGGCGGCAATGCCCTCCGGATCTTCACATTTCTGATATGCAGATAAAAGTTGCTCATAAAACGGGTTTTTAAGCAATCTTGCCGGCGTTATATCTTTGAGTGTGAGAATTGTATCTCCCTCCTTTGCTTGTACTACACGCTGCTTGAATGCTTCGTGTGCGGACGATTCTAGCGAGGCAACAAATCTACTGCCAATTTGAACGGCTTCGGCACCTAATGTCATGGCTGCCAACATAGTGCGTCCGTCATAAATCCCTCCTGCTGCAATCACTGGAATTTTCACAGAATCGACGACTTTTGGAACCAGGCAAAGAGTAGTGGTTTCCTCACGCCCATTGTGACCACCGGCTTCAAAACCTTCGGCAACAACTGCATCACAACCTGCTATTTCGGCTTTCATTGCAAATTTGGAACTAGAAACAACATGAACCACCTTGAAATCGCGCTCCTTGAACCAAGAAGTGTACTTGGCAGGATTGCCTGCCGAGGTGAAAACAATCTTTACACCCTCTTCTAAAAGAACTTCAAGATGATCAGAAATCTGAGGATAGAGCAAGGGTAAATTGACAGCAAAGGGCATACTGGTAGCGGCTTTGCATTTTTTTATCTGTTCTCTCAAAATGTTTGGATACATCGATCCTGAGCCAATGATGCCCAATCCTCCGGCATTGCTGACGGCCGATGCAAGCTCCCATCCTGAGCACCATACCATGCCAGCTTGTATGATGGGGTAACGAATTCCGAACAAGCTAACTATCCTGTTTTGTTCCATTTTTACGACGAATGAGTGATTTCTTCCGCCGAAAAGTAAAACCTCTCTGTGTTAATCTCGTAGAGGATAATTTATTTTGGCTTTAGAGGCCTAAAGGGTCTATTTTAGCCCACGGTTTTATAAGCCTTAATTTTTGTTCGTATATGAAAAGACTTTTATTTCTGGCAGCTTTACTGTTAAGTCTCAGTGCTTTCTCTCAGTACCAATGGGACTACGGACTCAAAATCGGAGGCGCCAACTATCTTGGAGACATTGGTGGTAAAGAACTTACACGCCGTGATTTTGTGTGGGACATGCACTTAAAAACCACTCGAATTGCTGTTGGTGCTTATGGCCGCTATAAATTTTCAAAACGTCTTTCAGTTGCAGGTAATCTTGACTATTTGGTAATCCGAGATCGCGATGAATTGACTACCAACCCTCCTCGTCGTGCGAGAAACATGAACTTTAGAAATCAAATGTTTGAGCTAGGCGCAAGAGCGGAGTTGACTATTTGGTATGACAATGACGTAAGTGGACAAGGGTATTACAATCCCGATTTCAAAATGTACCTCTTTGGCGGACTTTCTGGTTTCTATTCGAATCCTCAAGGACAAATATTTAAAGAAGGCGAATTGCAATACGGTGGCGAATGGTTCGACCTCCGTCAATGGAAAACTGAAGGTCAAGAAGAAGAATACTCTGCCATTGGCTTAGCGATTCCTGCGGGAATTGGTTTGTACTTCACATTCAACAAACTTTGGAGAGTGGGTTGGGAATTTAGCTGGAGAACTACCTTCACAGATTATCTCGATGATATATCAACGAATTATGCGCTTATTGATCCTTCAGAAGGTCAGCGCTTCGAATTTGTTCACCAGACATATCAAGGTTTGATTGATAAGGTAAATGCTGAAAACACCGATTCAGAATTTTATCCTTTGAGTATTCAGAATTTCCAATACGTAGATGGTTTCAATACAAAGCGAGGAGATCCGACTCACAATGACAGCTACCTTACCACTCAGCTTACGGTAGGAAAGGTAATTCGCGGTCGTTCGAAGTTTTATAAATCTAAGTACAGTTGGTTGAAAAACAGAAGTACTGTGCGAAGAACCAGAGCGAAGTTCTAATAGAATATATCTCATTAAAAAAGCAGTCTTTATGGACTGCTTTTTTTTGAATACGCCTTTTGCAGAAACGCGAGTCCTTTATATTCGCGTTCAGTTTATACTTACGATCCCATGCCTGTCTGTAAGTAGAATGCGCGGTAAATAAAGTTCCTTTATTTAAACCAGAATGCGCATTGGAAATCTATCGCAGCGCTAAGCCCCTTTGGTATCAAGCATTTTCTCGATTTTTATTCTGGATGTATGAATATACACCATCAAATAATCCCGCATTGCGCATTGGAAGTGTCTTAAGGTTAATGCGCTGCGGGATTCTCGAATCTAAACGATGGAGAAAAGTAATTGTTCGACCTATGAATTCCGATATCTCCATCGCGTGATTCGGGATAATACCAATTCAGCACAATAAATAGTCCATGCAGCATTGCAAATTGGAAGTTTTTTTGGCAATGCGCTGCAGCACCTTGCATGCAAGAAACGGTAAATGCCGTGAAAGTAGCTGTTATAGGTCAATGGAGTAAAACGGAATTGGACTACTACAGATACATAAACCCAAATCACGCGATAGAAAAATTGCACCCTCATTTTGCCGATGAATGCAGTATTCTATCGCTTGGATTTGAGAACCCCGCACGCCTTCTACAAAAATTGCCTTAATGCGTAATGCGGGATAAACGGTATTAGCACTTCATAGCGAATCCCACTGCGGATTCTGGGTTTAAGGGAATGCAGTAAAACCGAAACAATAGGCGCAGCCGATTTCTTTCCGGGTCGTGTACCGATTCTGCCTATTACACAGTTTGGACTATTTTACAAGCAGAATTGGTATAAGTTCAGAAACACTCCGCTGCACTTTGATTGGAATTTACTTCTGAAAAAACTGCTTGATTTTTCTCAATGGCTTCCAAGTAAGGGTAAGTATACCAGGCTTCAAATCGTTTATCTTCCACGCAATGCGGTCTTCCATATTGGCTTTGATTCTATTCTTGATTGTAACGTTGCTCTGACCACCCGTACGCATGTGTATAATGGTTCGAGGCAAATAAGCAACTTTGACTTTATGTTTGTGAAGTAACCGTAACATAAGCTCATAATCTGCTGCAGACTTCAGTGAAAGATTGTAAGCGCCAAACTTTTCATATACGGCACGTTTTACAAAGAATGTAGGGTGAGGTGGCATCCAGCCCCATTTGAAAAGTCCGTCACGATAAGCACCGGACCTCCATTTTCGAACAATCCTTGATGTATCAAGTTGATCCACATAATCAAGATCTGCATAAAGCGCATCCGCTCCCGTTTCCTCAAAAAGATTCATTACATCGTTAAGAACATTTTCATCTGAGTAAAAATCGTCGCTATTGAGAATACCGATGACTTCACCCTTTGCCAAAGAAACACCTTTGTTCATGGCGTCGTATATTCCCTTGTCCTTTTCCGACAAAAAAAAAGTTACTCCGGAACCAAATGATTTTACGATCTCTGAAGTATTGTCTTTCGATGCACCATCGACAATGAGATACTCTACATCGTCATATTTCTGTGAGACAACCGAACGTATCGTATCACCAATTGTTGAACCGCTGTTATATGATACTGTTATTACACTTATCTTCATTTTTCAATTACTCGGTCGCGGACCTTTGTAGCTGGATTCCCCTGATAAATTGAATAAGCTTCCAAATCGGTTGTAGCCACTGAACCTATAGATAATACAGAATGTGATTTGCATGTTACACCTGGACAAACAATGGACTTTGCGCCAATCCAAACACCTTCTTCCAGTTCGATATTCTTTACAATTAAATCGAATTTGCTACTTTTGTAATCATGATTTCCGCATAGCAAAAAACTACCCTGCGACAAACAAACATGATCACCTAGCTTAACAGCTCCAAGATTGTCTATCCATACACCTTCGCCTATCCACACATGATTTCCCATCACTAGTTTCCAAGGGTATTTGATATTCACTGAAGGTTTGATTACGACTCCATCCCCAATCTGAGCACCGAACAAACGGAGCAGACTTTTTTTGACAACCGAAAACGGAAAAGAACTTTTGAAAAAAATTAGACTCACGATGTACCAAAGAATTCGTTTGAGTGGTGAACCTGGATCGTACCACTCATTGTTGAATTGACTTAAGTCTGTTTGATTCATGTGCATTATCGCCAAAATTAAAGCCTATAGAGTATTTAAGACAGAAGAATACTTTTCGCCCACCCTTTCTTTGGAAAATCTCTCCGCGCTGTGCTCTGCAATTCTACTCCTATCAAAGGATTCATGATTCAAAAATCTTTCTAGAAAACTACTCCAAGTCTCTTCTTCCTCTCTGAGCATTCCGTTGTTGAGCGTCACCAATTCCGGCAAAGCACCAATTGGATCGCTCAACACAGGACAACCACAACACAAGGCTTCGGCACAGACAACAGAAAATGTTTCATAATCGGAAGGTAACAAGAAAGCCCTTGCCTTGTTAAGCTCTTCACCCAGCTTTTTACTATCGATGGACCCTATTAAATCCACTTGATCAGAGAGCCCCAGAAATTCCACCTGAGACTTCAATTGTTCCCAAAGTGGACCATATCCTGCTATTCTTAATTTCACTATCGCTCCCTTTTCCTTAAGAACACTGATACCATGCAACACAGTGAAAGGATTTTTGGGTGGCTTCCAAAATGCTGCCATCAAAAAATGGCCTTCGACCTCATTTTTTGAGCTCAGAAAAAAAAACTTGTTGTCTACAACATTCGGTATCACATGGAATGGTATAGGCGAGCCACAAAAATTTTCGATATCCCGAGCCAATGCATCAGAAACAGTAATAATCGGAATACCTCGTTGAAATATCTTCTTTACTCTTGTTAGTTTTCGCTTGCTGTGAAAATGATAATGATAATAACTCCAATGCTCAGTAATAACCTTTTTTGAAGGAAGCAATGATGCAATTCGGTGAATGTGTATACAAGCAGGATAGGCTATATGAAAATTAACAATGTCGAATTTCGAAGACACTTTTCGGCGAATACAAAACGACATTAACACAAACAAAAACATCCATTCACGTACTCGCCAAATCATTATCGGAATTCGAATTCGTATGTGTGTTATTCCGGGACTTTCAGATTTCTTATAATTCAAACCCCCAAAATCGATATCCAAATGAAGTATGTGTTGGTCGAAATGGGGAGACAAACATTCGATATGCCGCTGAATCCAAATGGCAAAGGCGGGATTCTGATCACTCGGATACCATGGTGTTATATGCAGAACCTTCTTCTGGGTCACTTTGAAAGCGAATCTATTGCAGAATGAACAAAGAACGGGATTAAAGAAGAAGTAAATAGCGTTTTCTATTCAATAGTACATCAAAAAGGAAAAAATTGAGCTTTGTTAAAAACACTATGAAATACCTCCAAGTTTTGATGATATTGCTTCCAAACATTAAAAAGACGTCAATTTCAGAGTAACCTGAGTTTTATCCTCGTTAACTAAACGAAACAAAATTGCTATTGAATAGAACAAGATGTTGTGAAAGGTATGTAGGGAACAAAATTGTTTACATTTCATATTCTATTTATCCAGATATGAGTGTTTTAACCCTTTAATGAATCGGACAAGACTAGTCTTAAATTTGTATAGTCATGTCAGAAGAAAGAAAGACCAAAGTCCACAGGACCAAAGAAGAGAAATTGAAAATTCTCAAAGATGGCGCCCTTTCGGGTGTTGCCGCTACATGTAAGAAGTATGGTATCTATGAGGCCAGCTATTATCAGTGG
>JAWXBG010000140.1:0-3322 GCA_034439875.1 Flavobacteriales bacterium
TTCTAATGCTATGCCAAAAGCTGTTTTGGTCAAGCCTTGTTTCGAATGATTTTGTTTATGAATTTTTTCGAGTGCCTGATAAATACATTCTGATGTGTCTGAAAAAATTCCTTCATCCGTTAAGTCAACATCTCCATTGCTCATCAGATATGCAAAGACCCTCGCCATGCCGCAGTTTGCAATGAAATCGGGAATCAAACTCAATTTTTCGTCTGCTTTACCCGCAATTGGACCATAAAAAATTTGCTCATCTGCGAATGGAACATTGGCGCCGCAAGAAATCACTTCAAGACCGGCACGAATCAGTCGCTCTAGTTGATCTTCAGTAATTAGTCTGGACGCGGCACAGGGTAAAAAAACATCGGCTTTTAAGTCCCATATTTTATCATTGATCTCATTAAAGCTCAATAAGTTTTCTGCAACCAGAGTATTACTGCTGCGTGCGATAAATAATTCTCGTACATTTTCAAATGACAATCCGTTCTCATCAATTAGTCCAACACTGCGATCGATGATGCCGACAATTTTTGCTCCTGCTTGCGCAGCATAGTAGCCGGCAGCTGCACCTACATTGCCCCAGCCCTGAACAATGATTCTTTTGTTTTCTAATCCACCTCCCCAAAGTTTGTAGTAGTGACGAACTGATTCGGCTACACCAAAACCTGTAATCATATCTGCAACTTTATATTTGTGTTGCACAGAGGGACTGTATCTTTCTTCTTCAAGGACTTTGATAACTCCCAAACGCAGGTTGCCAATACGCTTTACTTTTTGCGCTTCCGTGGGTTGAAAATGCCCATTAAAAACGCCTTCTTGGGGATGCCATATTCCGCACTCTTCCGTAATGGGAATTACTTCATGTATTTCATCTACATTCAAATCTCCTCCAGTGCCATAGTAATGCTTGAGTAGAGGGGCTACAGCAGAATACCAGCGCTCTAATACCTCTTGTTTGCGTGGATCGCGCGGATCAAAATTGATCCCACTTTTTGCACCGCCAATTTGTGGTCCGCTAACAGTGAATTTAATTTCCATTGTTTTCGCGAGCGACTCTACTTCGCGTTTGTCCAAGCCAAGGCGCATTCTTGTTCCACCGCCAGCAGCTCCCCCTCGCAGAGAGTTGATAACAACCCATCCCTCGGCCTCGGTGAATGGATCTTTCCACTCAAAAACTATCTCAGGACGTTTGGTTTCGTATTTCTTTAGTAGTTCATCCATAATCTTGGTTTCGCGGGCCAAATTACTTTGTGAATGTCACTTCACCCAATCAAATTTCAACTATTGGCTTGCTTTGGACCTCTAAAAATTGTTTTATCCCTCATTGCGCAATGGAAGCATCTTGAGGTTAATGCGTTGCGGGATTCTCGAATCCCCACGATGGAACAAAGTAATAGTTCGACCTATGAATTCCGATATCTCCATCGCGTGATTCGGGTTTAAGGGCGGAGGCAAATCCCACATGATAGATGTGCGGGTTATACCAATTCTGCTTACAAAATAATCCATCCTGCATTGCGCACTGGAAGTCTGTTTGGGGCAATACGCAGGAGGACGGACAATTTCATAAATCCAAACGGTATTATAGGCCAGTGGGGTGAAAGGGAATTGGACTAGTACAGAGATACAAACAGTGTTGCATTTGCTTCCGTAGTATTTCTGCGGGTGTGCTCGAGGGATTTGGCTCAAAAGAATTTATCACAATGTGCTATACTTTTGAATTTGGTCGAAACGTGAAAGAGGTTTTCGAGGTTCTTAAGGCAAGTAGACAGCTCCTCCCGACGAGGCTTTTCTTGCTCCGGTTACCTGAGGTATAGTATTATTTGCACCAAACCAGCGCATGAGCCCAAGAAATGCGAACACATAGGCTTCCTTGAACTGAATCATTTTATTGTCCGGAACATGAATTTCGGATGTATTCAATTTCCTTAGGCGTTTAATCAGAAAATCGTTAAAGGCACCTCCCCCGGTCACTAAAGTTTTTCCCTCATTTGCTCTTGTAGAGTTTGATATCTGTATTGCTATGTGTTCCACACATGTCCTCATAAGGTCGCGATTGCTTAAGCCGCTATTTTCCAGCAAAGGCAAGAATTCTGTTTCAAACCATTCTCTTCCCAAACTCTTTGGAGCTAGTTTGGTGAAGTAAGGAAGCGAATTCAATTCGGTCAACAAACCTTCATTCAATGCACCGGTTGATGCCATTTGCCCTCCCTTATCATATTCCTTCCCCTCTTTTTGCGCCAAATAGTTTAAAGTCATGTTGGCAGGGCAGATGTCGAAGGCACTGATTTGTTCGCTTGCGTGAAGCGTGATATTCGCAACTCCTCCAAGATTCAAACAATTGGGATATTCCGCAAACAAAAGGAGATCTCCAAATGGAACCAACGGAGCTCCTTGTCCGCCGTGTGCTACATCTACTCTTCGAAAATCCGCTACCGTTGGAAGGCCCGAGTGCACTGCAATGGCCGCCGGATTGCCTATTTGAACTGTAAGACTTCGCTCTGGTTGATGAAAAACTGTATGACCATGACTTGCTATGAAATCAATGTTTAACCTCTTTTTTTCCAGGAACTTTCGAGATTGCTCACCCATATATAAGCCTAATTCTTGGTCGAGAAGCGATAGTGAAAGTGCCGATAAAATCATCGATTCCGAGAGTCTTTGCTTCAAGTCTGGTTTATACTCAACGGTGTCTGCTTCAAGAATAGCTCCCAGCCAATTTTCTCCATCATAAGTGAACTTGCAAATAGCCATATCCAAACCATCGAGGGAGGTACCACTCATAAGTCCGAGCACACTGTATTCTTTGGATTTTTGAATATTATCCCAATTCACTCGATGGAGTTTTCGGGATGCATTGGTCGATTTAATATTTTGTTCCATCTTGTAGATTTGAGAATCCCGAAGCTAAATACAAAAGTGCGGCAAGGAGTTTGAACTGTCTTGCTTATTAATCAGAGATATCAAGATGTATTGTTTAACCCAGAATCCGTATTGGAAGTGGCGATGATGCGATAAACCCCAAAGATAGCGAGTGCTCTTGCCAGATTTTTATACCGTTTATCCCGCATTACGCATTAGGGCAATTTTTTAGAATTATTGCGGGATTCTCAAATCTAAGCCATAGAATACTGCATTCATCGGCAAAATTAGGGTGCATTTTTTCTATCGCTTGATTTGGGTTTATGTATCTGTAATCTCGGCTCAGCCTAGACAACAGCTACTACAACGGCATTGACCACTTCATGCATTCGAGATGCTGCAGCGCATTGCCCAAAAAAAACTTCCAATGCGCAATGCAGCATGGACTATTTATTGTGCAGAA
>JAWXBG010000141.1:0-5437 GCA_034439875.1 Flavobacteriales bacterium
GCTTTGCGTGAAAATAAAGACGCTCGCCTTTCACGCAAAGTTCGCAGAGGGAATTGCACGCAGAGAACGCAGAGGCGATTTGAAATTCTAAATTCCAATAATTGCTTGTCTTCTAACATATAAATCTTTCCGGCTTTGCGTCCGATCTTTGCGGGCTTTGCGTCCGATCTTTGCGGGCTTTGCGTGAAAATAAAGACGCTCGCATTTCACGCAAAGTTCGCAGAGGGAATTGCACGCAGAGAGCGCAGAGGCGATTTGAAATTCCAAATTCCAATAACTGCTTGTCTTCCAACATATAAATGTTTGTGGTCTTTGCGCGAAAAACAAGACGCTCGCATTTCACGCAAAGTTCGCAGAGGGATTGTTGTAAAGAGAACAGAGCTGAATGAGTGTGCCTATCTAAAGCATATTGATAAATATTTTATCCTGCTAGTTTCCCAATGTGACACCCAAGCTAATTGGCCAAAGCTTGTTGCAATTCCCCTTCCTTCCCTAGATTTGAGCCGAATAAATTATTGCGATGTATGAAACATTTCTCTTTTATTATCTTGCTCCTGCTCTTGGTATTTCAACTTTCAGCCCAAAAGAAAAAGGCTCCGGAGGCTGCCGTTCCTGCTAGAGTAGACCAAAAGTACTTGAGCGGTTTGACTTGGCGAAACCTAGGCCCCTACCGAGGAGGAAGGAGTTGTGCCGTGACCGGTGTAAAGGGTAAGGCCAATGAATTCTACTTCGGCGCGGCAGGAGGTGGCGTTTGGCGCACAACCGATGCAGGCAATTCCTGGGAGAATATTTCAGACGGCTTTTTTGGTGGGAGTATCGGTGCCATCGCTTTAAGCGAAAGCAATCCCAACGTAATATATGTGGGACAAGGCGAAGAAACCGTTCGAGGAAATACAAGCAGTGGAAGTGGCGTGTGGCGAACATTAGATGGGGGTCGAACCTGGGAGCACATTGGATTGGAAAAGACCGAACATATTTCTCGCATACGTATTCATCCGCAGAACCCAGATATCGTGTATGTGGCTGCCATGGGTGACCTCTTCAAAGACAATGAAGATCGAGGGGTTTATAAGACTATAGATGGTGGCAAGACGTGGAATCGTATTCTCTTTAAAGACGCAGGATCCGGTGCCATCGACCTTATCCTTGATCCGAGCAATCCACGAATACTCTATGCTAGCACCTGGACTTTTAGAAGAACTCCCTACTCTTTCAGCAGTGGTGGAGAAGGCAGTGCCTTGTGGAAGAGTACCGACAATGGAGAGACCTGGAAGAAGATCAGCACGCAATCTGGCTTTCCGGGAGGAATGCTCGGTATTATTGGTGTGACTGTTTCACCTGTCAATCCAGACCGCGTTTGGGCCATGGTAGAAAACGAACCAAAAGGTGGTCTTTACCGCAGCGACGATGGTGGAATGAATTGGCAGCGCGTGAACGAAGACCGAAATCTCCGCCAACGATCATGGTATTACAGCCGTGTATATGCTGATACGCAAGATGCCGAAAAGGTGTATGTGCTAAACGTGGCGTACCATACCAGTGTGGATGGTGGACGAACATTTCAAGAGCGTTACGCGCCGCATGGAGATCACCACGACTTGTGGATAGATCCAGAAGAACCCAGCCGAATGATAATTGGAGATGATGGAGGTGCGCAAATTAGCTTTGACGGTGGGAAAAACTGGTCGAGTTATATGACCGAACCCACAGCACAGTTCTATCGCGTAACTACTGATGATCATTTTCCATTCCGAATCTATGGTGCGCAACAGGACAATTCTTCAGTACGCATGAACCATAGAAGCGATGGTGGATTCATCAGTGAAGATGATTGGGAGGAGACAGCGGGAGGTGAAGCAGGTCACCATGCTATCTATCAGAAAAACGACGACATCGTTTTTGGAGGTGAGTATGGTGGATTCATGATGAGTCTGAATCATAAAACAAAAGAAATACAAGCCACCAACGTATGGCCCAACAATCCCCTTGGACATGGAGTTGAGAATATGAAATATAGGTTCCAATGGAACTATCCTATCTTCTTCAGCAAACACGATCCAGAAAAACTGTATGCGTTTAGCCAATGCGTGCATGTAAGCAGAGACCTCGGTAAAAGCTGGGAAACAATCAGTTCTGACCTCACCACTAATGACCTTTCCAAGCAGGGACCTAGCGGCGGACCCATTACCAAAGACAATACAGCGGTAGAATATTACTGCACAATTTTCGCTGCGGTTGAATCTGTGAACAATGGCGATGTGTTGTGGACAGGTAGTGATGATGGCCGTGTGAACATCACTCGCGATGGTGGAAAAACCTGGTCTGACATTACACCTCCTGCTTTACCGGCCTTCACGCAAATTAATAGCATGGATGCCGATCCATTTTCTGAAGGTGGACTCTACATCGCTGCTACCAACTATAAATGGGGAAGTGATGAACCCTTACTATTCAAGACGAGCGACTACGGAAAGACGTGGATGCGTATCGATAAAGGTATCGAGCGCAATCATTTTACACGTACAATTCGATCGGATCGCGAAAAAAAGGGACTATTGTTTGCGGGCACAGAACGAGGTTTGTACATCTCCTTCGACGACGGAAAAAATTGGCAGATCTTTCAAAATGATCTTCCACAAGTACCTATCACTGACCTCGCTGTGAAGGACCGCAGCCTGATTGCTGCTACGCAGGGGCGTGGCTTTTGGATGATTGATGACCTAAGTCCGCTTTATGAATTGTCTGATGTGAAGGGTAAATCTGCGTATCTCTACACTCCAAAAAAGACATGGTTGATGAAAGCCGATTATGGTGGTAAAAGCAAAACGAGCGGTGAAAATCATCCAAATGGGGCCATCTTGAATTACTTCATTGAGAAAGTTGATACATCAAGTACTTACACTTTCACTGTTCAAAATATGTTGGGAGATACTGTACGTTGGTATAGCAGCAAAGCCAAACGAACTGAAGAAAAGTGGGAGCCGAAGGAAGGATCCAACCGGTTTATTTGGAACATGCAAACCGAGGGAGTTGAAGGGATAGAAGGTATGATTCTTTGGTGGGCACTTGACTCCGGACCATTTGTATTACCGGGCGAATACAAAGTCACATTTGGTGTGAACGAATTCAAACAAGAAGTCCCCCTCACGCTGGCATTGGATCCAAGGGTTTCTGCTAGTCAGCAGGACCTTAAGGATCAATACGATTTTATTTGCAGTGGCAGAGACAAAATGAATGAATTGAATGTATGCATCAGGGAGATCCGCAAGATAAATATACAGCTAGCGGATCTGAAGGGCAGGGTGGAACTGGAAGCATTGAAATCTGATATTGACAGCTTGTTGAACCGCGGATCGGAAATCGAAAAAGCTCTCTACCAAACGCAGAACAGAAGCTCGCAAGACCCATTGAACTTTCCTATTCGCTTGAACAATAAATATGGTCACGTTTTAGCACTGGCCAATGTAGGATTTAACAAACCCGCTGAACAGATGTTTGGGGTAAAAGAAGAGTTAGAAACTTTGATAAATGTGGAACTCGAAAAATGGAAGAAGGTGAAAGTCGATTTGGAAAGGCTAAATCAGGAAATACACGAGGCGAAAGTCCCATTTTTGAAGTGGTAAGAGTGGGAATTCAAAATGGAAAATTCAAAATTGTCCCGATAATTACTCAGCAATCTCTGCGGTCAGAATGCTAAAAACGCCATTTGTAACACAATCACATTTTGATCGTCCTAGTCTGAGTAATTTCACCTCATAAAATTTAGCCAAATGAAAAAAATCTACTTATTGCCCATTTCACTATTTGCAATCCAGGCGTATTCCCAAATACTGCCTTACGATTTTAGCACATTCAACGAGCCTTATGTGTCTCTATCGGAAGCTAGTTCGGCCAATGGAGAGGAAATCTGGGATGACCCTGAGTACCTTATTCCCATTGGTTTTACCATGGACTTAATGGGAGAGCAAACAAGTAATATTCTTCTTTTGTATCCTGGAGCTCAGCTTATTCCTACAGGTGTTGAAACAGAGGTATCATTATTATTCCCTTATGGTGAAGACATAATGGACACAGGCAACGATAAGATTGGCTCTCAAAGTCCAATACTATACACCACAGAGGGTTTGCCAGGAAGTCGGGTTTTCAAACTTGAGTGGAGCAATGTCGGTTTTTATTCCGAATGGGAAAATTTGGGCACTTTCAGCAATACAATGAGTTTTCAGCTATGGTTTTATGAAACAACAAATGATATCGAATACCGATTTGGCGGAAACACCATCAAGGATTTTGATAACATACATCCATTGGGAGGAGCGATTGTAGGACTTGCAAAAAATGTAAGTTTGGATACCGGTGCATGGGAAGCACTGTGGCTTATCGGTGGCGACCCGACCAATCCGACGGTAACACCATATGTCGACCCTGAAACAGCTCCTGATCCTTCCATACTTCTAAATGCCGTGCCACCTAGCGGCACTGTATACCATTTTGATACCGGAATAGTAAGCGTAGATGAGCAATCCAGTGGAATTGAATTGAACCTCTATCCTACCCGATCGGACAATCAGGTTTATATCAATATTAGCGAATCACTTCCATACAGTATTTATGATGCAGTAGGAAATTTAGTTGAAGCCGGTAGATTAAATTCAGGATTAAACAGTATTAATGTGACTGAATTTGCCTCTGGACTATATGTGTTGCAAGTAAATGAAGGCATCTACGTGCAAAGCAGGAAGTTCGTTAGGATATAAAATGATCACAAAAGGATGAATTAAAAAGAGCGGCACCGGCCGCTTTTTTTGTTTTTAATTTAAGTCGTTCTTCATACCCGAAAGCTACCATTTTATACCAACTCTGCTTGTTAAATGCTGCATGGCGCATTGGAAGTTTTTTTGAGCAATGCACTGCAGCATCTTGCATGCACGAAGTGGTATTAGCACTTCATAGCGAATCCCGATGCGGATTTTGGGTTAAAAGGGAAAAGTGTTTAGAAGTGCCCTTCTTCTACCCACATTCATTTCCGAATACACTGATGAATATAAGTAGATCAGTAATATTTACTGCTCCACTTTCATCCAGATCGGGCAATCCGCAAGAGATTGTGCAACCTAATGCCGAAGCGAATATCAACAGGTCGGCAACATTCACAAATCCGTTGGTATCGAAATCGCCCAGACAGAATGCGCTATTCTGTGGCGGTTGATGGAATCCTTGTGATAATGTAATTTCGGGTGACCCGAGTGTATAAATGGCAACTTCTCCAACAGTGCAGTCTGCCTGAAATTGAGCACCCGAGAATGAGAATCCAAGGGATCCGATAACACTTCTTTCAATGGATTGCGCCGCACTTTGATACTGCGAAATAAAAATCGAAAATCCAATGAAGAATTGCAGAATTGTTTTCATGTTCTATTTATTAATACTATTTATAAAC
>JAWXBG010000142.1:0-15943 GCA_034439875.1 Flavobacteriales bacterium
CTTGACCTGCAGAAAACTCTGGTTCTGATAACATAGGACCAGGGTAATTTACAAACCTTGTCCAAGCGCCAAAAAAAGGTGACTGCATTTCGGCGACAACAGATCGAGTGTTTTCGAGACCACAAAATCTTCCTTCTAAATGATAATGGCTTTGGCTGTATAGCTGCAAGCTGAAACTGCACATAAGAATTAAGAAGTACTTCACGGCGTAGATATTATAGAAGAACAAATGTGGTTGAAATTTAATTAGCAACCCATATGTTTTTCAACAAATTACGCCTAGCACTCTATGCGGCGCAATTTAAGACGCCTTTTGCTTGCGGGCCTTTGGCTGATCAGATCCTTCGCTGATCCACTTGTCACTACGGTGTTCGCCCATGATAGTAACTTCCTTAGTAGTGCTGTAGCGGCGGGCTATTTCTAACATACCCTCCCTGTTTACACTATACATCATCACTTTCATACCGCTTCCTGGAGTCTTTACTTCAACGTAAAAACCATCCTTAAGTCTTTTGGGCTTTAAACTTGGTCTTCCCTGCATTTTCTGAATATTTGGTCTAATATAAGAACCAACGAGTGTCTTTGGTGTTCATTTTTTATAACCACTTACAGTGAATTACCTCCAAAAGGCCTTTCTACGTATGTTACAGAGTCATGCTAATTATTCACAATCTTTCATTTAATCTTTCAAAGCCAACAAAAATTGTTGAACGACAATTTCTCATTAAATTAGCCCTTCTAAGTGCCTCAATCTGGTCTATGGAATCGACTAATAAACTGTTTTTCATATCTTTATATTTCACTTTCCGTGTCATAAATGGATATTCACAGATTTTGGCACCCCCCATTCACTATTGGGATTTCTCCAATGGAATCACTCCTGATTGGACCTTGGAAAGCTCTACTCCTATTGCCGATTGGGAATACCGTGGCCCTAATACGGACCCGGATATTACTGTTTGTTCAAGGGGCTCATGTGGCGCCTCCTCTGTACCCATAACTTCGATAACCTCTCAAAATGGATTTGTCATTTTCGATAGCAATTATTGGGATGATGATGATGGCATTTGCGGCGGTCTGGGAACGGGTCAAGACCCTGCTCCCCATATAGCCTCTATCATTACTCCTTCAGTGAATCTCTCAGGGGTTAACACAGTAGTTCTCACATTCCAACAACAGTACAAGCACTATCAAACTACGACCACCAAAGTGTATGTGAGCAACAACAATGGAAATTCTTGGACACAAGTACTTGCCAATAGTGGGGTTTTCTCTGCAAACAGCGAGTGGAAAACTGTAAACGTTACAGCTCAAGCTGCTGGTTTCACCAACGTAAAAATCAAATTTGAATTCTCGGGTACATACTACTGGTGGCTTCTAGATGATATTGCTCTTTATTCGCCAAACCCAAACGATTTGCAATTGGCAAACCCGGCCTATTCCGAATTTGGAATTGTTGCAAGCCCAATTATATTCGACGACATGATGTACAATGCCTATCCGCAAAGTATGATTCCTTCTTTCAAATTCACTGGTCAGGGTACAAACATCGGCGGCAATTCTCAAACCCAAGTGAGACTTTTCGTTGATGTCAAGAAAAATGGTATGGCCACGACATACAGCAGCAGCAGCCCAGCATCGACTTTAAATGGAGGACAGTCGACCCTATTTCAATTATCGACTTTGTACACAACTGCCCCTGAGGTTGCCGAATATTTTATTTACTACAACCTCGATCAATTGCAAATTGATGATAACGCAGTGAATAATCTAGATACCTTTAACTATTTTATCACCCCGCATACCTATAGCAGAGATGAATACTCGTTGGAAACAGTTTTTACGCCTCAAGCTATATACGCTGGTCAAAAAATAGAAGTTGGAAATGTCTTTCAAGCTCGGTCAAGCGGACTCCAATTTGCAAGTATTCAAGCTGTCTTAGGTGAGGGTACAACACTTGGTAGCGAGGTTTATGGAATTGTCTGGAATCTTGACCGAACTGAAATTCTGGGACAAACAAATCCATACACAGTAAACTTGGCTGACATAAATGAAATAGGTGGAAACAAGCATATAACATTGCCTTTGCAAACACCGATTACACTGCTGAACGACAGTCTCTATTTGGTCATGATTGGCATGAGCGCAGGTCCTGATCTTTTGCGCATTGGAAGAAGTGGCATTGCCCCAGCCGAAGCCTCTCTGGTTAGATATCCCGATAGCAATGGACTTTTCTACATGCTCACTACTCCGATGGTTCGTATGAATATTTTTCCTGCCGGAACCATTGCGGGTTGCACCAATACCAACGCCGAGAATTACAATCCTTTGGCCACCACCAACGACAGTTCTTGCCTACTAGCAGGTTGTACTATTGAAGGGTCATTCAATTACGATCCAACCGCCAATTGGGATAATGGGTTTTGCATCTATTGCGGCTGCACCAATATTCTTGCTGCAAATTATGATGCCGGTGCTTCATGCGATAACGGCACCTGTATCATCTTTGGATGCACCGATTCTGGAGCAGACAATTACAATTCACAGGCAAATACAGAGGACAATAGTTGTTTTTATCTAGGTTGCACAAACCCAGGTGCCTCCAATTACGATTCTACAGCCACAGTAGATAATGGCACATGTACATACCCCGGTTGCACGGACACCATAGCCAATAATTTTGATCCCAATGCGAATTTGGATGATGGTTCATGCATCTATCTCGGTTGCATGAATGTGGTAGCGGATAATTATAATCCAATTGCCAATGTAGATGATGGATCATGCATTGTTTCGGGATGCACAGATCCTTCAGCGGACAACTATTGGATTGAAGCCAACAACGATGATGGATCTTGCATTTATTTTGGTTGTGCCAATCCGGAAGCAGACAACTATGATCCCCAAGCTAACGTGGACGATGGAACTTGCATTTTCTTGGGTTGTACTGACCCAGAAGCAAATAACTACGATCTAATTGCAAATGCCAATGACTTCAGTTGCCTCTACAATCAGGCCATTTTGGCCACGAACGACTCGGAGGGATGCGCTCCATTTATACTTACCATATTCAATCAAACAGAAATTTTAGAGGAAGCGACATGTGTTGTAAGCATCGAAAATGTTGGCACTTGGATCAATTGTGAACCAATCATTGAAGTGGAATTACTTGAAGCGGGTACATACTATGTAAACTATTCTTATGAGCAAGGAGATAATATTTCCAATTTCGCTCTAGGGCCTATCGAAGTTTTTGAAAATCCGCTCCCGCCCGTTCTCTCGGCAGAAGGAGATGGCTCCATAGAATGCATGAATTGCGATGAAATAAACACAGAGTGGTTTCTCGATGGCACCATTTTTTCTCAATCAAATGACAATATCATTGATATGCCAACGAATGAAAGTGGCTACGTAGAAAATGGATTCTACTCTATCAATGTAATCGATGAAAACAGTTGCCAAGCACATTCAGACTCACTCTTATCAATTTTAGGAAATGTTTTCACAGAAAACGATACGCTATGTGTGCCTGCAACAGTATCATGGTTCAACGAAACAGATAGCATAATAAATGGAATTGCCACGATGAATTTTGGTGATGACAATGTTTTATCTGGATTTGAAATTACATATAACCACACGTATAATGCAGCCGGAGATTTTAATTGGTTATTCAACTACGAATTGAACGATGTTTCGTTTCAAATGGAAGGGAGTATACATGTGGTGGAAAATCCACCTACACCCATCCTTACGATAGACGAAATCAATGGGTTTTTGGCTTGTAGCAATGCCGCCCTCGCGGATTCAATTACGTGGGATGTAAACGGTACATTGTATTTCAATATCTCGGTGGTGAGTCTAGAGGAGGGATTGACTACTGTATACCTGAGCAATGAAGATTTGTGTAGTTCTCAAAATTCCATAAACTATACCGGTTTAGAAATCGATTCGTCAGATGGTACAAAGGTCTATCCGATTCCATCCAGGAATTTGTTGTATGTGGAAAACTGTTTAGATTCTAGGGTAGAAATATTTAGTTCATCCGGACAAAAAGTCTATTCTGCATTTGCTATGGACAACATCCTTTCCATTGATGTAAGTGGAATGTCGAGTGGCATCTATGGACTTATCATTACAAGAGGGAACTATAGACGATTGACCTCGATTTCGATTGTGAGATAAGAGGAAACTACCTACTCTTTAATTTCAACATAATCTACATATTCGCCCTTATCGTCTTTAGCTGATTTAGGAGACTTTTCAATAGTAATATCTCCTTCCCTTCTCTGCTGATTCTGCTCCTGTTGACTGCGCATTCTCTCTTTTAGAGCCTCTTGCGCATTCCGAATGACATAAGGAGCAGCCAGATGGGCCACAAAACGAATGAGTGCTGAAAACAAAATAATGTAAAATATTATCTTCAGAACACCACTTATGGAAGCTTCGACAATCATCTTGCAAAATTACCCGAATCAGGGTAAATCAATATTTTTTTAGATGAATCAAATTCAATTACTCTATCACGAATTCGTTTTCAGCAACATACCGACCTGATTTAAACAATATTTTGTAGGTGCCTTTAGCCAAATAATATTTTCCGTTGGAGACTTCTTTTATCTCAATTGGCTTTTCATCCTTTGCAAGATTTTTGTTGAGAATTGCAACCAAAAGTTCTGCATTTTCTTTTGTAATAGATAAATCATAAGTGAAGTTTCGGAAGCCCCATTTCAGATTGTCAGTAGGCACATTTGCCAATTTAATACTGTCCATATACCAGACTTCAATTGAAAACGAATTCCGTGACATTGGCACAAAGGTGGGTATATAAAAGTCGGGCAAATCTGGCTCCAGCCACTTACTCCAATTCTCGCCCCAATTGCTCTTGCGGATAGGTTTTGATGAGAAAACATAAGGCTTCTCCCAATCAATGGTATCCATTGCCGCCAAGTGTTCTATATCTGCTATCCAAATACTTCTGCCATGTGTACCTATTACAAGATCCATTTCTCTTTCCTGAATTACCAAATCATGAATCGCAACAGAAGGGAGCTCCTCAAACAAAAGGCGCCATGAAACGCCCATGTCGCGTGATACATAAAGGCCATGATCGGTACCCGAGTATAGAATATTTTCGCTTCTGGGGTCCTCAATTACCACATTTACCGGCTCCATTGGAAGAGATGATGAAAGTGTGCTCCAAGTCTTTCCAAAATCATCAGATCTAAAAATATGTGCCGCAAAATTGTCGCTCCGATATCCATTTAATGCAACATAAATGCGACCTATTTTATGTTTAGAAAACACCACCCTGCTCACCCAAAAATTTTCGGGAAGTCCTTTAGAAATGTTCTCCCACGTATAGCCATTGTCTCGTGAAATGTGAACCAAACCATCATCGCTACCCACCACCAACCATCCGAAGCGCAAAGGCGATTCTGATATTGATGTAAGTGTACCATAAGGCACATCGCCGGCTCGCCCCCCCTTTGTGAGATCTCCGCTCAGAGTTTCCATGTTTTCGCCTCGATCCAAGGAGCGATGAACTTTATTGGAACAGATATAGAAAATATCTTGCTGATGTTTTGACAAAAGAATCGGTGTTTGCCAATTCCAGCGCAATGGGGTTTCTCCTAGTGTATGTGCTGGGTGGATCGTTAGCTGGTAATCTCCTTTCCGATTGAGTCTTTCATAATTTCCAAACTGATATCCGGTATATACTGTATTGTTGTTGCGGGTGTCCACTTGAACCTGCATTCCATCGCCTCCCATCAAAAATTCAAATGGATACTTGCCAGACTGATACCAATCGCGACCTGGTTTGTTGTCCGAAGGTCCAACCCAAACTCCATTGTCCTGAAGCCCTCCGTATACATTATATGGCTCTTCATTATCTACCTGAACACTATAAAATTGGCCTACTGCAGGGGTATTGCAATTGATAAATGTTTTTCCGTCGTCATAACTAATTTGAACACCTCCATCACTTCCATTGATAATATGACCTGGTATCTTGGGATTAATCCAAAGTGCATGATGATCCACATGCACATTATCCGGATTAATACCTCTCCACGTTGCGCCGCCATCATCACTTGTAAGTAGCGGAACCCCCATAATATATAATTTTTGAGGAATCAAAGGATGAACTCTTATCTGGCTGAAATAATATCCATAACTATAAAATACATCGTCTAGAAAATCGGCATGAGTTCTCAACCAAGTTTTACTTTCAAAATTATACTTGTATACTTCCGCTCCTATTACTGGTCTATCAAATAAATCGGAATTTGCATCGTAGAGATAATCACTCAAAGCTGATGGTTTTAGTTTACCCTCTTTTACCTGCTTCTTTACAGTTGCTGATGTGTGCTCTTTTGGGAAATTGTTATCCAATAAAAATTTGTTCAAAAGCGAATCATTGAGTGTGCCAAATTTTTCAATCGTCATTTGACTAAAATCTGATTTCTTCAATCCTTGATCTTTTTTTTCCTCATCAGACTTCGGACGTTCAAATTGATTGTCGAGCAATGCATACAAATGGAATCCATCATTCCCTCTTGTTGTGGAAATGCCAATTCGTCCAACACCTTCTCCGTTTGGAAAGCCGGTTTCCGAGGTCGAAATGTTCTTCCAAGTTACTCCACCATCCATACTTTGATGAATTGCACTTTTCGAACCGCTCTCTACAAAATTCCAGGCCATCCGAGTTCGACCCCAAGTTGAACAGTACAATTGAGATGACTCGTTCGGATCAATAGCAAGATCTATTGCTCCCGTATTTGCTCCTAGATCCAAATATTGATTCCAAGTTTTTCCTGCATCTACAGTCTTGTACACTCCTCTCTCGGGACTTTCCGAATATAAGTGCCCAAGCACGGCTACCCAAGCAATGGCCGGATTTTCAGGGTGCAAAATGATTCGTCCAATGTGATGAGATTCGGTTAGACCCAAATTCTTCCAACTTTTACCAAGATCTACGGATCGATAAACGCCAAATCCACTATAACTCGATCGCGAACTATTATTCTCTCCTGAACCTATCCAAATGATCTCCCCATTATTCCAGTCCACAGCAATATCACCGATAGTCATTACCATCTCATTTTGAAATAATGCGTCGAATGTGGTTCCGTTGTTGTGCGTTACCCATAGTCCACCGCTTGCGTAAGCTACATAGAAATGAGAGGGATTCTTTGGGTCTACTTCTATGTCAACTACCCTTCCGCTCATCACTGTAGGGCCAATACAACGCACAGGGCCCTCCGAGATATAGCCATTTGACTCCATTTGGACCCGCTTCTTGTAGCCTTCTTGTCTTATTTGTGATGAAGTCGCTTGAACACTGGCTTCTTTTTTTTGAGAGAGTGCATGTGTAGGGAACACAATGGAAAATACTATAAATGAGAAAAATAATTTCATGGTTTCAATTTTGGATTGTCCTTGTGTCTTTGATGATCTCTATTTGTCTTTTTGTCGATGTTCTTCTCCAAAGCTGCTTGTAAATCAACCCCGGTTTGGTTTGCCAAACAGATCAAGACCCATAAGACGTCTGCCATTTCATCTCCCAGGTCCAAATCTTTGTCGCTTTCCTTTTCACTCTGTTCGCCATACCTTCTGGCAACTATGCGCGCCACTTCACCAACTTCTTCGGTGAGTATAGCCATGTTTGTCAGTTCGTTGAAGTACCTTACACCGTGGCTCTTTATCCAAGTGTCTACTCTTTGCTGTGCCTCAGAAATTTCCATGTTTTCGCAATTTGGTATACAAACATAGTACCTACCATTTCATGTACGGAAAGATTTCCTCCTTCGAATATTTACCCCTCCTCCTGCTTTTGTCATTCTCCGTTTGTCATTTTTATTCACCTTTGACAATTGTTATATGTTGTTGTAGCTTTCAACTACTTACGTTTGCATATACAAACAGACCTGAAAGTGAATAGAAAAACAATAATTGCCTTGCTCAGTGTTCTGCTTGCATTTACAGCGAGCGGTCAAACCAGATGGACTTTAGAAAGCTGCATTGCGCGGGCTTTTGAAAAGAACATCTCTATCAAGCAAAGTCAACTAAATGTTGATTTGGCTGAAATAAATCAAAAAAATGCCATGGGAAATTTGCTGCCCAGTCTTAATGGCCAAGCATCTCACGGTTACAACTGGGGACAAAGAATCGACCCATTTACAAACCAGTTCGCCACCGAACGTATTAGAAGTAATAGCTTCGGGATTTCGACCTCGGTCAATCTCTTTAGTGGTTTTCAGGCAAGAAACAGTTTGGAACAGGCACATATTGATGTGATGGCCAGCAGACTCAACAACGAAAAAGCCAGAAACGACATTGCACTGAATATTGCCTCTCTCTATTTGGCCATTCTTATGAATCAAGAGATGGTGACCATAGCAAGAAGCAATTCCGACAATACCGGAAATCAAGCGAAACGTATTACTATTCTTGTCAATGCCGGTCAATTGGCACAAAACAACTTAGATGATATCAATGCTCAGATGGCCTCAGACCAAGCCACGTTGGTTCAGGCCGAAAACACCTATAATTTATCCGTTTTGAACTTAGCTCAGCAACTACAACTTACCTCAGAAGAAACAAGTACTTTCCGAATCAGTTCTCCTGATCTTTCTGCCGTTCAAAGTGCTTCACTTCCCCCCAGTGCAGAAGCTGCGGTACAATATTCGCTTACACATTTCCCTGAAATGAAAAGTGCAGAATACAATATGCAAAGCGCTGATGTTGGCGTGGAAATCGCAAAGGGAGCGGCATTGCCCAGCTTAAGTGCTAGTTTTAGTTATGGTACCGGTTATTCAGGAGCGGCTTCGCAAGTTATTGGCGATCCTGATTTCGAGGTCTTCCCTATTGGATTGGTTCAGGCTACCGGCGATGTGGTGGTATCCGCTCAGCCGATTTATGGTGAGAATGACTTCGAGACCATCAGCTTTGCAGATCAACTTACGGATAATGTCAACAAATCACTTTTCTTCAGTTTAAACATTCCTATTTTTAATGGCTTTAGTACTGAAAGCAATATCAAAAGGTCGGAAGTCAATAGATTAAGTGCGGAATACAGTCTCGAAGCAACTAGTCAAACTCTTCGGCAAAGTGTAGAAAGGGCCTACGCGGACGCATTAGCCGCAAAAGCCAATTACGATGCTAGTAATAAAGCCGTTGAGGCCTCAGAGCGGGCCTTTCGAAATTCAGAATCAAGATATGAGCAAGGAGCCGCGACACAAGTCGAATATTCAGATGCAAGAACTAGACTTGACAATGCCAAAGTAAATTCTCTCAACAACAAATATGATTATCTTTTTAGACTCAGAGTGCTTGAGTTCTACGAAGGCAGAGCTATAACACTTAACCCATGAAAAAGTCTTGGAAAATCGCGTTGATTATTATCGCATCGATTATTTTATTGGTTGTAGTGCTCAAGGCTTTAGGCGGAGATCGAAATGTTCGCGAAGTAAGTGCTGAAGAAGCAAAGCGACGAACTATTGTTGAAACAGTATCTGCCAGCGGAAAAGTTCAACCCGAACTAGAGGTGAAAATCCAATCAGAAGTATCCGGTCAAATTATAGAGCTGCCTGTTAAAGAAGGGGATCAAGTAGTGAAAGGTCAATTGCTCGTGCGCATTAATCCTGATATTTACAGGTCTGCCCAAAGCAGAGCAGAAGCTGCTGTGAATTCAGCTAAAAGTGCATTGAGTAGTGCGCGGGCCCGAAAAACTCAAGCGGAAGCCCAGTGGAAAGCCGCAGATTTATCCTATCAACGCAATTCCAAATTATTTCAAGAAGGCGCTATTTCAAAGGCTGACTTCGAAAATGCCACTTCGAGTTGGGAGGTGTCAAAAGCAGAAATGAGTGCAGCGCAAGAAAGCATAAGTTCTGCCGAATTTTCTATTGCCAGTGCAATGGCTTCGTTCAATGAGGCCTCGGACAATTTGAGTCGAACTACAATACATGCGCCCATGGAAGGAACAGTTACTGCCCTCACCAAAGAACTTGGCGAAACTGTACTTGGTAATAATATGATGGCTGGTGATATCATCATGAAAATATCAGCCCTTGCCACCATGGAAGTGGATGTGGAAGTAAATGAAAGTGACATTGTGCGCGTTGCTGTGGGTGATACAGCCGACATTGAAGTAGATTCATATACTGATGAGAATTTTCTGGGACTTGTTACTGAAATCGGAAACACAGCATTGAATGCATTGAACGGAGTTGCCTCACTTGATCAAGTGACCAATTTTTCAGTAAAAATTCAAATACTTCCTTCTTCGTATGAAAACCTTATCAAAGACAAAGAACCTGGTTATTCGCCTTTTCGACCAGGCATGAGTGCTACAGTAAAAATTAAAACTCAGATAGAAAAAAATGTGATCACTGTACCCATTCGTGCAGTTACTTCTCGAGAAGACACCGCCACAAAAAGTTTCTCAGACATGATGATTGACAAGGCGAAAAAGAAAGAGGAGAAAGCAGAATCAAGTGAAATTGCAGAACCCTTTACCGTAGTTTTTATAGCGAACGAAGCAAATGGAACTGCCGAATTGAGAGTTGTAGAAACTGGTGTTCAAGACAATAAATACATCACTATAAAAAGCGGCGTAAATGAAGGAGAAAAAGTAGTGACCGATCCATACGATATTATTTCATTGACCCTCAAAAACAAGGACAAGATAAAAATTGTAGATTCTAATTCGCTTAAAAAACCTGAGGAATGAGCCTAAACGGGTATTCTAAAAACATGTTTTATGTTTCGAGGATACAAATCATGCGTTGATGGATGCACATACCAAAATGGGTTTCTTATGGCGGGGTGTGGCCCGAATGAATTTATCAGA
This sequence comes from Flavobacteriales bacterium, assembly GCA_034439875.1. Classification (GTDB taxonomy): domain Bacteria; phylum Bacteroidota; class Bacteroidia; order Flavobacteriales_D; family Sanyastnellaceae; genus JAWXBG01. The sequence continues at coordinate 10,856 of JAWXBG010000142.1, forward strand.
ATGTGCAATAATTTTGAATTTGGTCGAAACGAGAAAGATGTTTTTAGAGGCTCTTAAGACGAATAGATTGTTTCTTTCAATTTATAAATTCTCTGGAACAAAGAATTAAATTATCATCCGAAAAAAAGCCTCTGTGCTACAAATGTCCAAAATCCTGTGCATAGAAACATCAGCAAAGAATTGTTCTGTAGCAATTTTTAAAGAATCAGAATGTATTGGGATAAAAGAGGAATCCTCAGATCAGTACATTCATTCCGGTTCTCTGCATCCCTTTATTCTTGAAGTGATGACTCAAGCAAAAATGGATTTTTTTGAACTAGATGCCGTGGCTGTGAGCAAAGGTCCGGGGTCATATACAGGATTGCGAATTGGAATTGCCGCCGCAAAAGGAATTGCCTATGCACTGAACATACCACTTATTGCAATTGATACGCTTCAAATGTTGGCAATTCACGTGGGCGGTATAAATAGTGACTTTGAAGTCTATGTGCCCATGATAGACGCCCGCCGCATGGAGGTTTACACCAATAGTTATGATCGGAATGGAAAAGCATTAGAAGAAGTGAGACCTGAAATCCTTGGCCCCGATTTTTTACAGCAACATATCGGCAAAAGAATCCTTTGTTTTGGCGATGGAAGTGCAAAACTAAAGGACACAAAAAACCCGAATACTTTTTTCTTGGATGGGCTATTTCCCTCCGCTTCACAAATGATCGAAATCGCCCACAAAAAATTTATGGGCCAAGAATTCGAAGACATCGCCTATTTCGAACCATCCTATTTAAAGGAGTTTTTGCCAGGACCAAAAGTGGCTCGAAATTGAGAGTGATGTGTGATCATAACTGCTTTTATTTTTATATTGGGGAAGCCCATAATCTTGGGCAATACAATTCGGTCATTAAAAATTAACTCAGCACTCATCCAAGTTTCTTTTTTTAGCAAAAAAGTTTTTAATAACCTCTCAAAGTCCATTTCTGAGCGACATTCATCCTCGCTTCTGGATATTGTAAATTGAACAATATCCCGCCCTTCAAAATCAACTAGTTGACACCTTATATACTTGATAATTAGCTATTTGAGATTGTTGATAACCTTGGTTGCCGTTTTTGCTGGCCCTAACATTCAATTCTTTGAATTTATAAAAATCGTAGTAAATTGCCCCTTTATTTTCAATCTTAACCAAAACCGCTATCTAATGAAAAAACTACTATTTATTGGCCTAACTTTTCTTGTCTGTTGTGGCTTAGCCAACGCTCAGGAAACACCATTCGTCGATGGTGAATTGTTAGTCGAACTTGAAGTTGGCTACAAATCCTCTGACATTCTCTCTCAAGTTGTTCAAATTGACAACAAGTTTACTGGGATGACAGAAGTTGCTTGTCTGTCGAAAATCGGAAGAATTTATCACTTTCGCTACAACCACCAGGAACACGATCAGTATCGAGTGCTTGATCAAGTGAAGAGGATAACGGGTGTGTCGGATGCTCAATTCAACCACTTGGTTGAAGACCGAGCGGTTCCCACAGACCCTCAATTTGGATCTCAGTGGCACCATGTGGATGCCAGTGACAATGACATTGATTCTGATCTTGCATGGAACACAACTACCGGAGGTTCTACAACCAACGGATTTAGTATCGTTGCCTGTGTTGTTGAGCCAGGTGGAATGACCTGGGGGCACCCAGATCTAGTGGGAAACCACTGGACAAATCCGGGCGAAATTGCCAACAATGGAATTGACGATGATGGCAATGGTCGTGTAGATGATTTCGACGGTTGGAACACTCCTGCCAACAACGACAATATTTCGAATGCCGCTCATGGAGCCGGCGTAATGGGAATGATAGGTGCGGTGGCAAACAATGGCAACGGTGGTGCTGGAGTAAACTGGAACATTGATTTGATGCCAGTAGTAGTTGGAGGACTTAGCGAGGCCAATGTAATTGCTGCCTATGATTACGCGTTGGACATGAGAACTGCATTCAATGCCTCTGGTGGCGCCAATGGTGCCTTTGTGGTAGTCATTAATTCCTCTTGGGGAATTGACAATGCCAATGCTGCTTCTTTCCCGCTGTGGTGCAATTTTTACAACACAATGGGCGTCGCGGGTATCCTCAATTGTGCTTCTACTGCCAACAATAATGTAAATATCGATGTTGTAGGCGATATGCCAACAACCTGTACAAGCCCCTACCTTATATCTGTAACTGCTACAAATAGCAGCGATGTCCGTACTTTTTCTGCTTTCGGCGCAACACACGTAGATCTTGGAGCTCCAGGAGAAGCAGTTTGGCTTCCAAATAGCTCTACTTACCAATCATGGAGTGGAACTTCTTTCGCTAGCCCTTGTGTAGCAGGTGCCGTAGGCTTACTTTACTCTGCCCCTTGTGCGAATTTGGGAGCTAATGCTATCAGCAGTCCTTGGGCAACAGCTCTCTTAGTGCGAGATGCTATTTTTGATAGCGTTGATCCGACTGTGCAGTTGTCAACAGAATGCACTACAGGTGGTCGACTAAATGTAAACTCCGCACTCAACTTGCTCATTGCATCTTGCGGTCCTCCTCCGGGATGTGTAGAATTAGTAATGACTGATGTTTTTGGAGACGGATGGAACGGCGCTGTGTATAATGTATACAATTCGGTAGGAACTTTAGTTGCCACTGGAACCATGGTTGGCTCAACTCAAACCGTAAATATTTGCCTTGGTGATGGCTGTTTTAGTCTCGAAGTAACTGCAGGCTCCTTCCCTTCTGAAATTGGTTGGACATTAAACGGTTCAAATGGAGGATCCTTAAGCGGAGGCGCAAATGCTTTTGTTGGATTCAATATTGGTGCTGTAGTTAATGGATGCACGAATGCGGCGGCATGCAACTATTCGCCAAGTGCAAACTGCGACAATGGAACTTGCTGTTATGCCAATTGCGCGACTATAAATATGACGGATTCTTTTGGAGATGGATGGAATGGCGCAACGTATACCGTTACTGATACTTTTGGATTTACAGTATCAACCGGAACCCTTGCGGGCGGAAGTTCAGGATCCAATTTGCTTTGTTTGGCTGACGGATGTTACAATATTAGTGTTTCATCTGGCATCTTTCCGTTGGAGATTGGCTGGAGCTTGTCCGGCGCCAATGGAATTGTTTCAGGCGGAGCTCCTGCAAATGTGAATTTTACTGTTGGAAATGTTATTGAAGGCTGTACAGATTGGCTCGCTTGCAATTACAACCCGCTTGCCAACTGCTCAGATGGAGCTTGTGTTTATTGTCAAACATCATGTGTGACTTTCACTATGACTGATTCATTTGGTGACAGTTGGAATGGAGCTACTTACACAGTTACCGACTTCTTTGGATCTACAGTGGCTAGTGGTACGTTAAATACCTTCTACGATGATATACAAGTGGATGCTCTTTGTTTGACTGGAGGATGCTATACATTGACTGTTACTGCAGGAAGTTTTCCTAGTGAAATTGGATGGACATTAGGTGGAAACATCGTTGGAGGTCCAATCTCCGGTGGTGCTTCAACTTCTATTTCGTTCACTGTTGGTGGCGCAATTTATGGCTGTACCGATTGGTTTGCTTGCAACTATAATCCTGCTGCTACATGCGATGAAGGCTGCGTGTTTTGTCCAAACCCATGTGTGAATATCAGTATGACTGACTCATTTGGAGATGGTTGGAATGGCGCTGTCTATAATGTATACGATCAATTCGGGAATATCATTGTAAGTGGAACAATGGACGGCGGCAATTTTGATAGTGATATCAATGCACTGTGTATCCCTGGTGGATGCTATACGCTTGAAGTAACCAGCGGTGGCTTCCCTTCAGAAATTTCTTGGACACTTGGTGGGGAAATTATAGGTGGGCCAATTAGCGGTGGTGCTCCTGCAAACATTTCATTTGCAGTTTCAGGTGCAATATTTGGTTGTACAGATTGGTTGGCTTGTAACTACAATCCAGCAGCCACATGTGATGATGCTTGTGAATACTGTCCAGATCCATGCGTGAACATTACTTTGAATGATTCCTATGGAGATGGATGGAATGGTGCTGTTTACAACATTTACGACAACTTTGGTGGGCTTGTTCTCACGGGAACTATGGATGGAGGAAACTTCCTAAGCGATGTAAATTCTCTTTGTCTTTTACCGGGTTGCTATTCTATTCAAGTAACTTCTGGTTCATGGCCTAGTGAAATATCATGGAGTATTGGAGGTAACATTTTGGAAGGAACGGTTAGTGGTGGAGCACCTGCCAACGCTACATTCACAATTTATGGATATATTGAGGGTTGCACTGACCCTAGCGCATGTAACTATAATGCGTTTGCCAACTGCAATGGCACTTGTGACTACTGCCTTGCTAACTGCGTTAGTCTTACTATGACCGACTCCTACCCTGATGGTTGGAACGGAGCTTCTTATAGCGTATTTGACTCTGTAGGCAACCTTGTACAGACAGGCAATATGGGGACTAACTCTAGTCTTGCCGTAGATGCAATTTGCTTACCTAATGGCTGCTATACCATGACTGTGACCGGAGGGTCGTTCCCATCGGAAATTGGTTGGACACTTAATGGGGCCAATGGTGGAGCAATTTCAGGTGGTGCTCAAACAACTATTAGCTTCACTGTAGGAACGGCAATACTTGGTTGTACCAATTGTGAAGCTTTCAACTACAACCCAAGCGCTACTTGTGATAATGGCTCATGTATAGTTACATGTCCAGGTGACTTCAGTGGCGACGGAATTATAGGTGCTACCGATCTATTGGTATTCCTCGGTTCCTTCGGCTCAGTAGTCGGTCCTTGCTCTTTGCCTGATCTAAACAACGATGCTGTAGTTGGTCTTGCCGACCTTCTTATCTTCCTCGGTGTTTATGGCACAAACTGCCCATAATCAATAGTATTGAATATTAAAAAGGGCCTCCATGCGAGGCCCTTTTTTTATATCCTTTGTTTAGGGTACCTCGAAAAATCTCCTTCAACCCAGAATCCGCATTGGAAATCTATTGCAGCGCAAACCCCCTTTGATATCAAGCACTTTCTCGATTTTTATTCTTGATGTATGAATATACACCA
>JAWXBG010000143.1:0-23231 GCA_034439875.1 Flavobacteriales bacterium
ACATCTTCAAGCCATTCTTCGGCATTGATGCCATTGAGACGACATGACTGGAAGAATGAATAGATTAAAGAGGGCTGTGATAAGCAGAATAGACGCGCTCCAACAACTGCTCCGGAAAAATGAATGCAGACCCATCAGAAAATTGCAATTTCAGTTCGATAGGATGATCAACAGAAGAAACTTCCTGCTGCTTGGATAGAATCACTTCCTGGAACCCAGACGATCCATTCTTATCCAACAACTTTCGCTGATGATAAAAGAACATAGGATAAGAAAGTGCGTGTCTCTCACAATAAATCTTTTTGCTTTGATTACTCCGACTCCATTGGTCACTATTTCATTCTTGTATTTAGAATAGTTTTTGTGGGAAGTTTCAGTTGAGGTTCCCATTTTTGAAACCCAGACTGGATCCAGACCGGTGATTCTTGAAAATTTCTTAATGGAAAGACATAGACTTTCACGGGATGTTCAAGCACAATATTCCCGCATTGCGCATTGGAAGCATCTTGAGGTTTATGCGCTCCGGGATTCTCGAATCTACACGATGGAACAAAGTAACAGTTCGACCTATGAATTCCGATATCACCATCGCGTGATTCGGGATAATTTATGTTGTTGGTTTTGGCCTCGGGTCATATCCCTGAAATTCGAATATCTACGGACAGAATTGCACCTGAGGTTTGGTATGTTCGAACTCCCATCCTGTAATTGAAAGAGCTTCAACATTAATAATTTTAGCAACATATCCTTGGGGAAGTTTCCTGTCGAGACGTACTTTCCAAATATGATTGCCAAAGGTTTTATGTTCTTGTGGATTACACTCAGCCAACCGTCTTGAATCGTTTAGATTGATTCTAGACGCAACCATGAGCTCGAATTGAAATCGACCTCAAATAACATTCATACCGGCTTTGCTGACTTTCAGCTATAGAATAGATTCCAATCGAAAAGTCCGGGTTATGACCAACTAGCAATTTTCTCTGCTTGATATTCGCCAGCTTGAAGTTTTTCACGAATTTTTTTGAAGCAATCAATTGTGTAGTTCACATCTTCCAATGTGTGGACCACTGTTGGAATCAAACGAAGCATTATCACATCTTTTGGAACTACAGGGTAAACTACAATTGAACAAAAGATTGCAAACCGCTCTCGCAAGTCTAAAATAAGATTTGTGGCTTCACCCAAAGATCCTTTCATAAAAATCGGGGTCACCACAGAATTCGTCTTGCCAATATCAAATCCTGCGTCTATCATGCCTGACTGCAATGCCCTGGCTATTTTCCAAAGCCCTTCCTGCAGTTCGGGCTTCGTCCTCATCAATTCCAAACGCTTGATCGCTCCAAGTACTATCGGAAGGGGCAGAGATTTTGCGAATGTCTGAGAGCGCATATTGTAGCGCATAAATTCTATCACGTGTTTTTCACTTGCCACAAAAGCCCCTATGGTAGCCATCGATTTGGCAAAAGTTCCGAAGTAAACATCGATATCTTTCTGAATTCCCTGGACATCTCCAGCTCCGCGACCACATTCGCCAATAGTCCCGAATCCATGAGCATCATCTACAAATAGTCGGAATCCATATTCTTTTTTAAATGATACAATAGACTTCAGATCGCCCATATCGCCTGCCATTCCGAAGACTCCTTCAGTCAATACTAAAATTCCGCCACCCGATTTATCGGTAAGTCCTTTGGCATGTTTTAGTTGCTTTTCGAAGCTCGCCATGTCGTTGTGCTGAAACACAAATCGACGGCCTTGGTGAAGTCTTATTCCATCGATAATGCACGCATGACATTCGCTATCGTACACTACAACATCATGGCGACCAAGCATACACTCAATAGCCGACATACAACCCTGATATCCGAAATTGAGCAAGAAGGCATCTTCTTTCTGCATGAAAGAAGCCAAATCTGCTTCTAGTTGTTCGTGGTAGCTAGTTTGACCACTCATCATTCGGGCACCCATTGGATATGCCATACCCCATTGAGCCGCGGCATCCGCATCTACTTTGCGTACTTCAGGATTGTTGGCAAGGCCTAGGTAATTATTGAGACTCCATACGAGGACTTCTTTGCCTCTGAAAGTCATGTGAGAACCCAATTGACCTTCTAGTTTAGGGAAAGAGAAATATCCATGTGATTCTTTCATGTGCTGACCAAGAGGTCCGCGATTTTCCTTAATTCTTTCGAAAATATCCACGTTACTTTTTATGTTGATTTTAGAGTGCAAACCTACACGAAAAATGTCTTAGAATTGAGGGTCTTGCTCACAATGAGTTAACTGAAAGCGGTTCAAAGCTCAAAATATCTCAGATCATCCACTTTCCAGCAATGGCCGCAAAGTTCACGATCAACCCAAGTGCGAAGCCTGCATAGACTTGTCCGGGAGTGTGCGCATCGAGTTTCACCCTCGAATAGCCGGTTAGACCGCTCATAAGCACACAACACATAGCCATAAGAGTGACTTCAATATTTGGATGAATTCGCTGCAGCGCCAATAATGTGCCGAAAACCCCACCTTGGGCGAGCATGTGAACCGAAATTTTCCAAAATAGATTGACCGTGAGAGCAAAAATCAAGGACAGAATAATGGCAAGAATAAAGCTAAAGGTTTCTCTTGGCAATTCCGGACCTAAAAACCTGAGCATCATGTACGAAGCAATGTAATAAAATATAGTAAGCAAGTATGGACCCAAGCGTTCGCTTCGATTCTTCAGTTCAATGCTGCTCAACATTCCAAAACGGATCATAATAAGCATACTGAGGGCAGGAGCCACAATGTTTACGGCAAGTAGCAGTAGAACAAAATCATCGGCTTGTTTGGTAACTACATAAAAGGGATCGAGCCATCGCGTGAGCAAGTAGATGAGCATGGGCATCCACAGCGGATGAAAGAGTATGGAAATGAATTTGGCAACGATTCCCTCTTCTTCGTTGTGGTATGTGACCTTATTGCTCATCAAAGTTCCTTCCTCAATCGGGCAACGGCAATGTTTAATTGTTCCCTATATTTGGCCACAGTGCGCCTCGCAATGTTGTAACCTTTTTCCTTCAAGAGTTTTGCCAACTTGTCGTCTGTAAGTGGCTTGCGTTTCACTTCTGCTTCAATAGCGTCTTTCAAGATTTTCTTCACCTCACGAGAAGAAACTTCCTCGCCTTCATCATTACTCAAACTTTCGCTGAAGAAATATTTTAGAAGGTATGTAGTATAAGAGGTCTGAATGTATTTGCTATTGGCAACACGGCTCACTGTACTGATATCCATCCCTACGATATCTGCAATATCTTTCAATATCATGGGACGCAACTTGGTCTCATCTCCAGTCAGAAAAAATTCTTTCTGATAATTGACAATCGCCTGCATACAATAAAGAAGCGTTTCATTTCGCTGTCGAATGGCATCAATAAACCACTTAGCTCCATCAATTTTCTGCTTCACAAACATCATGGCTTCTTTCTCCTTGTTGTCTTTGCTCTTCGATTTAGCATAATGATCGAGCATTTCCTTGTACTCTCTGCTAATCTTCAAATCCGGTGCATTTTTTCCGTTGAGTGAAAGTTTTAGCTGTTCGTCTTCAATAGATAGCAAAAAGTCGGGAATAACGTGTTGAACCGTACCCTTCGACTCCTGCATACTGTTGCCGGGCTTGGGATTTAAGTGCAAAATAAATTCTATTGCGGGCTTCAGTTCTTCTTCGGAAATCTCAAGGCGCTTCGCAATTTTTTCATAGTGCTTCTTGGTAAATTCATCAAAGTACTTCGCAATAATGGTTTCTGCGAGCTGAACATCTTCGTCAGGAATTTCAGTGCGACGTATTTGGATCAGCAAGCATTCCTTCAAGTCGCGCGCTCCAACTCCAGCCGGATCGAGGTCCTGAATAACACTAAGCACTTCTTCGAGTTCTTCAACTGTGGTTACAATATTCTGTGAAAAGGCAAGATCATTTACTACAGCCGGTATGTCTCTCCTGAGATAACCACTTTCATCGAGATTGCCAATGAGATATTCGGCAAGACTAAGCTGTCGTTCAGCCATTTCGCGCAAGCCGAGTTGGGAGTAAAGTAAGTCTTGAAACGTGCGGCCCGCACCTAATGGACTTTCTTTATCGTCGTCGTCCGAACTATGGTTGTTCGTGTATAGCTTGTAATCAGGGGTATCGTCGTCAAAATATTCGCTCAGATCTACTTCATCATTGGCCTCACTTTCCTTGCTATCGCCTTCGTCTTGCTCATTGTTCATGTCGTCTTGCGACTGATCTTCATTTTCGTCTTGATCACTGCCCTCTTCAAGCGCAGGATTCGACTCCATCTCTTCTTTTATTCTTTGCTCCAGTTCCATGGTGGGGATCTGCAACATTTTCATCAGCTGTATCTGCTGAGGAGATAATTTCTGTTGTAGTCTTTGCTGTAATGATTGTTTGAGCATATTCCTCTTCTCTTTTTCCTTTTCAAAAATAAGTCTTCCTTTGGCGCAGACAACAAGTGATTAAAAATCTTAAAAATCAGCGTTCAAAGGTGTGCGTGGAAAAGGAATGACATCTCGGATATTTTGCATCCCGCTCACGAACATTACCAAGCGCTCGAAGCCCAATCCAAAGCCTGCATGCTGACATGTTCCGAACTTCCTTGTTTCCAAATACCACCATATACTTTCCTCCGGAATATGGAACTGTTCGCATTTCTGTTTTAAGACTTCATAACGTTCTTCGCGCTGACTACCCCCAATGATTTCGCCGATACCCGGAACGAGTATGTCCATTGCGGCCACGGTTTTTCCATCCTCGTTGAGTCTCATATAAAAAGCCTTGATAGCTGCAGGATAACCCGTGATGATTACCGGTTTTTTAAAATGTTTTTCCACCAAATAGCGCTCGTGTTCACTTTGCAAATCAATTCCCCATTCGATTGGGTACTTAAATTTCTTCTTTTTGTAATGAGGTGAATCGAGCAAGATTTGAATAGCTTCTGTGTAAGAAATTCTTTCAAATGGATTGCTCACAACCATATCCAGGCGAGACAACAATGGCATGCTCTGTCTTTCATCTACAGGCTTCAATTTATCCTCGGTGATTTCTCGCTCTTGCAAAAACTCTAAATCTTCTCGGCAATGTTCCAAAGCATAACTAATACAGTACCTTAGAAAATCTTCTGCCAGATCCATATTGTCTACTATGTCGTTGAAGGCAACTTCAGGCTCAATCATCCAAAACTCAGCTAGGTGTCTGCTCGTATTGCTATTCTCTGCTCTGAACGTAGGTCCAAATGTGTAGACTTTACTTAAAGCCAAAGCGGCCAATTCAGCCTCCAATTGCCCGCTAACGGTAAGATGTGTTGCCTTGCCAAAGAAATCTGAGGAATTGTCGACCTCTCCTGTTTTAGCAATCTTATCTAAATCCAGTGAGGTTACACGAAACATTTCTCCTGCTCCCTCCGCATCGCTACCTGTAATAATAGGCGCATGCAAATAATAGAAACCGTGGTCATTAAAATATTTGTGGATAGCGAAAGCAAGATGATGTCTCAATCTGAAAACTGAGCCAAACGTATTCGTGCGAAATCTCAAATGAGCCTTCTCGCGCAGAAAATCCAGGGTATGCCTCTTCATTTGAATTGGATACTCATTGGGATCACAATCGCCAAGTATCTCCAACTCCTCGCATTGCAACTCTACAGCTTGTCCTTTACCCTGAGAGGCTTGAAGAAAACCAGACGCCGAAATGCTCGTTCCTGTATTGATCCGTTTTAAAGTGGTATCGGTGTACTGATCCAATTTCAAAACAACTTGAAGTGTTTGTATCGTAGTGCCATCACTCAAAGCGATGAACTGATTGTTTCGGAATGTTCGAACCCATCCTTTCACGGTAACCTTTTCACCAATGGGTTGACCTGACAACACTTTGGAAATATCTGTATGTTTTGCCATTTTGGACTATAGTTAGAGAGCTCGCGAAATTAGCCGAAATCAGTGTATAGATTATACGGGACCCCTAAAAACCGCTTTCACGACACGATCAAAACTATAAAATGTGGGTATTTACAATGGACTTATTCTGGCCTAATACCACGAGAAGAATGCAGAATACACAAAGGAAACAGATCACGGAACACCTTATCGCGAAACATAAAAAAGGTTTCTATTGGGTGAATTAAATCGATTACGACGCTAATTCGTTCATGCGAATAGGCGAATTACTTGAATCGCTCTCCACCACTCCATCGCGAAGTCTTACTATCCGATGTGCGTGCCGGGCAATGTCCTCTTCGTGGGTAACAAGAATGATTGTATTTCCCTTGTCATGAATATCCTGCAAGAGTCGCATGATCTCATAGCTCGTTTTGGAATCAAGGTTTCCTGTGGGCTCGTCCGCTAAAATGATCGAAGGCCGATTTACCAGTGCGCGTGCTATTGCAACTCTCTGCCTCTGACCACCGGACAGTTCATTTGGCTTATGGAGCATTCTATCTCCTAATCCAACTTGCTCCAAAACTTCTTTCGCCCTTATTTCGCGCTCCATTTTTCCTATTCCGGCGTAAACCAAAGGCAAAGCCACGTTCTCTAATGCTGAGTATCGGGGCAAGAGATTAAAGGTCTGAAAAACAAAACCAATTTCTTTGTTTCTAATTTCGGCAAGCTGATTATCAGTCAATCCCGCCACATCTGGACCATTCAGAAAATACTGACCTTCAGTTGGAGTATCCAAACATCCAATAATATTCATCAGGGTACTTTTTCCACTGCCGGATGGCCCCATCAGTGCCACATACTCATTTTTGTTTACCAGTAAATCCATACCGTTCAGAGCTTTCACAGTCTCCTGGCCAATGACGTACCATTTCTTAAGTCCTTGAATTGTAATAATTGCCGACATGGGTCAAAGGTATCTCAAACTATAAATGGGTTCTTTCCACTTGTCACAATTTTATTTATCGCGCATACAACCTTGAAGCAAGGGAACCTGTCAAAAGAATAATTGTATATATTGCAATGCTAAACCTTGTTAACCACTTCTGAAATGAAACCACTGCGCATCATTCTTGCCCTTTTTACCATTGTTTTATTCGATTCTCTGCAAGCACAACTCATCGTGAACAATACGACGAACGCCGTTGCCGCTGTGGAAAACTACCTTTTGGGTGAAGGTATTGAAGCTTCCAACATCACATACATAGGCAACAACGATCAAATAGCCTCATTTACCTGTACTAGCTGTAATTTGGGGATTCCTTCCGGAGTGGTTATGAGTTCGGGAAATGCGAACACCGCGGCAGGGCCAAATAATAATGGATCCATTTCAACTTCATACTCAAGTACTTCAGATGTGGACCTTGCCCAACTCAGTGGCAATACTCTGAATGACGCGTGTATTCTGCAATTTGACTTTGTACCTACTGGTGATAGCCTTGCATTCAATTATGTTTTCGGTTCAGATGAGTATCCTGAGTTCACCAATTCAAGCTTTAATGATGCATTCGGGTTCTTCCTCAGTGGCCCTGGTATTGATGGGCCATATACCAATGATGCGATAAACATTGCATTGATTCCTGGAACGACCTTGCCCGTTACTATCAATAATCTTAATAACGGTAGCACTGGTACAAACGGCCCTTGCGAATATTGCACATACTACATACATAATGGAAACGGTGGACAAGCTCCATACAATGGAAGTAATTTTTACATCCAGCCCGATGGTTTTACTACCGTTCTTACAGCATTCGCCAATGTGCAGTGTGGTGAGACCTACCATATAAAATTAGCCATTGCTGATGCTGGTGACTCAAGCTACAACTCCTGGGTATTTCTTGAAGCAGGAAGCTTTAGCAGCAATGAACTAGGATTAGCATTTGAAACGCCCGAAATAGCACCCTCAGACACTGTGGCCTTTGAAGGTTGTTTGGGAGCAAATATTATCTTTAGTCGCCCTGCTTCTCAAGATTATGAGCAGACTTTTTTACTCGATATTGGGGGTACTGCGCAGAATGGCATCGACTACGAATTGATCAGTGATCAGGTGTTTTTTGGAGATGGTGTTCTAGAAGTGGAGATTCCAATTATATCTATTGCAGATGGTGTTACTGAAGGAATAGAAGATATTACCATTATCATTTCCTCTTCGGTTTCATGCGGTACAGATGATACGCTTCAATTCTACATCGGTGAACTTCCTCAAATGACCTCCATCATTCAAAACCAGGTAATAGAATGCGGTGAATCTGCCATGTTGAACGTCATCGTAAACGGTGGATATGGAACTTATACTGTAACATGGAACAATGGTCAAGTAGGCAATCCATTAGAAGTAAGTCCGCAGTTGCAAACCACTTATTTTTATACTGCAACTGACACATGCAGCACAATACCTTCTACCGGTTCTGTGACCGTTAGCTTTGTTGACTACCCACCTTTAGAAGTTGATGCTGGTCCCGATTTGGAATTTAGCTGCTTGGATAATTTGATTGTGGATGCCACTCCAGTAGGAGGCTCCGGCGAATACACATATGAATGGCAAGTGAACGGAGAAATAGTGTCGTTTGATGAAATTTTGAATTATTCAACTGATGATGCCGGGACAGTTGTTGTGGTAGTTACGGATGAATGTTTGGAAACAGCTTCCGATAATCTTGAGTTCTCTTTCCCGCCCGTCCCTGTATTGGTTGATCTGGGTGATGACCTCAATGTTACATGTTTAGATCTTACGCAACTCGATGCAACAGTAAATGGAGGAATTGGCAATTACACCTATGAATGGGAGGTTGAAGGAGCAACTGTGGGAAATGGCAATACGTTTGAAATACAGACTGGTGATCAAACTACTGTTTCTGTATTTGTAACCGATGCATGCGAAAATGTGGGCACCGATGAAATTGTTTTAAATGTACCGCCGGTTCCAATTGACATACTTGTAGACAATACCATCAACACCAATTGTATTTCAGATTTTGCGGTGAATGCTGCTGGTTCAGGTGGTGTAGGTTCTTACACATACGAGTGGGTGCTAAATGGAAATGTATTGAGTAACACAAATCAGTTGACATATCAAACAAGTACTCCGATCAATATTGCTCTTACTATTATAGACCAATGTGGGAACACAACTACAGAAACAGTAGTGGTGAGTTTACCGGCAGTACCTGTATTCCTAAATACCTCTTCTGGCGGAACCATTTGCGAGGGAGAAAGTGTTGAACTCGAAGCAACAGCTTCCGGAGGATTAGGTGATCTTGCATTTGAATGGATTAACGAATCCACTTCTCAAATCACTGTAGTAACTCCCAATCAAACCACTACATATACTATTGAAGTAATTGATGAGTGTGGTAACTCTAACACCGGACAAGTAACCATCAATGTACTAGTCGCACAAGATGAGTTTTCTGTGGTAGATAATTTTGATTTGTGTTTCGGTGTTACCTCCGGCGTGATCGTTTCAGGCGGTATTCCCCCTTACGAATTCTCTTATAGTTCAGACAGTCTTACCTATGTAGCCGATTCAAAATTTGTTGGAAATGTGATGGGTGATGCTACTGTCTTTGTCAATGACCAATGTTTTGGATTGGGATCCGTAGATATTCACGTTGAACCTTGCAGCATTATTATACCAAACATTTTCACCCCAAATGATGATGACAAGAATGCTACATTCTGGATTGAAGGTTTGTTTGGATTCCCTGGAAGTGGTCTCAAAATATTTAACAGATGGGGAAATGAAGTGTACAGCTCAGAAGATTACAGTGGAAACTGGGATGGAGATGACCTTCCTTCAGGCACGTACTACTATTCTTTGAAACGATCCGATGGAGAAAACTTCAGCGGATATATTCAGATTTTAAAGGATTAATGCGCTTTTCAAGTGTCCATAAACTGATAATCATTGGTTTACAGCGTCTTGAATTGTCGTATCTTGGTCCTTCTAACCAAATGTTAACCTAAATTAATGAAACAAACTGTTTGTCTGCTTGGCTTATTTGCCTTGACATTAGTGCCATTTCGGTCAGTTTCACAGCTATTTGTAGACAATAATGTAAATGCCACTGACGGCGTTGAAAATGTATTGCTTGGCAATGGCGTAGTCGTTAGCGGTATCACTTTCCTCGGAGCTTTAGAGCAAATTGGTTCTTTCACCTGCTCAGGATGCAATCTTGGAATTGGCGATGGATTGGTTATGGGAAGTGGCAATATCAATGAGGCTCCCGGCCCCAATTCAAGTGGGTCTGTTTCACTGGGCCCTAGTTCGGGATGGGGGTTTTCGGACCCGGATCTTGCCGAATTGAGTGGCTTTGCTTTGAATGATGCAGCAGTCTTGGAGTTTGACTTCGTGCCAACAGGCGATAGTCTTGTATTTCAATATGTTTTTGGCTCCGACGAATATCCCGAGTTTTCTAATTCAAGTTTTAATGATGCTTTCGGATTCTTCATTAGTGGTCCGGGTATTGCGGGAAACTTCAGCAATGGTGCCATCAATATAGCACTTATTCCGGGTACCAATCTGCCCGTAACCATCAACAATGTAAATAATGGAGGCGCAGGAACGGGCCCTTGTGAATATTGCGAATACTATATACACAATGGCAATGGAGGCGGCAACAACAACTCGAATATAGAATGCGACGGTTTTACAACTGTACTTACTGCCTATGCCAACGTGCAGTGTGGAGAAACATACCACATCAAATTGGCTATAGCAGATGCCGGCGACACAGGGTATGATTCTTTTGTGTTCCTCGAAGCAGGTAGTTTTTCAAGCAATCAAGTTCAACTCACTTTCACTCCTCCATCTATATCCCCCGATCAAAATAGTTTATATGAGGGATGCCTGCAATCGACTCTTGAATTTGAACGACCTGCTTCTCAAGCTGGCGAAGCAACCTATGAAGTAATTGTAACAGGAACGGCACAGAATGGAGTTGACTACACGTTTATACCCGATACACTTTATTTTGCTCAAGGCCAATTGAACGTGGCTATCAATGTTGAAGCGTGGATTGATGATATTCCAGAAGGCTCCGAAAACATCACAATTACCGTAATGGGGTTATCTGTATGTTCACTGGCAGATGATTCTGCTACTTTCACTTTCAGCATTCAAGATATTCCGGACTTAGAAGTGAGTATTCCAGATGTTCTTATCAACTGCGGAGAAGTCGCTGTATTGGAACCACAAATTTCCGGTGGATTTGGTTATTATGAAATTGTATGGGAAACGGGGGATGACGACTTCGTACTGCAAATGAGCCCTCTTGATCCGGTAAGTTATTCTTTCACGATCACAGATACATGCAATGTAGAGCCTTTCGAAGGAATAGCAAATATTGTGTTCCCTCCTTACGATCCCATTTCGGTGGATATAGGAAATGATTTAATTCTGTCTTGTCTAAATCCTTTAAATGTATCATCGATAGTAAGCGGTGGATATGGTGCTTATGCTTATTCATGGGAAGTGAATGGCGTCTTTGTGTCCGATCAAAATTCTATAAACTATACCACAGATGATGCAGGTGATGTTACACTTACCATCACAGATGTGTGTAATGAGGAAGGTTTTGATGAACTTGCCTTTTCATTTCCGACAGTGCCTGTTATAGTGGACCTAGGCCCGGATTTCGATGTTACTTGCCTAGACGTAACAACTTTGAGTGCGCAGGTGAGCGGCGGTATTGGTGCATATACATACTCTTGGACATCATCCGAAGAAAACTATGGTAGCAACACCACGTCTGTTGTTCAAATTGATGAAGAAACGACCATCACACTTACGATAGAAGATCAATGTGAAAATATAGGTACTGATGTCCTAATTCTCGATGTACCGCCTGTTCCTCTGTCGGTTGATTTGGGAAGTGATTTAGTAGTTACTTGCATAGACGATAACTTGATTACTCCTTTAATTGTAGGAGGAGTTGGTAATTTCACCTATTCGTGGTCTACACAAAATGGAGTTGAAAGTTTGAATCCAACATATCTCTTGCAAACGGATGAAGACATAACTCTCGCAATAGACATTGTAGATCAATGTGGAAATATAGCAAGTGATGCAATTGAAGTTGCTGTGCCTCAAGTCGCAATAACATTGGATTTGGGTAATAATCTTGAAGTGGGCTGCGTGGATATTACACCCATGAACCCTAATGCTATTGGTGGCGTTGGGAATTTTCAGTATACGTGGACAATCGATGGTGAGGTTGTAAGCTTTAATGAAAATTTCAACCTTCAGGTGAGCAATGATTCCTATCTCGGTTTGACTATAGAAGATGAATGCGGGAATTTCATTTACGATGAAATAGAAATTTCAGTTCCTCCTGTACCTGTGATCGTTGATCTTGGTCCAGATCTCGTGGTTACTTGTCTCGAAGAATCAATTCTAATTCCTTCGATCAACGGTGGTGTTGGGACATATTCTTACCAATGGGTTTATCAAGATCTTTTGATTGGCAATGAATCTAATCAAGAGTTTCAGACGATGCAAAATGCAACGGTTCAAATCATCGTGGAGGATGAGTGTGGTAACAGCAACTATGACGAAATTCTCATATCTGTTCCTCCAGTGCCATTATATGTTTCTTTGAACACGGCAGATACAGCCATTTGTATTGGTGAAAGCATCAATCTGGAAGTGTTTTCTGCCGGAGGAGTTGGCGAGTACACTTATCAATGGACACCTGATTTTGCATCTTTAGAAACCTTGAACAACTCTCCTCAAGAGAGCACTACATATTCCGTTGTCGTTGAGGATGAATGTGGAAATCAGTCACAGACTTCCGTTTTTGTAGGAGTAGAAAATGTCAGTCCCGGTTTCATGGTAGAATACATCGGAGATTTTGGAGTTCAACTATACAATCAGAGCGACTATGGTATTAGCTATATTTGGTACTTCAATGATGGCAGCAGCAGTGAAGATGAAAATCCATATCATACTTTCCAAAATATGGAACCATGGCAAGTCACTTTGGAAGTAACAGGAGAACTTGGCTGTCAGAAATCCATTACCGAAATTTTCTATCCAATAGGAAATATATTTGTGCCTAATTGCTTTACGCCGGATGGTGATGGAGTGAATGAGGTATTCCAAGTATATGGTCACGACATTCTCAACTTCGAAATAGTGATCTTCAGTCGTTGGGGAGAAATGGTTTATCGAAGCACAGATATGAATGAAGCATGGACCGGTGGCAAAAATGGCAGCGAACACTTCGTATCTGACGGTATATACAGTTTCATGCTAAAAGCAGAAGGAATCAGAGGCAATTTTATTGAAAAATCAGGCCAAGTAACCCTTCTCAGATAGCATTTTTTCCGATTTGGTATTTTTTACTATTAGTGTTGGAAGCAACCATTCACCTTGTTTTTGCATCAGCATATTGAAACTCGTAAATCATTATGAAACATTTTCTTTCCCTTTCCATTCTTGTGGTTTTATCTATCCTTCAGGTAAATGCACAAATCGTTATCGACAATACGCTTACTGTAGAAGAGTATGTGCAAAATGTCCTTCTAGGTGAGGGTGTCGTAGCTTCTAATATCACTTTTAACGGTGGACCGGCCAATATTAATGTTACGCAAGTAGCTAGCTTCAATAGTACTAATGCCAATGTAGGGATCGAAAACGGTATTTTTATGGCTAGTGGAGGTGTTACGCTTGCTCAGGGCCCTAATAATAGCAGCGGACTTACGGTAGATACAGGACTTGGAAATTTCAATGGCTCGGATCCCGATTTGATAGCGATTAGTTCCGGCTTCGGGATCAATGATTGGTGTATAATAGAATTCGACTTCGTGCCTACAGGCGATTCCATTTCGTTCAATTATGTGTGGGGTAGTGAGGAATACATGGAATGGGTAAATAGTCCTTTCAATGACATTTTTGGGTTTTTTCTGAGTGGTCCAGGTATAAATGGAACGTTCAGCAATGATGCCATCAATATAGCACTTGTACCAGGAACAAGTCTTCCTGTAACTATTGACAACGTGAACCTCAACAACAACGGAAGTTATTATGTCGACAACGGTGATGGTTTCACTGCTCCAAATAGCACAGACGAATTTTATATTCAGTTTGACGGATTCACTATTTCTCTTGTTGCTCAAGCACAAGTTCAATGTGGCCAGACTTATCACATCAAACTAGCTCTTGCCGATTCGGGGGACAGTGCTTTGGATTGCGGTGTATTCCTCGAAGAAGGTTCTTTTTCTTCAAATGCATTGAATATTGTTGGAACCGTTGACAATCCACCTGGATTTTTGCCAGGAAATACTGTGCTCGAGGGTTGTGTGGATGGGTTTTTCACCATTTTCCAACCAGATATTAATTCGGCAGATACTCTTACTTTATTAATATTTGGTAGTGCAAATTCGGGTATCGATTTTCAGCCAATTCCAATCGAGGTGATCATACCTGAAGGGTCTATCTCTATTGAGATTCCAATCATTCCATTGTATGATGGTCTTGTAGAAGGCACAGAAAGCATCACAATTCAATACACATACCTCAACTCCTGCGGAGAACAGGATACTGCGGCAGCTACAATGTTTATTGCAGATTATCTCGACATGACCTTAGACCTCGACGATGTATTTATTTGTCCCGGTGAAAACACTCAAGTAAATGCAACTCCGAATGGCGGAGCACCTACCTACTCTTATGATTGGAGCACAGGTCAGTCTAGTGCCAACGTTTCTTTCAATGCCGAAGATCTCGATGATGTCCTAGAAGTGAGTGTTACGGTGGTCGACTATTGTCAAAATGAAGTTTCTGCTAGTTTTCTCATTTCTGAACCCGCACCATTTATAGTTCAAGATACGGTGGATTTTTGCCTTGGTCTTGAAACAGGTGATTTGGTAACTGGGGGAGCATCGCCATATATATATACTTTTGATACCCTCGCATTCACATATTTGGGAAACGATAAGTTCACTGCCTTAATACCCGGCACATTTTATATAGAGGTGCAGGACCAATGCGGTCAGGAAGAAGATATTTTTGTAGAAGTCGTAGAATGCGACACATTTATTCCGAATGTTTTTACTCCTTCAAATTCCAACAATTACAACGATACTTTTGTGATTCAGGGCATCGAAGGTTTTCCAAAAAGTAAGCTCACGGTATACAATCGTTGGGGAAATATCGTTTATGAAAACGAGAAATATGACAATAAGTGGAGAGCAGAGGATATTCCAGGAGGAACCTACTTCTATATTTTCAACCGCTCGGATGGAGAAAACTATTCTGGATATGTCATGATAATTCAATAAGCTACTTGAGGTAACTTACTAATTACCACACTTTTTATCTAGTTATTACGTATTGAAAGCGCACAATTTGAACCTCCCAACCCAATTGGGAGGTTTCTTTTTGAATTACTTTCGCGCTCGTACAACCTTTAGCAACCCTATTGCATCAAAGAATATAAATAAGAATTTTTGAAGATGAAGTATTTCGTTTCTATCATTGGATTAATCGCAGGGCTTACCTCGTTGGGCCAGAGTGTAAACTACCTTACCCCAGAGCAGGCCGTAGAAATTCTCTTGGGCGACGGTATCGTGGCTACAAACATTACATATGCCGGCAGTGCTGTTCAAATTGGCGAAATAGCTGGTTTTGACGGTTCAGGATTTCCGATTGGCGACGGTGTTATACTCTCGTCAGCCGATGTGGTAAACGTATTACCTCCCGGAAACTTCAATGAAGTACCTTTTGGAGAAGGTATAAGCGGCGATGCCGACTTGTTGACTGTGGCGAATAGCGTGCCACCGCTGATTGGCCAATTTTTTTCAGTTGGTTCCGTTAATGACATGTCTATTCTTGAATTCGATTTTACTCCTACAGGCGATAGTCTTTCATTTAGTTATTCTTTTGGATCAGATGAATACCTCGCTTGGGTGAATAGCTCTTTCAATGATGTATTTGCATTTTTTCTAAGCGGGCCCGGTATTACTGGACCGTATGACTCTCCTCCCGGGTTTCCGGATGGTGCCATCAACATTGCATTTCTTCCCGATTCAGATCCTGAGTTGCCTATTACAATTTCTTCTGTAAACAATGTCCTGAACACTGAATATTACATCGACAATCCCAACAATATTGGATTTGCCATAAACGGTTACACGGTAACCTTGCAAGCACTTGCTCAGGTTCAATGTGGTGAAACTTATCACATTAAACTTGCCATAGCAGATGGTTCAGATACCGCCCTCGAATCTATAGTGGTTTTAGAGGCAGGTAGCTTTAGTTCCAATGCCTTAAATATTGTGGGTGGTGTAAACAATGCTCCAGAATTTCTTCCTGGCAATACGGTGCTAGAAGGTTGTGTAGATGGTTACTTTACCATTTTCCAGCCTAACATTAATGTGGCTGACACCCTGAGTCTCATCGTTTCAGGAACCGCTACTTCTGGTATTGACTTCGAACCTTTCCCTGCAACTGTTATTATTCCTGAAGGATCCGTATCAATAGATTTAACTCTTATTCCATTGTACGATGATTTGGATGAGGGAACTGAATCTATTACCATTCAATATTTTTATTTGAATTCATGTGGTGATGCAGATACAGCTACTGCCACTATGTTTATTCAGAACTACAACTTCATGAGCCTTGACTTTGAAGATGTATTTATCTGTCCGGGAGCAGTTACAGTTGTGAGTGCCGTCCCTGATGGAGGGGTTCCAAACTTTTCATACACATGGAGTTCAGGACAGTCCAGCGCAAATGTGACTTTCGATGATCAAGATGTAGACGATTCCGCAGAAATAAGTGTATCCGTTACAGACTACTGCCAGAATTCTGTAAGTGACTCGTTTATACTTACCGAGCCTGCACCATTTGAAGTGCAAGACTCTGTTGACTTCTGTCTGGGATTGGAAACTGGAGACATGGTTCTAGGTGGTGCTTCGCCTTATGAATATGAATACGACACTCTGGCCCTGGCTTACTTGGGAAATGATAAGTTCACTGCGCTTCTGCCAGGTATTTATTATATTGATGTGAATGACCAATGCGGTCAAAGCGAAACCATTTATGTGGAGGTAGTTGAATGCGACACATTTATTCCAAACGTATTTACTCCGGAAGGATCAAATGACCACAATCAATTCTTTGTTATTCAAGGAATAGAAGGATTTCCGAAGAGCAAGCTAATGGTATACAATCGATGGGGGAATTTGGTTTATGAAAGCGAGAAATATGACAACAAGTGGCGCGGAGACGATGTTCCGGCCGGTACATATTTTTATATCTTCAATCGATCTGATGGAGAAAATTTCTCAGGACATATTACGATTCTAAAAAAGTAACCCATAAAAAACCCCACTTCATTGGGGTTTTTTATTTCTAATATGGCCTTAGGGAACCGCTAAAAATCTGGAGAGAGTAATTGCTATCTTTGGGATTCAGCACTTCATTGCGCATCCCAATGCGGATTCTGGGTTAAAGACAATTCCAACTGCAAAATCTGGGTTTAATCCATAGAATGCCCTTTCTTTGAGACCAGTAGGATTTCTATCCTAACCAGCCAAAACCAAAATTAACTAAAGTAATTACCATGCTTAAAGAATTTAAAGAATTTGCAATGAAGGGCAACCTAATCGACCTAGCTGTCGGTTTTGTAATGGGAGCCGCGTTTACCAAACTTACCAGTTCATTCATCGAAGGAATGGTTATGCCATTAGTCGGTCTTATTCAGGGAAAAGACCTCACAGAATGGAAATATGTAATGAAAGCCGCTGAGGGCGAATCTGCTGAGGTTTCCCTCAAGTATGGTACTTTTCTCACTGTAACCATTGAATTCATCATTGTTGCGTTCGTAATGTTTATGGTGGTTAAAGCCATTAACAAAATGAAAAAGGCTCAACCTGCTCCCGCACCTGCTGGACCAACAACTGATCAGGTCTTGCTCACTGAAATACGCGATCTTCTGAAAAAATAACGCTTTTGGGTTATCCCATATTCAAGCCGGCAAATAAAACTGCCGGCTTTTTTTTGATTTAGAAAACATTCACAACGATTTGTGGTTGTCATTTGCAGCTTATGAGCAAATTGAAAAGTATTGTTATTCTATTTGCGCTGACCCTAGTCACGGTCTTTTGTATTGTGCGTGTTACCCATTTGCGTTTCGATTACGACTTTGAAAAGTTTTTTCCAGTTGGCAATGAAGAAAGTGACTTCTATTTTGATTTCAGATCAAAATTTGAGACCGACAATGATTTCGTAATTGTTGGGGTGGTGAGGGAAAAAGGTGTATTCAATGCTGAATTTCTTGCAAAAGTTGATAGCCTTTCAACGACATTAAAACAAACGGAAAACATTGTTGAAGTGCTGTCTCCCACGGATCTTAAAGAAGTGGTGAGAGATCCGGCACTGGGATTTTTCATCAGAAAGCCCGTAATCGACTGGGAGAATCCGGAGTCCTATCCCTCAGATTCCGCTTACATCATGTCGAGCGATTTGTACGCCGGTTCCTTTTTCTCGAAAGATGGCAAGGCACTGGCCATCAATATGAAGCACACACAAGGTCTTTCAAAGCAAGACTGCGACAAGGTTGCGGACGACATTCAGTCCATAGTCAATTCTTTTGGCTTTGAAGAAACACACATCATCGGTCGAAGCCTTGGGCAAAAAATATACGTGGAAATGATGGCTTCAGAAATGACCATCTTCGTTACGATTTCATTTTTCCTTACCCTTCTTTTTCTATTCATCGCTTTCCGATCTTTTTGGAATGTGGCTATGCCCACTCTTGTGGTACTTACCTCAATAATTTGGACGCTCGGAGCTATTGAACTCATGGGTAAGGATATAGATATCATGCTCACCATCTTGCCCACGATTTTATTTGTGATTGGTATCAGCGATTCAGTTCACATACTTGCGCGTTACATAGAGCTGCTCCGCTCTGGAAAGGAAAAAGTAGAGGCGATCAAAGGGTCTATCCGCGATACTATCCTGCCGACATTCCTCACTGCAATTACCACGTCAATCGGTTTCGGTACACTCATCTTTAATGGCATAGAACCCATTTCAAACTTTGGTCTTTATACCAGTTTGGGAGTGATGATGGCTTTTATCATTAGCTATGCCATGATTCCAGCCGGTTTATATTTATGCCCGCTTCCTAATATCTCTTCTCCCCTTTCCAAAAACGACTTTTGGACTCCCAAACTTCACGTTGCATTTCTTTGGGTACTGAGAAAGAGGAAAAGAATCTTATGGGGAGCTCTCATCTTCACTGCTACTTGTATTGCTATAACAACCCAAATCAATGTCAACAATTTCATGCTTGAAGACCTTGACAATGATCACTTTTTAAAGCAAGAATTCAAATTTGTTGAAGACAAATTTTCGGGGGCCCGTCCCTTTGAGATGGCTATAATGCTGAACAACGAAAATGATATTTGGGATATAAAGGTTTTGACCGAACTTGATAGATTTGATAGTCATTTGAGAAAAGAATATGGTGTGGGAAATTTGTTCTCGCTTCCCATGCTCATCAAAACCATTCACAAGGCTATGAATGGCGGACAATCCCAATATTTCTCTATACCGACAGACCCGGAAGAACTTGAGAAAATAAAAAAATTGGCAGAGCGAAAGGACTTTGCGCAAGCATTGAACCTTATGGTGAACAAAGAAGAAAAACTCATCAGATTTAGCGGAAAGGTGGCCGACTTGGGTAGAGCACATTTTGATAAAGTAAATTCTGAGCTCGAACAACTCTATAAAGAAATGAATGTAGACGCTTGGAATTACAAAGTAACAGGAACAGCGCATCTCATAGATTACAACAACAGTTATCTTGTAGAAAACATGATTTGGGATATCGTATTATCCATTTTGTCTGTTGCACTTTTAGTTGGTCTTCTCTTCTATTCCTTCCGCATTGCTCTGCTTTCATTAATCCCCAATATAATCCCTCTTATTGGCCTTTCGGCTTTCATGGTCGTGGCCGGCATAGATATCAAAATAAGTACGTCTATCATTTTCAGCATTGCCTTTGGAATTGCAGTTGATGATACAATTCACTTCATGGGCAAACTAAAACTACTTCAACAGAGAGGTTACTCAAAAAACTATGCTGTGAAAAGGACCTTTATTTCTACTGGAAAGGCCATTATTATGACGAGCCTCATTCTTTGTGCGGGCTTCGTTAGTTTGATTTTTTCCAGTTTCATGGGAACCTTTTACGTAGGTCTGCTTGTGACAATTACATTGATCATCGCGCTAGTTGGCGATCTTTTGCTCACATCAGTACTGGTAATGCTTTTTGCTAAAGAGAATAAAAAATACTTGGAGAAGTCGATTGAACCTCGGATTGCCAAAACGATTCAAGAAGAATAAAACATTAATTTATCCCTAAATTTAGTATAAATCCAATGAGGATGCACAGGGGAACACTATATCATGCGAATCACTTTATATTTATCCCCAAATGGAATTTACCGCTACTCAGATTGCTGCCCTGATCGATGGCACCATAGAAGGAAACGCCGATGTTCGCGTTCACAATCTTTCGAAAATTGAAGAAGGAATCGAGGGTACTCTTACTTTCCTCGCAAATCCCAAATATGAAGAGCACATATATAAAACTGGGGCTAGCATAGCCATCGTTTCAAAAGATTTCGAACCTTCCTTGCCGCTGCCTATAGGTCTCACTCTCGTGAAAGTGGCTGATGCTTATGGTGGTTTTGTAAAACTACTGGCTGCATATGATCAAATTCGTCAACCAAAAGCCGGAATCGATTCCCAATCATACATTTCTCCTAGTGCAACAATTGGTGAAAATGTGTATATCGGTCCTTTTGTCTTTATTGGAGACAATGCAAAAATTGGCAGCGGTTGCCGGCTCTACGCAAGCTCTTATGTAGGTCACGGAACCAAGGTTGGCAATGATACAGTTTTGTTCTCCGGTGTTAGGATATACAATGACTGCACTATAGGAAATCAGTGCACTTTTCACTCGGGTGTAATTATTGGCGGCGATGGTTTTGGATTTGTACCGAACTCAGAAAATAATTACAACAAAGTTCCTCAAATTGGAAATGTCATCATTGAAGACTACGTTGAAATCGGAGCCAACACTACAGTGGATAGAGCAACACTGGGTTCCACTATCATTCGCAAAGGTGTAAAACTAGACAACCTCATACAAATAGCCCATAATGTTGAGATTGGCGAAAACACTGTTATTGCAGCTCAAACAGGAGTAGCAGGCTCTACCAAAATTGGAAAAGATTGCATGATTGGTGGACAGGTAGGAATTGTTGGTCACATCACAATAGCCGATAAAACAAAAATTGCCGCCCAAAGCGGAATTGGTCATTCATTAGCGCATCCTAATACAATTGTTCAGGGTTCTCCTGCCTTTCCTATAATGGACTACAAAAAAGCTTATGTTGGGTTTAGGAAACTTCCCGAACTTATGGCACGCCTGGATTCCTTGGAGGCAGAAATTCGAGCGCTCAAAAATCTATGATCTGGAATATAATTGTTAATCAACACCGCAATTTTCCGCGTTAAGTCTTATATGCGCTACTTAGCAAAGCGCCAAGAAAAACACGGAGTACACTCACCTTTTGTGTACGATCTGATGACCCTTCACTTGCCGCGAAAAAAACAATTTGCTTGCTTTGGTGACATAGAATTTCAGAGGGAAAAAATGCTGGAGAATGATTCTTTAATCACTGTTGTAGACTTAGGCGCCGGCTCGACTCTGAACCAATCCCAACAAAAAAAAATCTCCACAATCGCAGCCATTAGCTCAAAACCCCGTGTTCAAGCCCAAGTCTTTTTTAAAATTGCTAATCTGCTCCAACCGCACACAATACTTGAACTAGGAACAAATCTTGGATTGACAACCTCATATCTCGCAAAAGCCTGCCCTAACGCTCAAGTGGTGACTATCGAGGGTTCCAAGATCCTTGCAGAAATAGCCAAAGAAAATATTCATTCATGTGGTTGCACCAATGTGAAAGTGGTGGTAGGCTCTTTTGACCAAAATTTAGATCATGAACTAACAAAACTCAAATCAGTTGGCATGGCTTTTATAGATGGAAATCACCAAGAAGAAGCCACTCTTTTATACTGGAGCCAAATAACCAAGTACTGCGATGAAATGTCCATAGTAATCGTCGACGACATATACTGGTCCAAGGGAATGAATAACGCTTGGAACCGAATCAAACAGCAATCAGAAGTTTCTCTTAGCCTCGATTTTTTTCATTTCGGGGTGATCTTTTTCTACAATGGCATTGAAAAACAGCACTTCACGCTAAAAATCCCTTGAAATAAATCTTCGAAATCGCATTTCATTCTTTGGCTTTGGCACAGTCTATGCTTAAATTTGACTTTCCTAAACAATAAATTGACAAGAGAAATGAAGAAGATTCTGATTATCGCACTAATGTGTGCACCTATGCTCAGTTTTGCCCAGACCAAAACAACCGATGCCGCTGCCCCTTCTGGTAAATCAACTGCTGCTCTACCTAAAGAATACACACCGGAGAGTATTTTTGGCACTCTTATCGTGTTTGAGAACAACGCGAGAACAAGTATTCGCATGGATTTTGGCCGTGAACTTGGAGTGAGTCTGAAGGACAAAGACCTCGTTTTACAAATAGAAACGCTAAGAGAAACTCAGTTTTTGAGTATTCCTGATGCAATAAACTTTTTGTCTTCACAAGGATATCGCTTAGTAAACTCATTCAATTTTACAAATAACGGTAAGATTGAAACCCACTTTCTTTTCGAAAAGAGGGTAACTAAAGCTCCAGGAACAGGTGAAGTTGGAGGTGTTCAAAGGCCGCCTGCTAATCCGGCACCAAGAGATCCGGCAGCTAGACCGAATCCAGGTGCTCCTGCTGACACAAAAACAAAAGAAAAGAAATAAGTTCACATTTCGAAAAGGCCCCGCAAAGAGCGGGGCCTTTTTTATGCGTTGAAGTTCGATCGAACAATATCCAACAAATAGGATTTAGAATTGAATAATCAGTGGAAAAAATGGCTTTGTTTCGATGGACGAATCTGACGGTCCCCATAGCATGATTCTATCCAATACCAATTCTGCTTACTAAATAGTCCAAACTATTTCATGAGCATGAATTGGTAAAGACCGTCAAAGTAGCTGTTAAAGGCCAATGGAGTCAAACGGAATTGGACTATTACAGATACATAAACCCAAATCAAGCGATAGAAAAATTGCACCCTCATTTTGCCGATGAATGCAGTATTCTATCGCTTAGAT
>JAWXBG010000144.1:0-8040 GCA_034439875.1 Flavobacteriales bacterium
GGAATGGTGCTCAACGAAGGCGAACCCGGCGGTGGACCATTTTGGTTGAAAATGCCCGACGGCCAAATTTCAAAACAAATTGTAGAAAAAAATCAGGTCGCAATTCACGATTGGCTGCAAGCGAAAATTGTTAGCAATTCCACCCACTTTAATCCAGTGGATATTGTCTGCTCAATGCGCAATCGCAATGGAGTAAATTATTCACTCCACGACTTTGTCGACACCTCTACCGGGATCATTTCAGAAAAATTTGATCATGGAAAAGTTATCCGAGCGCTCGAACTTCCGGGCTTGTGGAACGGAAGTATGGCTATGTGGAATACAATTTTTGTGGAAGTTCCTGTTTCAACTTTCAACCCCGTTAAAACTGTAAATGATCTATTGAGGTCCGGGCATCAATCGGGAAACTAGTTTCAGGTTCAAGCGTGATTTTCCATTCGGATTTGATGCTGACAAAACCAAGTTTCTGTCTCCATGTTATTGCTAGCAACCAATATAATTCGACCCGCCTTTCTGCTTTCAATTTGTTGTTTATACCAAGTGATTCCATTTTCATCCAAATGTGAACAAGGCTCATCGAGAAGCACCATGCGGGAATCGGTATACAATGCCAAACCAAGTTTTACCCGTTGTTTCATGCCGCTAGAATATTGGCTTAGCGGTTTATCGATATGCGTTTCAAGAGAAGTGAGATGTGCGAATTGTTCTGCGTTCATTTGATCCAACAACTTCCTGAACTTACAATGAAAATCAATACTCTCTCGCAATGTCAAGTCTTCGTAGAGTCCAACATATGGAGCAGTAATTGAAATTTGAAGGGGAAATTTTTCATCATCCAAACGACCATTATTTGTGAAAAGTGAAACACGACCGGTCGTATGCGATGAACTACCTAAAACACATTGAATGAAGGTAGACTTTCCCGATCCGTTGCCACCCAGAACTGCAAGAAAATCTCCGGATTTTAGTTCGAGAGAAATATTCCTGAAAATCCAGTTTCTGTTGAATTTTTTGCCCAAACTTTCGATGAGCAATCGCGAGCCGGTCATTTGATCAGCCTTGTGGACCTCTGATGATTCCTTTGTCACTTTCTCTGATGAAATTCAAAATGATTTCTTTCTCCGGAGTATTGGGTAGCTCCATTTCGGCTGCGTGTATCGCTCTTGACATATTAGCGTTGTGCACATATATCATTCTATAAACATCCTCGATATGAGAAATTACTTCATTGGCAAATCCCCTTCTGCGCAGTCCAACTGTATTGACACCTGCAAAACTGAGTGGTTCGCGCGCAGCTTTCACGTATGGAGGAACATTCTTCCGAACAAGGGACCCACCGGCCACAAATGAATGCTGACCAACTCTTATAAATTGTTGCATCGCTACTACTCCTTCTACCACCACCCAATCTTCGATAACCACGTGGCCGGCAATATTGGCTGAATTAGCCAAAATGCAGTTGTTGCCTATTATGGCGTCATGAGCAACGTGAACGTATGCCATCAGTAGACAATTGTTTCCAATTTTTGTAGTGAAACGATCTCGTGTACCTCTGTTGAGCGTGCAGCATTCCCTTATGGTCGTATTGTCGCCTATTTCTACTGTTGTTTCCTCACCATCAAATTTCAAATCTTGAGGAATCGCTGAAATCACTGCTCCCGGAAATATCCTGCAATTTTCCCCGATACGCGCACCATTCATAATGGTCACATTCGGACCTATCCATGTTCCTTTGCCAATCTCAACATTTCCCTCAATACTCGTAAAAGGACCGATCTCAACATTTTCGTCTATGCGAGCATTCGGATCGATATGCGTTAGAGTGCTCATGCGTTCTCAGGTATAGATGAAGCGGAAACCTTTGGAACGCGGTCGCGAACAACCTGAGCCAACATCGAGGCTTCGCACACCGACTGACCATTTACATATGTAATGCCGCTCATGTGCACCAAACCCCTTCGAATGGGTGTCTCGAGTTTTAGCTTAAATATCAATGTATCTCCAGGAATTACTTTTTGCTTAAATTTTACATTGTCAATTTTCATGAAGTAAGTCGAGTAGTTCTCCGGATCAGGAACCTGACTCAAAGCAAAAATTCCCCCTACCTGTGCCATCGCTTCAACTTGCATAACGCCCGGCATTACCGGATTTCCGGGGAAATGCCCTTGAAAAAATGGCTCATTCATGGTCACATTTTTCAAACCGACAACTCCCATTTCGTCCATTTCCAAAATCTTGTCTATCAGCAAAAATGGATAACGATGTGGAAGCATCCTTGATATATCATTGATATCATACAAAGGTTTCTTGCTCAAATCGAACGTGACTGTTTTTGAATCTTTGTCCTTCTTAGCCAGCTTCTTCAAAATTCTCGCGAATTCTACGTTGCCAGCATGGCCCGGACGTGCAGCCAGAATATGGCCTCGAATAAACTTTCCAACCAAAGCCAAATCACCCACAATATCTAGTAGCTTATGCCTAGCCGGTTCATTTTCGTATTGGAGTTTTACTGTATTGAGTACACCAATTCCCTCTACTTTCACTTCGAGCTCTTCTTTGCCGAGCAATTTTAATATGTTTTTTATTTCTTCATCTGAATATGCTCTTTCTACCAGGACAATTGCATTCTCGAGACTTCCACCTTTGATCAATCCGTTCTTGGCAAGCAGTTCGAGCTCTCTCAAAAAAACGAATGTTCTACATCCTGATATTTCAGACGAATAATCATTCAGGCTGTACATCGAAGCATGTTGGGTTCCAAGCACCGGCGAATGATAATCGACCATTACCGTAAGGCGAAACTCACCACCCAAGGTTGGCACGGCGAGCATTTCTACATTTTTATTTGAGTCTTCAAAGGTGATATTGTCTTTTAAAACGAGGTATTGTCGCTCAGCTTTTTGTTCTGCATAACCCACTTCCTCGATAGCATTCACGAATAATCGAGCACTACCATCGAGAATAGGGATCTCCGGACCATCTATTTGGATGAGCGCATTATCTACACGACAACCGTAGAGTGCCGACAGTACGTGTTCTGTAGTATAAACACGGACTCCGTTTTGCTCGAGCGTAGTGCCTCTTTGAGTACTCACAACTAAATCGCAGTCGGCGTTTACTACTGGATGGCCATCTATGTCGACACGCTGAAATTTATACCCATGATCTTCCGGAGCAGGTTGAATGGTGAGATTTACAACAGCTCCGGTATGCAAACCCACTCCCGTAAATGATACAGGACGTTGAATTGTTCTCTGATTCGAACTCATGGGGGCTAAAATATAACCTAGTAGACTTTTAGCCCTCATTTTCAATGGAAATTCATAGAGAATTGAGGGAATTGTTGGTTTTGGCCCGACCAAACATCCGTATTCCATTAACAAAATCAACTTAAGGAGGCCTCCAAAAACCTGTTTTATGATTCGTGGACACAAAACCCGAACAATGGATCTGCTTAGTGCACAAGCAATCCTGGTATTTAAGCGAAAGAAATTGAATGTCGCTGGATGTATTATATTTAACCTTATGGGTCTCTGTAACAGTCCAATACCGTTTCACTCCATTGGCCTAGAACATCCACTCTAAAGGCATCTACCACTGTAACCGCCTAAAATATTTTGGACGATTTATGAAGTAACATTGGCATAAAATAGTTTGTACTATTTTTATGTGAAGCATTAGTATAATTTGGTCGAAATGTGAAAGATCTATTTAGCGGTTTCTTCATAAGGGATGAAAGCGACCTGAGAACGCTGACGCACCCTCTGAAATCTGAAGAAACGTCGCACTTACCGCCTCCATGGCCTCCTTTCTAGATTCTACATATATTCTTCTATATCAATACATTATGATTTATTTCTAAACTCAATGCGGGCTATAACTCTTTTCGAAAATTGAATTCGGCACAGCCCTTGCTAAAGACCTTCCGGAATTCCGATAAACGGATTCGAAAATCAAAATAATCAAACATGAAAAAACAAATTATTTTCTCATTGATGGCACTTGGTCTAATGACTAGCGCCTCTTATGCTCAAGTAACTAAAGGAGCTGTCCTCATTGGTGGGGGCTTAAATTTCTCTTCAACAACTTCCAGCTATGAATTTGATGGTAAGGAAGTGGAAAATGTGGAAACTAAGTATACCGATCTCGGTTTGACTCCGAAAGTCGGTTACTTACTCACCGATAATATTGCAGTTGGTGTAATGGTAGATTTTAGCAATAGCAAGATTACCAGCACCTTTGAAAATTCGGAAATTGAATCAACTGCCAATGGCATTGCAGCCGGACCATTTGTCCGCTACTATACTGCTCTTGGTATTTTTGGTGAAGCTGGAGTTGGCTTAGGATCTATGACCACCAATGGTGGAGGGGAAGATGAAAAGGATTTGAAATCATCACTTTTTGGTTGGAATGTAGGACTTGGTTACGCTGCCTTTTTGAATGACCATATATCAGTTGAACCAATGATTGGCTATGGCTCCAACAGTTGGACCACTGATGTGGATGGAAAAGATTCTGTGGAGAAAAACGCCGGCATCAATTTCGGTGTTAGCTTGGGTATATACCTCCAATAAAAAAATCTTCAAAAAAAAACGGCTTCAGTTGAGGCCGTTTCATTTTCAATTTAATTTGGAAGAAAAAAAAGTATTTTTACATGCATGTCAATAAACTAGTTAAGAGCCTTTTATGAACCTTTCTTAACAATTCACTGTAAAAGGAAACTTTTTTTTGCATACCTAATGAAAAGGATTTATGCGAATTTTGAACTCGGAAATTTTAATTATACCAAACGATTATGAAAAAACAACTCTTTATTATTGCGGCAGCACTTTTAAGTACTATTGGATCTTTTGCTCAAAGCGGACGCCCTTCTTTAGGACTTGAACTTGCGTTGCCAATGGGAGATTTCGGAGATGCTTATGGAATTGGTTATGGGCTTTCAGCCGGATATGAGCACCCTGTAGGCGACAAACTAGGGATTACTGCTAATGTGGGGTATATTCTCTTATCTCCAGATGAAGCTATTAAAGATTTTATCGAATCCTCTTCAATGATACCTATCCAAGTGGGAGCCAAGTACTACTTCTCAGAACAACAAAGCGGCCCTTATGGCCATGTTCAGTTGGGTGTACATACCTCATCGGTAAAGACAGCTGAGTTCGAATTGCTTGGTGTAACTATTCCTAGCGAAACCGAATCTTCTACAAACTTGAGCTTTGCCTTTGGTGCTGGTTTTGTTTTGAATGAGAAAATAGATTTGGGTATTCGATACAACATAATTACACCAGATTCGGATATTGAAGAAGCTAAATCAAGCGCTTATCTCGGACTTCGGGTTGCTTACATGTTTGGAGGCAACTAATACCAATTCTGCTTATAAAATACTCCAAACTATTTTATGAGCATGAAGTGGTAAATGCCGTCGGAGCAACTGTTATTGACCAATGTACTGAAACGGTATTAGGCTATTACAGATGCATAAACGGTATAAATATAAAACTACTTCAAAAATTAAAAATGGCTCCAATTGGAGCCATTTTTTGCATTCCTTTTTTTGTGATAATTATTTTAAATTCTTCCTGATCAAATTCAAAGCTCCTCCGGCT
Organism: Flavobacteriales bacterium; assembly: GCA_034439875.1. Taxonomy (GTDB): domain Bacteria; phylum Bacteroidota; class Bacteroidia; order Flavobacteriales_D; family Sanyastnellaceae; genus JAWXBG01. The sequence goes on from JAWXBG010000144.1 coordinate 5,607, forward strand.
TTGAACCATTCAATTTGTTGAGCATTGTAGGTATGATTTACCGCAATAGAATCTTTGCTTCCATCTGCGTGAACTAATTCTAGTGTCATTGATTTTCCAGAAGCAAATGAGGTAAGATCAGTGAAATTGATCAGATCATCTTCTAGGATTTTATCATAGTCGGCATCATTGGAAAATGTAAGAGCCAGCATCCCTTGCTTTTTGAGGTTTGTTTCGTGAATTCGTGCAAACGATTTCACCAATATAGCCCTTACTCCCAAGTGGCGAGGTTGCATGGCCGCGTGTTCTCTTGAAGATCCCTCGCCATAATTCTGATCGCCCACTACAATAGTTGGAACTCCTGCAGCTTTATATGCCCTCTGAACTTTTGGAACTTCATCATAAGTTCCTGTCAGTTGATTTTTTACTTTATTCTGCTCACCATTAAAAAAATTGGTGGCACCAATGAGTGTGTTGTTTGCAATGTTATCCAAATGACCTCTGAAGCGAAGCCAAGGACCTGCCATTGAGATGTGATCGGTGGTGCACTTACCTTTGGCCTTGATCAACACCCTCGCATTCTCGATATTCTTTCCATCCCATTCGTCAAATGGAGCAAGCAACTGCAATCGTTCGCTATCGGGTGCAACACTTACTTGAACCATACTGCCATCTTCAGCGGGCGCTTGGAAACCAGGGTCTTCTACATCAAATCCCTTCGTTGGTAATTCATCGCCACCTGGTGCATCCAATTTTACTTCTTCTCCTTGGTCGTTGATAAGAGTATCTGTAATTGGGTTAAACGTTAGGTCTCCCGCAATGGCCAATGCTGTAGTTAGTTCAGGTGAAGCAACAAATGCAAGTGTATTCGGATTACCGTCATTGCGACTCTGAAAGTTTCTGTTGAACGAATGGACTATTGTATTCCTTTCTTTCTTTTCCGCTCCTACCCTAGCCCACATCCCGATGCAAGGTCCGCAAGCATTGGCATAAACTGTAGCACCCATTTTTTCGAAAGTGTCTATGAAGCCGTCTCTTTCGATTGTAAACCTCACCAATTCGCTACCTGGAGTGATACTAAACTCTGACTTGGGTTTTAATCCTTTTGCAACTGCCTGACGAGCCAATGAAGCTGCCCTAGCTATGTCTTCGTATGAGGAATTTGTGCAAGAACCGATCAAACCTACTTCAATTTTTGTTGGCCAGTTATTCTTAGCAGCTTCTTCTTTCATTTTTGAAATAGGAGTTGCTAAATCGGGAGTAAAAGGTCCATTTAGATGAGGCTCCAGCGTGTTGAGGTCAATCTCAATTACCTCATCAAAATATTTTTCCGGATTGGCATACACTTCAGGATCGCCTGTGAGATGCGGACGAATTGCATTGGCCAAGTCAGCGACCTCGAATCTTCCAGTCGAACGCAAATATCTTTCCATCGAATCATCGTATCCAAAAGTTGAAGTAGTGGCTCCAATTTCAGCTCCCATATTGCAAATGGTACCTTTCCCTGTACAAGAAAGTGAAATAGCCCCATCTCCAAAATATTCGACTATGGCTCCAGTTCCCCCTTTTACAGTTAAAATTCCGGCCACTTTCAGTATTACATCTTTCGCTGATGTCCATCCATTGAGCTTTCCCGTAAGTTTAATTCCTATTAGCTTCGGCCATTTCAATTCCCACGCCATTCCGGCCATTACATCCATTGCGTCGGCACCACCCACTCCAACAGCAATCATTCCTAATCCACCGGCATTCACCGTATGTGAATCAGTTCCGATCATCATTCCTCCAGGAAATGCATAGTTTTCGAGTACAACTTGGTGAATGATTCCCGCGCCGGGATTCCAAAAACCAATGCCGTACTTATTTGATATGGAAGAAAGAAAATTAAAAACCTCGTTGTTTTTATTTATCGCTTCCTGCAAATCTTGACTCGAACCCACTCGAGCTTGTATCAAGTGATCGCAATGCACCGTAGAAGGCACAGCTACTTTCGACCGCCCTGCCTGCATAAATTGGAGCAACGCCATCTGAGCTGTGGCATCTTGCATGGCCACTCTGTCTGGTGCAAAGTCGACATAACTTTTTCCTCGTCCGTATTCTTCAATTGCATTTCCTTGCCATAAGTGGGCATAAAGTATCTTTTCTGAAAGTGTGAGGGCTTTTCCAGTTGCTTTTCTAGCGGCATCAATTCTTTCAGGAAAGCGGCTGTATACCGCTTTTATAATTTCAAGGTCAAAAACTTTACTCATTACTGATTATTAATGATTTAATTAAAAATAACAGACTTTTTGGCGTGGCAAAAATACGGCTGAAATGGCTTGTTTTCAAGCCTTATGCGGAGTATTTGTGCTCTTGTTAACAACGATTGGGTAGGTATTGTTGACTCCCTAGCGAAAAATCCGCTGAACGTTCAAAATGACCAATTGAACCCAGATTTTGCAAATGGAATCTATTA
>JAWXBG010000145.1:0-8168 GCA_034439875.1 Flavobacteriales bacterium
AGTAGGTGTTTTCTACCACTAAGATTCGAGCATCCCGCGGTCTGCTTCCCTTGCATTGCTGAAGGTTGTCTCTCGGGATTGGGCCCGAATGAATTTAACAGAATGTGCTATAATTTTGAATTTGGCCGAAATGTGAAAGAGGTTTTTGGAAGTTGTATTAAGAATGTTAATTTTTTTCTAATCAGTGCGAATTCGAAAAAGAGAGTAGTTTTGATCGAGTTAATTGGGTTGTTGTAGAGGTATTATATTCACCAAATTCCAAGACCATGAAAAATTGTCTATTTGCCCTATTGATCGCATTCAACATAGTTGCATTCTATTAGGACCCTTTTGTAGAATGGTTGAGGACATAAAATGGTCTCGCCGAAACTTTTGATCAAGCACATGTCGTTGCTTTTGATCCGCTAACGGACAACATGGTTGTTGCCTGAAATGGTTGGGACGTGGAGGGTGAGGTGAATGTTTTTGTCGTAGAATACAATCCTGCGGGAGATGTAGTGTGGGATTATATTTGGGATGGCCCCTTTCATGAGCAAGATTTACCACTTGATATTGCGATCGGGCCACTGGGTCAAGTATATGTTTGTGGACAGACCAAGACAGGAGAGGGATATTGGGACAACGACATGTTTATTTTCGTACTTGATACCGATGGGAATTTGATGTGGGACGACACCTATGGGGTTGCCGGAGCTTTCCTGGATATTGCCTTTGAAATGCGCATAGGTTTGGAAGGAAAGATCTATGTAGCCGGAAATGATGATCAGGGTGAAACCAATAATCATTATTCGGGAGGGATAGTTAATCGATATACGACTAGCCGCGAAATTGATTGGACAATTCATTTCAATTCGTCAATCGTGTATCCTTATGCCGACAGTTTCCACGGTATGGATTTGGATATCAATCAGAATGTAGTTGCATGTGGCAGCACAGTTATATTGAATACGGGATAAGATATGGCTGTAGTATCATACGATCATTCGGGCAGTCAATACTGGATTAATACCAATCCGGGTTCTTTGAACAACGTAACTGAAAGTTGTTTGGATGTGATCAACGATATTTATGGCAATATTTTTACAATAGGCTATAACGCAGTAGGAAATTGGGAAGTAATGAAATACAATGACCAAGGGATATATCAGTGGACATATATATTTTGGGATTATTATTTTGGTTACGAAGTTTTTATTGATCACATGTTTGCTGATGGAAATGGGAATTTATTTTTTGCGGCAACAGGAAATGGAGATATTCAAGTAGTGAAGCTGTTACCCGATGGTTCGTTAGGTTGGCACACTTCATGGGTGGGACCGTCAGGTTTTTCGGATGAAGTTTTTGAACTAACGCATGACCTTCAAGGAAATCTTTGTATTGCGGGAAGAGCGGGTTTTGCAAATAGTTGGTACGACATGTTACTTATTAAAATAGATCCCAACGGAAATATTATTTGGGATGTAAATTATGAGGGTTTAGCTGCTCAAAACGACGAAGCCAAAGGATTAGTAGTATCGCCTAATGGCAGCGTAATTTACATCGTGGGGTACAGCAGAGGCGCAACGGCGAATGCAGACCTCACCGTTGTAAAATATGCGCAAACTGTTGGAATCACTGAAGAGGGCAGTGTGAATTTGGTAACATATCCCAATCCTGTTTTGGAGAAATTGAATGTTCAGAATTGCCCTTCAAATCAACTTCTACGAATATACGATGTCACCGGAACAGAAGAGTGGAATGGTTTTCTTTCCGCACAAAAGACTATTGACATATCTTACCTCGTCTCAGGGTTTTATTCTCTCAGTGCATGAAAATTGTGCAGTCATTTTGTGAAGGAGTAGAATGGATCAGAGGGTGGTGCTGAGGAGTGGGAATATGGAAATATGAAAAGAGACTACAAACCAAAAGTGCGGATAAGTTCTTTTGCCTGAACTTACTCGCACTTTATAATCTTCTCCTTTCTCACACACCCTTTCACTCTGTGTTCGTAGCCCGTAGGGGAATCGAACCCCTGTTACCAGAATGAAAATCTGGTGTCCTAACCCCTAGACGAACGGGCCATTTTCTAAAAATGGAGTGCAAATGTACGTGCTTTTTCAATCGGTAAGGAATGGAATTGAAAAAAAATCCATTGAAAAATCAATGACTTGAAAATGAAGCATTTGACCCGCTAAAGGTTTCTGATATATTCCAATACCGTTTCACTCTATTGGCCTTTATTATATACTCTAACGGTATTTACCAATGCATGCATGCAAGATACTGCAGCGCATTACCCATAAAGCTTCCAATGCGCAATGAGGGACGGACTATTTTATACGCAGAATTTGTATAATCACCAAGCTCCACAGGAGCGACATCCTACAATCATTTTATTTGTCTCGATCTAGGTCTACAAGAAGCTCCTTTGGTGCGATATCTTCCAATGTATTGGATGAGAATGCGTCCGCTTCGCGAGCGAGCTTTTCGGAGCGCGGGAGAGAGATTTTTTTTGGGGGGAGGGATGTAGTAAGATGTTGCTCCTAGGGAGCTTGGAATCAGAAATAGATACCACAAAAGCAAGCACCTTTCTTTGGTAGTAGTTAGAAAAGGTAATACCGTTTATGTGTCTGTAATATTCCAATACCGTTTCACTCTATTGGCCTATAGTAATTACTCTAACGGGATTTACCACTGAATGCATGCGATATACTGCAGCGCATTACCCAAAACAGACTTCCAGTGCGCAAAGCAGGATGGACTACAGTTATAAGCAGAATTGGTGTAATCACCTAGAGCATAGGAGCGATATCCTACTGCATACTCTTCTCATTCAACCCAAACTGAAAACCCAGCCTCTTTCCCGTGGCTAATGCATGACTTTCGGTGATCGACTGAATTTCTTCTACACTTAACTGCTTTACATTTTCATATGGTGGAGCTAGCAGATCGAAATCGAGACAATGAAGTATGGCTTGTTCAACAATGTCGCACAAAACTTCATCGTTTAAAGTGCTATTGACAAAATCATTAAAACGAAAACCGAGATTTTTCTTTCCTTGTACCAAAAAATGATTTTCGCGGTTGATGAAAATTCTTCCCACGAGATAACCTACATCGGCTGTCCTATTGTACTTAAAAGAGTCGGCCAGAAAGTTGTAAATATTGATGATGCCCACATAACTATTTTCCGGATGATCTTTTAGATAGGTCGATTTCCATAGACTGTGGCTTTGGTCAAACTGAAATGCATTGGTATGCATGGTGAAGAAGAGTATGTCGCCTGCAACCTTTATCTCTGCCTGAAAATCTCCTTTATCGGCATAGCCAAAAGTGATCCGGCTATCCTTATTACCAAAATCCTTTTCGAGTTTTTCAACACATGATTTCAACCTCTCCTTCAACTTCTTGAAGTTTTCTTGGGTGTTGGCAAAAACGTTTTGCTTCGTGATGCTCTTTCCTTCGAGCGCGCGCAGTATGTTCTCGTGTGTAGTCATGTGCTTTTATTCTTTAGTAGATCCCTCAATAGGCTCGAGCATACAAAACTCGTTTGCTCGACGGTTTACCCGTAACCATACACTTACCCGCTTCTTCTTTTGCATCGAGTGGTATGCATCGGATAGTTGCCTTGGTTTCGTTCTTTACTTTTTCTTCTGTTTCTGCTGTGCCGTCCCAATGCGCCGAAAAGAATCCTCCTTTGCTATCAAGAAGTCCTTTGAAAATTTCGTAATCATCAACCTCCGTAATATTATTATCTCTATATGTCAACGCTTGATTATAAAGATTCTCTTGAATATCGGTCATCAAAAATTCAATGTGCGCACCGAGTTCATTCCATAAAATGGCTTGTTTTTCGCCAGTGTCCCGACGGGATACTTCAGCAGAATTGTTCTCCAGATCTTTTGGGCCAATAGCCACCCTCACCGGAACGCCTTTCAATTCGTATTCAGCAAATTTCCAACCCGAACGTTTGGTATCGTCATCATCAAATTTTACGACTATGCCTTTGCTCTTCAACTCAGCCATCAGCGGAGCTATGCGTTCGCGAATTACTTCAAGTTGTTCGAGCCCTTTGTAGATTGGCACTATCACAACATGAATCGGAGCGATCTTAGGCGGCAAACGAAGTCCCTTATCATCGCTATGTGTCATAATGAGCGCACCAATTAATCGAGTTGTTACTCCCCATGAGGTGGCCCATACATAGTCCAATTGTCCTTCTTTGGATGTAAACTTCACATCAAAAGCCTTCGCGAAGTTTTGACCAAGGAAGTGACTTGTGCCGGCTTGCAATGCTTTACCATCTTGCATGAGTGCTTCAATACAATATGTATCAATGGCTCCTGCAAATCGCTCCGATTCTGTTTTTCTTCCTCGGATCACAGGCATCGAAAGCCATTTCTCCGCAAATTCGGTATACACATCGAGCATTTGTTCTGCCTCAACAATTGCTTCTGCAGCGGTCGCGTGAGCAGTATGTCCTTCTTGCCACAAAAATTCTGTAGTACGCAGAAAAAGACGTGTTCTCATTTCCCAACGAACAACATTGGCCCACTGATTAACAAGTATTGGGAGATCGCGATAACTTTGAATCCATCCTTTATATGTGTTCCAAATAATCGTTTCCGACGTCGGGCGCACTATCAGCTCTTCCTCCAGTTTGGCTTCCGGATCTACTATTATTTGACCGTCTTCGATCTTGAGGCGATAGTGGGTCACTACTGCACATTCTTTAGCGAAACCAGCCACGTGGGCCGCCTCTTTGTTAAAATATGATTTCGGGATAAACAGTGGGAAGTAGGCATTTTGGTGTCCGGTGTCCTTGAACATCTTATCCAGTGCATCGCGCATCTTTTCCCAAATGGCATATCCGTAGGGTTTTATAATCATACATCCCTTCACATCGCTGTGTTGAGCCAAGTCGGCCATGGTTACAAGTTCGTTGTACCAGCGTGAATAATCTTGCTCTCGGGAGGTGAGTTTTTCGCTCATAACTTTTCGTTAACGTAGTGGTATGATCTTTGCCATTCTTAAGCGGCAAAAGTATTGTAACTATATCGTACTTTTATCGAACGTGAAAGGAATACACTATAAAAACTCAGGCGTTATGAAACATTTAAAATGGACAGCACTCGTTTTGACACTTTCTCTTTTCGCCTTTGCATGCACCAATACTGCTTATGTAACTACTGGTAAGTCTTACGAGGACGACGAGGTTTATTATCAACCTGGAGAAACTTTTATCTCCGATCTTCCTGTTGCTGAAGTTCAAACTTCTTCAGACGATTACTATGATGAAAGTTATAGTCAAGAAAATTATGATCAACAGGATGATTACTACAACGATCAAAATGCCGATATAGTAAACAACAACAATTATTATGGCGGAGGTAGTAATTGGAATATGGGATTCAACAATGGCTTGAACACACCGGCGGGCGGTTTTTGGAACTGGGATCCACTTTGGGGATGGAGACTTACCAACACATGGGGTTGGGGCGGTTTCAATGGCTTTGGATACAACCCGTGGTTTGACCCATGGTATTATGATCCATGGTTCAACGGACAATATGGCAGCTATTGGAATCCGTACTGGAATAGTCCATGGTACTATGGAAACGGTTTTGGAAACGGTTTTGGAAACGGTTTTGGAAATGGTTTTGGAAATGGTTATTGTGGTTCTCCTTTCAACGGGGGCAATTGGTATGACAATACCGACGGCAATGGCAATGGAACTTATTACGGACCTCACACAGGTGTTTCTTCGGGTTCTGTAATTAACTCTAATTATAATGGGGGTGCACTTTTTTCAGATAGAATCACGAAGCCTAAAAAGCCTTTTCAAACATCTCCGTCTACCGGAGGAGCATTGGACGAGGATATGAGTATTGTTCGTGCACCTGCTCAAAGTGGAATGTTTCCAGAAAAAGAACCGGCTCGCAATAATTCTTCTGGAATTGGAAAACCAATTGATTTTAATCAGTCGAATACTCTAAATGCTTCACGTGATAATGAGCTATCGAGAATTGTATTGCCTAATATCTCGAAGCAACCGGATGTGAGTCGTAAACCGGCGAATGTGAACAGCAATGGTCAAGGTTCAAGGCCGAACAATACCAAAGAAAGGGATGACTACTATCGTCCTTCTGATAATAAACGACCTACTCAAGGGGAAGATAATCGTGGCAATGGAAACTATTCTCCAAAACAACACCCCTCAAATGATGGTGGCGAAAATAATTCCCGTAAAGTGCGCGAGGAGAGAAAGTCAGACGACAAACAAGAGTCGCGTCCTTCAAATTCTTCTTCTCGTTCGTCATCTAAATCAAATGACAGCAAACCTTCATATTCACCTTCGCCATCTTCTGGAAGCAGTGGTGGATCTCGTCCTTCTGGAGGCGGTGGCGGAAGGAGTTCATCATCATCTTCTTCAAGTGGCAAAAGACGCTAAGAACAATTAACTTCTAAAATAAGAGGAGATGAATTTCAAGGTCATAATGGTGGCTACAGCGCTGGCAATGCCAATATTTTTGAAAGCTCAAAACGAAGTAGATGCATTGAGGTATTCTCGCACCGACTTTGCTGGAAGTGCCAGAAGTCTGGGAATGGGAGGTGCTTTCGGTGCGCTAGGTGCTGATCTTTCTGCTTTTACAAGCAACCCCGCTGGATTGGGAATTTACAAAAGGGGAGGAATCGAATTTGCATTTGGTGTTCACGATACGCAAAATAGAAGTCGATATGAAGACGGAAGTGCCGAAGGACAGAAAAGCAATTTTTACCTCAACAACGTTGGAATAGTGGGAAGCACCAAGCCGAAACATCCTTCGTGGACCGCTTCGAATTTTGGAATAGCTTATAACAAGATTAGCGATTACAATGAGAATTTATTGATTTCGGGAAATGCCTTCAATACTACACTGCTCGATGTTTTTACGTCTGAAGCGGCGGCAATTCACCCGGACGATCTCACAGATGCCGTTCCTTTTACTGCGGGCTTGGCTTATCAAACATTTCTAATCAATCCTGCCGATGATAATGGTACTTATTATCTTCCTGAGTTTAGTGGAGGTACAGTTTTACAAACCAAAAGAATAAATAGAACAGGACGTTCGTCGGAAACATCTTTTTCATACGGCGCTGCATATTTAGATCGATTGTATTTCGGTGTTGGAGTAGGATTTGTGGGAACACGTTTCAATGAGTCTGCCTTTTATAAAGAATCCGAATTTGAGGCTGATGAAGTATTGTCGTCTTGGTCATACAGCGAAGAACTCAGAACAAGAGGAACCGGTCTGAACCTGAAGTTGGGTGTGATTGGTCGGGTGCAAGAATGGCTGCGTGTAGGCGTAGCTTTCCATTCTCCCACATATTTGAGTTTATCTGATTCTTATTCTACAGAAATGAATTCATATTTCAAGAATGGAGATAAGTATGATTATGAATCACCGCTTGGAAGTTTTAACTATTCTCTTCGCACTCCTGCTCGATATATGGCGAATGTTGCTTTTGTATTAGGCAAGGCAGGTGTTGTTTCTGCTGATTACGAGTATATGGATTACAGCACTGCAAAATTGCGAAGTACTGGAAGTCTTAGTGATTATGATTTTTCGGCCGAAAATCAGACTATCTCAGACATATACCGAGGTACTCATACAGTGAAGGCTGGAGTGGAGTGGAGAGTAGCAGAGGCTATTCGATTGAGGACTGGTGCCGCCTACAGACAAAGTCCTTTTGTAAGTGGAGCAGCTATTAATTCTCCTGAAATCATGTATACAGGTGGATTTGGTTTTAGAAAAGATTCATTTTCTATCGACTTCAGTCTTGCATATCAGGATAGAGATGAGTCCTATTTCTTATACGATCCAAGTGTAGTTTCAGAAACGAAAATAGATAAAACCAGATGGTTCGGATTGCTTAGTTTGGGATTCAGATATTGATCCTTAGATCGTGATCAGATAAGAATAGCTTTTAGAGGCCCCCATTAGTATCTTGAAATTTTAGTTTTTATAAAAACAAAAAAACGCCGAAGTCATATCATTTTCACTTCGGCGTTTGTATTTAATGGTCGGTGATTATAACATTTGGATTAGCCCAGAATCCGCATTGGGATTCGCTATGAAGTGCTAATACCGTTTATCCCGCATTACGCATTAGGGCAATTTTTGTAGAATGCGTGCGGGATTCTCAAA
>JAWXBG010000146.1:0-12110 GCA_034439875.1 Flavobacteriales bacterium
GTCAAAGATCGAAAGCAATTCACAACAATTTGTCCTGCGGAACGGTCTCGATATAAGTTGGTACAAATATCTTACATGTCAAAGATCGAAAGCAATTCACAACCATAGTTAAGTTAATTAAATAGTTAATTATGTTGGTACAAATATCTTACATGTCAAAGATCGAAAGCAATTCACAACGGGCACATGCGTCTAAGCATCCCATTGTGAGTTGGTACAAATATCTTACATGTCAAAGATCGAAAGCAATTCACAACTAGATGAGCACGCTCCGCGTTGCTCGTGAAGTTGGTACAAATATCTTACATGTCAAAGATCGAAAGCAATTCACAACAAGGACAAATGGTTGTCACAGGAAACGAGTGTTGGTACAAATATCTTACATGTCAAAGATCGAAAGCAATTCACAACCAACCTTAGGTGGAAGTGTAACTCTGAATTGTTGGTACAAATATCTTACATGTCAAAGATCGAAAGCAATTCACAACACAGAGCCTACGAATATGGAAGACAACAAAGTTGGTACAAATATCTTACATGTCAAAGATCGAAAGCAATTCACAACCCAACAATTGGAAGTCAGACGAGGGTTGACGTTGGTACAAATATCTTACATGTCAAAGATCGAAAGCAATTCACAACCTGAGCTGATTGGCTTGCAATTAGGTGCCGGTTGGTACAAATATCTTACATGTCAAAGATCGAAAGCAATTCACAACGCGGTGGCCCTCCTGATGGACAGTCGTTAGGTTGGTACAAATATCTTACATGTCAAAGATCGAAAGCAATTCACAACCATCTTCATTGTCATTTCAAGAAAAATATTGTTGGTACAAATATCTTACATGTCAAAGATCGAAAGCAATTCACAACCATGATGACTGATCGAATTAAACTGATCAAGTTGGTACAAATATCTTACATGTCAAAGATCGAAAGCAATTCACAACGAAAGCGGTGCGCGACCGCGCGTTTGCTCAGTTGGTACAAATATCTTACATGTCAAAGATCGAAAGCAATTCACAACTCGAAAAGATTCATAGGCAACGGCCTTTCGGTTGGTACAAATATCTTACATGTCAAAGATCGAAAGCAATTCACAACATGGTGCGATTTACAAAAGATATACATATCGTTGGTACAAATATCTTACATGTCAAAGATCGAAAGCAATTCACAACTGGGCGCTGTGTACAGTTTTCTGTACTTCCGTTGGTACAAATATCTTACATGTCAAAGATCGAAAGCAATTCACAACTATCCTCTTACTTTGCCACAACGCATCCAAGTTGGTACAAATATCTTACATGTCAAAGATCGAAAGCAATTCACAACGGGTTAAACGTAGCCCCCACACGCTAAAAGGTTGGTACAAATATCTTACATGTCAAAGATCGAAAGCAATTCACAACATGACATGGGCGACGAATACAGCCTCGAAGGTTGGTACAAATATCTTACATGTCAAAGATCGAAAGCAATTCACAACAGCTGGGCATCGCTCGATTTTATTTTTAACGTTGGTACAAATATCTTACATGTCAAAGATCGAAAGCAATTCACAACAACGCTATGTAGGAGTAATAAGGAATTTGTGTTGGTACAAATATCTTACATGTCAAAGAATCAAACCAATTCACAACTTCAAGGGTGTCCAAAATGGAATTAAAGATGCTGGCACAACATTTTCACATAAAATATAGAAAGCAATCCTTAACCCTCACCTCTGATCTTCTATTCTCCATTCTGCATAAGACGTAGCCGTTTCCTCCAAACGTAAATAGACAAGTTTTACATGTTCAGGAAGACTTCCAATCAGAATTTCTTTGAAATGAATCATCAGGCATTCACAAGATGGTTGGAATGGCAAAAGTATCACCTTTTCAAAATGGTCGGGCAAAAAGCTGTTGATGCTGTAAGGCGCGTCCTTATGAAGTACCAAGGCATGATCAAATCGATCTACAATTTTGTCGTGTACCAGAATTTTGATGTCTCCAAAGTCAATTACCAAACCATTCAACGGGTTCGATTCGTCTTCAATAATCTTCCCGGAAAGCGTTACATGCAAGTGATAAGTGTGACCATGAATATTTTTACACGGACCCTCATATCCGAACAAAGCATGTGCCATGTCCAAATTGAATACTTTAGTTACTCGAACTACTTCTCTTTGCATGAAATGAAAATTGGGCTGCAAAGGTAGTCTTTTGTAAACACATTTATGCTTTCAAAGAATAGGGGTAATTCATTGAGATGAAGGTCGTTTTAATGAAAAGATAAATATTAGACTAGTCAAACAATTTGTGTTATAATAATCTATATATTTGCATTTTGAGCTGATTTTTTATGGAGACTCTCATTGACTTCTTTATATATACTGGTCCCGTTTTGGCCGCTCTTATTGCCACTACATTTACATGGCTTGTTACTGCCGCCGGTGCATCTCTAGTGTTTTTCTTTAAATCTATGCACCGAGGCGTTTTTGATGCCATGCTTGGGTTTACCGGTGGCGTAATGGTAGCCGCAAGTTTTTGGTCGCTGTTGGCCCCAAGCATCGAATATTCCGAAAAAATATACCCGAATTTCCCCTGGATGCCGGCCGCAGTGGGTTTTTTGGGAGGGGCTCTTTTCATCTTTGCGCTAGACAAGCTTACGCCACACTTACATATCAATTTTGGTGATAATGAAACGGAAGGTCTTAAAACGCAGTGGCACAAAACAACTCTTCTTCTCTTAGCTATTACCCTGCACAACATACCGGAAGGTCTTGCAGTAGGTGTAATGTTCGGTGCTGCGGCCAATGGCATGGAAGAAGCGCTGCCAGCAGCTATTGCTTTGGCTATTGGAATAGGAATTCAGAATTTCCCGGAGGGCATGGCCGTGTCAATGCCACTGCGCAGACATGGAGTATCGCGACTGAAAAGTTTTTGGTACGGCCAACTCTCCGCTATTGTGGAGCCGATTGCTGGTGTGATCGGTGCTTTGGCGGTGATTTACATCGAACCTATTCTACCTTTTGCGCTCTCATTTGCGGCAGGAGCCATGATCTTCGTCGTGGTCGAGGAAGTAATCCCAGAAACGCAACGAGACAAATACACCGATGTGGCTGTGCTCGGTTTCATTGGCGGATTTGTGGTGATGATGATTCTAGATGTTGCCCTCGGCTAATTGTTAGTTATACCCAGATTTTGTAGTTGGATTCTATTGCATAACTAAAAAGTCTGCAATGACACGCGCTTTCTCGATTTTTATTTTCAAGGTATATGTAATACCGTTTAGCTATACAGTTTATCTATTTATCTATCTTTAATATTCCGATTTCGTTTCACTCTATTAGCCTATTACAGCTACTCTAACGGTATTATATGGAGCATGTGTATAATGAGCTTTTAAATAAAAACCTTGCGAGAGCTCCCGTCCTCTTGGCCTTTGAGCACTTCATGACAATTCCAACTGCAAATTATGGGTTGAATTCTTGCGATTTTGTACATATTTTCACGGCAATATTCACCTGAATGAAAAAGTTTTTACTGCTGTTCCTGATTCTTTGCTCATGTGTTCAATCTTGGTCGCAATCGCGCGAGAATTATTCACTTCTTTGGAGGTTCAAACTCCCGGAATCTAATTCATACAATTACCTTTTCGGTACCATGCACTTAAACGACGACAAGGTCTTCGATTTCAGTGATTCGGTATTGGTTTGCTTTGATCGCTGCGATGGGGCTGCATTTGAAATTGATATGGATTCATTGAACTTTATTGTGGCAGAAGCTATCGGCGCTCAAATGGATTTAGGAGACTATATTTTTGATGATGAAACCGAAGTGAAGTCTCCTCCTACCGAATTCACAGAATCCTCAAGCACTCCTTTGAATACGGAGAAGTGGGATATTCGAAAGGAGGCAAAAATGCGTCAAACGCTTATATCCGAGGATTCCAAGCAAAAGGAATTTTTGGACAGTTATCTGCATAAACGAGCCGTGGTAAAAGGCAAAAGAGTGATTGGTCTGGAAGAAGCTGATGGCTACATGAGAAAAATGAAAAAGGAAGAAAGTGAGGAAGAAGAGACCGGTCAAGATATGGCTGATGATGAGTACCCGCTAGAAACGGACGTCTCACAGAAAGAAGAAATTGCGATCGATAGTGCGATGAAAGTCCATATCGATAGTTTGGTGAAAGAGTTGAACAAGACGATGGATTTCAAGAAGCTCTTTTTAGACAAGGAAGACATGTTGGAAATCTATTGGGCAGGAGATTTGGACAGCATTGAAAAGGTAATGAAACATCCATTTCTAGCGCACGTTTCCGAAGACCTGAACATGATTCCTAGAAATTATATGCACCTCAACGGAATTAAGAAGTTTTCGAAGGATTCAACTTTTTTTGTATCAGTGGGAGCCGGTCACCTTCCCGGTGAAGAAGGCGTCATCAATCTTCTTCGAAAAGAGGGTTATATAGTCGAAAGAGTACAACCATCCTTTACGGGTAGTTCGAATTATTTGAAAGAAGAAAAGCTCGAGATACCTTGGCAACAATTTGTTCACGACGACGGTCTGATGGTTTACTTTCCATCGAAACCGGCCGAAGTAGAATTTCAGGGGAATGGTGTTTTAGACATGTTCATTTCTATGGATGTGGGCGAAAGAATTTCCTATTTCGCAGGAGCGTTGAAGATTAAGTGGAATACCTCCCTGAGTTTAAAGGAAGCCCAAGCAAATCTCAAAAAGTCGCTCGCTAATTCTGAAAAATTGAAAGGAGTGATCATTAAAAACACTACGCTTTCAAATCAGGCTGCCACAGAAATAATAGGCAAGGAAGCGGATGAGTACTTAAAAGCTTGTTATGTTTTTCATGAAAATGGATACATGTACTACTTGGGTGTATCGGCCAGAACAAAAGAGAAGTTGAGCATGCCGGGTGTCAAAAGGTTTTTCGACAGCGTGGAATACACTACTCCTAAAGAAAAATTATCGCCGTCGTGGTCAGAGTGCAAACCAACAGCATCATCAATTCGCGTAATGGCTCCACCGCTGCTTACGGAGAGAGTCATTGAAGCGCCTAGGATCGATGGAACAAGTCAGAAAATTTTTCTAAGTATGTATATGGAGACTTCAACTGGAGAGGTATTCATGGTCCGACATTCAGACTGCAGTCCTGGTGAATACTACACAGAATCAGATCAGCTTTTTCAATCAGGGGTCGAAATAATGTTATCACAGGACGACGAAGTTTCTTTTTCTGTGGTGAGCGACACATTAGTTCAGTTGTATGGATTTCCTGCAAAAAGAACAGTTTTGGCGAGTGCTAAGGAGTATATGAATATACTTCAGTTCATGCGCGGTTATAGGCATTACATAATCTTGTCAACTCGACCATTGTCTCAACATGCCTGGGACTCTCCATTTTTCGAGTCAATTAAACTCGACAATTTGAAGTCGCCAATATTGAAACAAACAAGTCCACGTTTCTTCAATTGCACCACCACAGCAATGAAAAAAGAACAAGTTTCTTACACAGCTATGGAAGCATCATGGGGATTTGATTTACCAACGGATTCAATTTTTGTGAATTGGACTTTGGATGAAGGATCTTCGATTCAGAAAAGCTTAATTCGATTCGAATTGGATACTCTTTATTCTTGTTCTAATCTGGATACCTTATTGTTGAGAGCTGTCAATGAAATAGCGGCTAGCTACGAAGACAGCATAACCTCTAGCAAATTTGGAACAGAGGATGGGTACCGATATGTAGATTATGAAGGCCATTATCCAAAGTTTAAACAAACGATGAAAAAGGGTCGAGTAATTCTCAACGGTCGAGAATTGCTGGCAAGCATGGTGGTGTGGCCAATAGAATTTAATGATTCAAACATAATTGATAGTTTGGCTTATTCTATAAAACCGATCAAGCGGTATGAATATGATCTGACTCAATCTAGAACAAAGGACATAATTAGTTGGCTTGAAAAACAAGATGCTGATTCACTCCGAGAGTACAATTTCATGAGTTGTCTTGAACAGTATAGTTTCGAAGATGCAGATTTACCATTGCTCAAAGAGGCATTTCTCAAAAATTATATTACGGACACCCTTTTTTGGGGGCAAGCGAGCACAGGATACCTCGAGTTGTTACAAAAAATGAACGCACCTGGTTTAGCTGAACTTATGCAACAGAAAATTCGAACGGCGAATTCAGAATCTATGAAAGCATTGATTCTTGGTAATTATATCGAAGTAGATTCGAGTGCAACCGGTTTTCAAATGTTCATTGAGTTATTGAATGAAGTGGAATTCACAGAATCACACAATATAATTTCCGACGCCTTGAATTATAGGCTAGGCATGGCTCGAGAGTATTTCGATCAATTAGTCGAGGTGTCCAAAAATCCTCATTTGGTCAGCGGGTTCCTTTCATTATGTTCGTCATTACAGGCTGATAGCCTCGGACTGCTTTTGCTTAAGAAAAATGCTAGTGTTTTTATGGACAGGATGAATTTGTGTCTAAAGAATATTGAAGGCGATAGGGAAGATGATCTTTTTGATTATTGGTCTAATTGGAATCTTTCAAATGCTTGTCATGTATTAGGCGAATTCGACGATAGTCCTAAGCTGCGTGAGTTGATCAAGAACTTGCAGCAAGAGCTTGAAAATACAGGGCCTCTTGTATCACTTGTAATTTCCGAGTTGAGGTTGGGCTATGACGTGAGTGCGGATCGAAAGAAAAAGTGCTTAAGTGATTCATATAATGGTTTCGAGTATGTAACGTTAAGCAAAAAATATGGCATTGAAAAGGAGTCAGGTATTGATGAGCTCAGTCCATCGGAAATATTGGAAGTATTCCTCAAATATTATATGAGCGATGATTATATGATTAGTCGCACCAAATTGTATCGCACGATGGAAACAGAAAGAGGACAATTCTATATTTTCGAGTACAGTTGGGAGGAGCAAAAGTACAAGGATCACATTGCCTTAGGACCTTTTGCGAAGGGAGAACCACTGCCCGAATTGGATGGGAAATATATAATTTCTGCACCGTACAATTCAGACCAAACGGATACCCAAACCGAATTGAGGAATAAACTGATCAAGTCTATTGCTGAGAGCACCTATGAAACATGGGAATAGTAGGAGAACAGATTGTTCGTTTACATTACCCTAAAAAAAACCGTCCCCCCGAAAGGAGACGGCTTTATATGCCACATAATAGTGGAGGTCGTGCGAACTCCACTTCTCTTTATAGCTGTTTAGTTATTCATTGATTCAGTTTTAATAGTACGCCTTTCATATGTGAAGCTGCGGATTTCTCGTTTTCACATATTCGCACTCAAAAACCGATAGAATTCGTGTCTTATTTCATTAATGATTTTTTCTAAGGTAATAAACCTATCGCGCATGGCATCATGTTCTTCCATGGTTGAAGTTGCTAGGTGCTGAGCATGTTTTACAACATCCGACTCGATGTGCTTGATATGTACGTTGATGTCGTGACGTAGCTCTTGCACATTCAATTTTTGAATTTTGAACTGATTTTCGTAGTGCTCAACTTGGGATTTCACGTCCGGATTTGTGTAACGAACAGAAACATCTTCCAGGCGATGTGATTGCAATTTTATTTCGTCCAAATAGAACTCAATTCCCCGCATCCAAGTATTGTGTTCTAGACTAAGATTAGATATGTGTGTATGTGCTGTTTGTGTCATGCCGATAGAAATTAACAAATTTGTAATTTACCCTGCAAATGTGAAGAGCGCTTTTAAACCCTGATTTGAGTTGGATCAATGGGTCCTATGACATTTATCAGACATAGGAAATTGAAAAAGGATCGCCTTGGGCAATCCTTTAAAAACACGTCCATGAGTATTTAATTTCTCAATCAAGACAGCCTTCAGCAATAGCACCGGCGGCACCTCCAATCACGAACCCAATAAAGGCTCCAAGACCTCCACCGATAGTGCCGCCGATAATAGCTCCTGTAAGCGCCCCACCCATGGAGACAAGCGCTGATGAGCCATTATCTCCCGCGGCTTTTTTTGCCGACCTCTGCGTAGCAGTCGGAGTTGGTTCATGGGAGCGCATAGAATTGACAATCCCGGTGGCCAAATCAGAATGATTCTCATTCAAAATCATTGAATGAAAGAGTTCATCAATTTTCCCTGACACACTCGCGCGTTGGACCGCACCTTTGTTCAGTTTTATAAGTAGAATAGCTAGATCCTTCAACTTTTTTGCATCAATTGGATTTATTAATCCCATTTTCTGCAATCGTTGAATTCCGTCTTGAATGAGATCGAGGCCTGTTTTTCCACTTTTTCTCAATACTGCAATTTCTCTCAAAACTGTCTGCATGATTTCGTTGGCCGAAAACGCATAAGTTGAGCGGCTGAAATTTTGATTATGTGAAAGACCTGTGGTGTAAATTTCTGTGTTCATGAGTTTGGAATTACAAGCGTGTAGGACGAGTGTTTGATACTTCTTCTCCAATAAGTAAATACTGAACAGAAGCTTTAATGGCATCATTGTGTGGTGAGTCGTCATTGAATTTCACTTTGAAGTGAACGTCCACAACTTGAGTTCCATTGGTGTGAATGGCCCACACCGAAACTTGAATGCGCCTCAAGTGGGAGTCATCGTCATCATAACTCACGTCAAATCCTCTAAGCACGGCATGCAGATCATTTACCTTTTCGTTAAGTTCAACACGTTGCACATGTTCTCCTCCTGCTCCTGGATAGAGTAGGGTTGAGATCTCTCCTTTTTTTGTAAACATTTGATTTGAAATTTTATTTTGCCTACTCTTTTTTTTGGATTTTCGGCACACTCCATTAAATCCTTGGATTCTATTTTTTACTATTGATTACATCTTCTGTTTTGATCCACGTTAGCAAAAGTCAATGAGTTGTTGGTCTAAATTCAAAGGCTTAACCACCTTAATTGAGCATAGATTTAGCACATAGGGAGTACGTGAAATCACGTTGACTAAAGTTGAAATCACTTATAATGACGAGTCGAGATTTTACTAGATATCTGTATTACAGCTTTATGAGAATCTAGTATAAGTTCAAGTTTAAAATACCATTAAAGTCGAGTGAAGTACTTTCCTAGATTTGACGAAATACAAAACCACTAAATCATGAACAACAGCAAACTATTTCTCGGCCTTCTGGTTGGGGCAATTCTTGGAACAGCTTCAACCTACATTGTAATGTCAAAAATTAAAAGGGATGCATTGGGTGACTATCAAGCGCGCATAGATGAGTTAATAGAAGGTGGAACACCGCCTATTTTTGGCGATTTCGATGTGATGCCTTCAGAGCCTATTTCAAGTACTTATGCGGAGGAACTTATAGAAAATTATAATTGCAGTTCAACGGCTTTCATGTTCGCAAAAAACAGAACGCTGAAAGGATGGAATATTGAGCGCAGTGTGATCAATTCTTTGTTCAATCTTTACAGAGAAAGAAGTCCAACCGGAATCCAACTTTATCTTGGAAAACACGACGAGCCGAACAATAAAATGCATACGCTGATTTGGATGGCTTGCAAGGATACCATATACGTGGAAAATGGCGCACAGGTAGAGACAACTATACTTCTGAAGGACAAGCCTAACTCTATATTTCAGTATGTGAAACCTTGTCCCTTGAATTGTCCGAAAAACGATATTACTTATGAATGTGACTGATGGACAGAATGAATAATCTTGACAAGCCACAAATATTTTTGCATTATTGCTGCGTGTACAACAATTAATTTGTCGGTATATTTAATGAATTAATTTTTCATGGGAAACTTTAGTTGGTCCAATGGATACAGATGTTTCAGTATACTTAATATTTCTGTCGATTTCGGGTCTGATAAGCCTGGCGTTGTTTCGGTATCTCACAATAGAGTGGAAGCTATTGAGTGTGATTATTTGGCTTACAATTTCAGTTGAACTCATTAGTCATCTACCGTCCCGTCAACACGAGGTGTATTCAATTGCTTACAACTTGTACACCCCAATTACCTTTGGATTGTACATCTGGATTTACCACTCGCTATTTCAGTCCAGGAGTTTGAAATTAGTTACATCTCTCATGTTTTTATTGGCAGTTGCGGCTGGATTATTTGCACCTATATTAACAAATAGCTTTCAGAAATTTCCATCTTTGAGCATAGCCTTTTGTTCATTGTTAGTTTGCTCTTGTTCTTTGTTATATTATTTCCAGATGCTTCAATCAAGAGTGAAAGAGAGCCTAAGTTCGCTTCCAACATTCTGGTTTAATACGGCGGTTCTGCTCTATTGGGGTGTCTTTTTTTATCGTCATGGGTTATATCAGACTATTGTTTCAGAATCTCCTGGCAGTACCATTTGGCTTGATGATCTGCATTTATGGCTTTCGCTTATTTACTATGCTGTTTTGGCTTACGTCGTAGTATTGGGATCTGGCAGATTTAGTCCATCAAACAAGATACACGTATGAAGTTTGATACTGAGTTGGTAATGTTACTTGGTGTTCTTCTGATAGGAGGAATTGTAATTTTTATAGTGGCGTTCGTGTTAAAGTATAGAAGGAGTCAAATAGAATTTGTGCATGAGCGAGAGTTACTTCAGCGAAAATTTAATGAGGATGTGCTTCAGGCTAGAATAGAAATTTCTGAGCAAACTTTGAAAAGGGTAAGCATGGAGATTCACGACAATGTATGTCAGTCACTCACTGTGGCCCGCATTCAGATGAACTTGTTGAGTCCAGAAAATCTCGAAGAAATGAAACGGAGTGGTTCAGAACTTATCGGCAGGTCATTGAATGATCTTCGAAATATTGCACACTCCATGAATGGAAATTTTTTAAATGAAAATGGTTTCAAGGAAGCGATAGAGCGTGAATTGAAGTTGGTTTGTATGGCAGGAGATATGCAATACCACTCAACCTGGAAATCTGATATGTCTAATCACTTTAAGGAAATTGAGGTAATATTGTTTAGATGCGTTCAAGAAGCACTCAACAATTGTTTAAAGCATAGTAAAGCAACAAAAATTTTATTCTCGTATAGGGAATTGAATGATATTTTAGTGCTGGAAGTTTCAGACAATGGAATTGGTATTTCTAATGAGAGTATTACTGGTTTAGGCTTGAAAAATATGAGAGATCGGTTGGAACTTTTGAAAGGTGAATTTATACTGGAAAAGTTAGAGCCAACAGGGACAAAAATGGTGTTGAAAGTCCCTAAAAATGAAATGATTAAAAAAGAGTTTTTATGATCAATATTGCGCTAGCGGATGATCACATCCTGGTGAGAAAAGCCTTGAGGTCTCTATTGGAGCAACTTGGATTTGCCATTGTTTTGGAAGCCGACAATGGAAAGATTTTGATTGATTCATTGAAGACCGTGAATGTTGATATTGTCTTGATGGACTTTTCAATGCCGGAAATGAATGGAGCTGAAACCACTTTTTGGTTGAAAAACAACATGCCAAATATTAAGGTAATTGCTTTATCTAGTTTTGGTGACGAATTGAGTGTGCTTAAAATGATTAGGGCCGGGGCTAGGGCATATCTACTAAAGGATTCTGAGCCTGAAGAGCTGCAGGATTCAATTGAACACGTCATGCTGAAGGGTTATTATAATTCGGATTTGATAACAGGATCGCTGATGCGAAATATTCAAAATATGGATGAAGAATTCGAGCTGCCCTCTCTATCTGACAGGGAACTTGAGTTTTTAGAATGGGCTTGCTCCGAACTCACATATAAAGAAATTGCCGACCGAATGAATGTGGCTACAAGGTCCGTTGATAATTATAGGGATGCACTTTTCGAAAAACTGGGTGTAAAATCACGGGTAGGACTTGTTCTTTACGCCATTAAGAAAAAGCTGTATGTCATTCAAAACAATTGAAAAAGGCGTTTGGAATTTCAAAACGCCTTTTTCATTTTTTTTAGAGGTCTTTTGGCAAGTCCATTCTACTGTTTGGATTTATGCAATAGTCCAATTTCGTTTCACTAAATTGAACTGAACATAAATTATCCCAGAATCCGCATTGGGATTCGCTATGAAGTGCTAATACCGTTTATCCCGCATTACGCATTAGGGCAATTTTTGTAGAATGCGTGCGGGATTCTCAAA
>JAWXBG010000147.1:0-6862 GCA_034439875.1 Flavobacteriales bacterium
ATGCGCACTGCGGGATTATTTGAGGGTGTATATTCATACATCAAGAATAAAAATCGAGAAAGTGCTTGATTTCAAAGGGGGCTAGCGCCACAATAGATTTCCAATGCGGATTCTGGGTTCAAGAAAAATGCATTTCCAGGAATCGCCTTCCATTCTCATACATGAGATCTCTTACATGGGATTCTATTGATTTGGTAAAATAGGAAGTACCGGAATCCATTGCAGCTATTTCACCTAATCTGTTTGTAAGAAGATTTTCGAAATTGGGATAGTTTGCTGTGGTTTTGCAGCAGTTAATGGCATCAACAAGACCATCCAAATCAGAGCCAAGGGCTATACAGTTCCAAGTATTTAATCCACCTGCCCACACAAGTCGCAATATGGCATTGCAGAAATGATCCAGATGTTGGTCATGTAAATTTCTTCCTCCTTGTCGTCCGGATGGATAGTCTTTAGTGGCGTCCTGATCATTTTCCCACAATGGGCCCTGCATGGGATGACTCATCATACCATTATATTCTTCATCTGTAAGTGGATCATTGAACCAATATGGCGTTGGATTTGGACAACCTAGAATTCGTTGGTCAAGTGAGACAGTTATAAATCCACCTTTGCTGACTATCCATCTTATTTCTTCGTCGTATAGATTGATCGAACAAGGATTGAAGTAGTTGGCCCCGATACCCTTCATGCGCTTTACTTTCAATTGAGGAGCGTTGCTCCCGGGTGTATGAAATCGTTGTCCTATACTCATGCCGGCAGGGGCTGCATGTGTGCAAACGATCGGAATATTTTCACCGGCATATTCTGTCTCTAGCATTTTGTAATAATCTAGTCGAGAGTATAGTGACATATGTTTGATGTCTATTAATATTCGATTCGAATTTTCATTCGGTCCTGCATTGTTTTCTAGAGACTTTCGCACAATATTTTTCCCGAATTCACTGATGCCTTTGAATCTTGCCGAAGACGGAATAAAGCCCTTGTATTGCTTTCGGTCGTTAGGCATTCCAAATGCGTGTATGCAGAACGGATTATTTGTAAAGTGACAGAGATTCATCCAAAGAATGCGAATTTCATTCCGATTTTTAAGTGATTCTAAATTGGATAATGTATCCGCTTCCTCCGCTGCGCTAAGAGCTTCAGTTGATGGTTTTGGATAGGCACATGGCAAAAGGCAATGTGCTCCTTCCATCGAAAGAAATACATTGATTAAATTATCAGTCACCTCACTCATGGATCTGCGAAGTTTAAACTTGTGACCCAAGGTGTTTTGTTGCAAAAGCAGATAGTCAATTTCTTTGGAAAGTAGGTCACTGAAAATCGGTACGCGACCATCTCGTATATCAAAAAGCATTTGATCGTTCATGATCCTGCGATCTAGAATAATGGGCAGTTTGATAAGGGGTACTATTTCACGTTCGAATGCGTATAGTGCAGTGACAACTAGCTTTACATTTCCGGCTTGCAACTGTCCAAGATAACTCTGAGAATCCAAGCGATCTCTGCAAATCTCATCAAGACCAAGTAATAAATTGGCATCAATTTGTCTGTCTACGTTCCATTTAGATGCAACTTCGGGAGAGGTTACAAATTGTTTGGTCGAAAGATGAATGTGCGAATCGAAATAGTTGGGCATGGTGTTGTAGGGTTAAATCTTAGCGACTCGATTGACCGCGCGGCACATGGGCGATTTATCCCGTCGGTACATACGCAATTTATCACGCGATATATCCACGATTTATCGCGTCGGTAAACTTGATACAAATATCGTAGAAGTAAATAAACGAAACCAATTCACAACATTTTAATTATCACCTCCAGATTTCCTCATATTGTTTAATGCATGTAGAAATAATCCGGGAATTTTTTTATCAATCATTTTGAATTGATAATCTCAGTTTCGATGGATTTCGATTGATTTGGATTTTTCGCGCAATGGGCGATTTGCCATTTACCATTTCAGTTCTTCAAAAATAACCCCAATGATTTGGCTCATTTTATTGACATATTCGGCATTTACTCTCCTGTTGACGTCTCACAGCCATTGAACATATTCACCCAAACTCTTGCCATTTCAATCTGGGATTGAAGTTTTTTGTAAAAGATCATTCGCATCTCGTTTTTATTATCACAGAGCTCTAGCTACATACAATTCACCATTGCGGTTTACTGTTATTCCTAAGGATAAATCAAGGACATGAATTCCCGAAAATGGAAATAAAAATAAGGAGATCCGAAGTGTTAACAGACCCATCACCATTCAAATCCGATGCCCCACAATTTGAAGAACATCCGAACATCGGGATGAACAAGAGAACATCCGAGGTACTGATAACGCCATCGCTGTTTAAATCACCCGGGCACAAACAGGATGTGAATTCACAGGAGCTATCATCCGAAGTAGCAAATGAATTATAGTTGCATGCCAAAACATCTGTGCATCCTGGTGTTTGATCTTGTATGAATTTCGCAGTGTTTCCTCCCACCACGTATACGTTGTAATCGTTGCCAATCGAAATTGCATTGGCATAACTACCCGCACTGGTTGATATCCATCCAGAACTTCCGTCAGCATTGACTTTACAGACCGCCATTTCGAAGAGTGTTCCCGCAGCGAGATAAATATTATCGAAAGAATCCATCACCAAATGTGCATGCAGAAGTAGATTGTAAATACCATCTGCATTCAGATTTTGCCAAATGACATTTCCATTTTCATCAACCTTTATAAAGGATGAACCAGGAGTGCCTGAATTCGGAAATCCGCAAATAACGGGTCGATTGTCGCCACCGACCTCTATGCGAAATGCTGAAATACTATACAACTCGTCCCAAATGATACTGCCTGTAGGAGATATTTTTTTAATCGTACTGCCTCCACCACCGGCGTTTTCAGCATGAACTATGTAGGTATTCCCAAATATATCACCATCTGAATCCCCTACGGTGAGACTTGGTATCCCCACATAACTCCAAATGAAGTTGCCGTCAATATCTATTTTGGAGTATCCATTCATGCTGCCAAAAGCGGACCTTCCGGTTAAGAGAATACCTCCATCAGATGTTAGCTTAAAGTTTTGTGCAACACCGATGCCAATGCCATCAAAATAATTCCAAATGGAGTTTCCTTCAGGATCGAATTTCTTCACTTTGGATACAAATCCACCTGCACCACTGCCCATTCCAAATACATAAATATTGTCCTGTGCATCTGCCAAACATCTTTTGGTATAGGATCCATCAAACGTTGTTTCGTATACATTTCTCCAAATGAGATTTCCGTCTGTATCAAATTTCATGACGATGCTGTTTGCTTTCACTGAACTTGAAATACCGGAGTTTACATCGCCCGTGACAATTATATTATTCTGTGAGTCTATGGTAACCCATGTAGCGGACTCGAATTTTGTATCATCAGTGTTGTTGTATGAAGCATTCCATTGAAATAAACCATCTGTATTTCGTTTCGTTAGGATTATATCCCCGCCAGGACCCTGCACATAATTGATGGTATACACATTGTTTAAATCGTCGGTTGCCACAGCGATTCCGCCATCTTCCTGCACCCAATCTACACTCACCTGAGCAGAAAAAGCAAGTGGCATAAACGCTAGTAATAGCAGAAAATTTTTCATGGGAAGATTTTATAGTGGTTAGAAATACTATACAAATTTGTGCTGTTAGAACCAATGTTCGCATGATGAGGATTAATTGGCAGTGCTGACATTGATCATTGCACCTAACGAAATTGTATTGTAAAAAGTAGAAAAATCGGAGTTGATTTATATAGAACCCTGGTGTTTGAACATCGATATCAAAAGGGGAGAAGTCAAAAAAGATTATATCGAGATGTGTGGGTGCTGCCCAGAGAGTAGGATGGGATTTGATCAACAATCTGCATTCTGACCTATATCCGAAGAGAAATGTAATGAAGCGACGAATAATCCGAATTTTCGAAAATCATTTTTTTAAAATTCTCTAAATCATATTAAGTTCAATCTTTTTGGGCAGATATTAATTTGCCGTATTCCTGTGGACTCACTTGTTTTCCATTTTTTAGTGCCCAACAGGCCATGGCTTTCAGAATGGGTTTAAGCTCTTTTCCAGCAGTCGTTAAACTGTATTCCACATGAGGGGGTACAACTGGATATACCGTGCGCACAATCAATCCGTCCGCTTCTAATTCTTTCAAATGTTGAATCAGCATCTTTTCGCTGATCGGGAGAATCAAGCGCTTGAGCTCGCTATAACGTTTATAACCATCCATTAAATTGAACAAAATAATAGGCTTCCACCTTCCTCCAATTTTACCAAGTGTGAATGTTACAGGACAAACAAAAAGTATTTGCTGTTTATTGGCTTGATTCGTTGAACTCTCCTTTATTTTTGTCATATATACATACTTTAGGGTAAGTACTGGTGCAAAAGTAAGTGTTAGCATAACTTTGTCGCACATCAAATTAAAATTATTGAAATATGAACTACGTAATCACGGGCTCCTTAGGAAACATAAGTATGCCTCTCACAAAGGAATTAATCAAAAATGGACACCATGTATTGGTAATCACCAGCGCTGAGGAGCGGAAGGCTGCAATAGAATCTCTCGGTGCAACTGCTGCCGTAGGTTCTGTGAGCGACATCAATTTTTTGACCTCCACTTTTAGCAACGCCGATGCTGTGTACACCATGGTACCTCCTTTTTTCGGAGCATCAGATTGGAAGGCTTACATCGCATCCATCGGAGAGAATTATGCTAAGGCAATTGAAGCGAGTGGAGTGAAGAAAGTTGTAAACCTCAGCAGCATGGGTGCACATATGCCAAATGGTTGTGGTCCGGTTAGTGGTCTTTACTATGTGGAGAAGGCCTTGAATGGATTAAAGGATGTGGACGTTCTACATCTTCGTCCGGGATATTTTTACAAGAATTTTATGGGCAACATAGGTATGGTAAAAAACATGAATATACTGGGCTCCAATTATGGCGGAAGTACTGATATGATAATGGCCGATACTTCTGATATTGCTGATTTTGCGGCTGATGCTTTGCAAAACCTAACTTTCGCAGGAAAATCAGTAAAATATGTGGTGAGCGATCAACGCAAAGCGAGCGAGGTGGCAACTTTATTGGGTAGCGCTGTGGGGAAACCTGAATTGCCATGGATCGAATTTAAAGATGATGATTCTTATGGTGCAATGATTCAAATGGGATTGCCAGAAGAGATTGCCAAGAACTATGTGGAAATGGGAACGGCAATGAGGAGCGGTGCTATGAGTGAAGAATATCTCCATGCACCTCAGGTAAATGGAAAACGTGGAATTGACGATTTTGCACAGGCATTCGCAGGGGCCTATTCCTCGTCCTAATTGAATTTCGACGAATATTTAGGAAAGGATAAAGGGGATTTCGAAAAACCTGAGCCCAATTGAATTTAGGTTCTAAGATGATTTCATACCAATTCTGCAAATAAAATAGTCCATCCTGCATTGCGCATTGGAATCCTTTTTTGGGTAATGCGCTGCTGGATCTCGCATGCATCCATTGGTAAATGCAATTAGAGTGGCTGAATTAGGCCAATGGGGTGAAACGATGGACCATCACTCATACCTATTCGGTTTTATTTTGTTTTCCGAAATATGAAAGCGCTTTTTCGAGATTCCTAATGTCCTTTTTGTTTTTTTATGAAATCCGAAATTCTTAGTAATTCCCTAATTCATAGGGCTTTCGATCATTGGGTGACCTTCTTAATATTGTGGGCAGCCTATGGCTGTGACTATATTTGACAAAATCCTCTTTTTTAGAACCTCGGAGGGAAAAAGTTGTTGAAATCAAGTGATTGAACTTAAGGACATTTCGAAGTCGTACCAGATGGGAAATAACAACCTGCAGGTACTTAAGGGCATTGACCTAAAAATTCATGCGGGCGAATTAGTGTCGATCATGGGTTCTTCGGGTTCCGGAAAATCGACCCTGCTCAATATTCTGGGTATTCTAGACTCATACGACAAAGGCGAGTACTTGCTCGATAATCAGCTCGTGCGAAATATGAGCGAGACAAAAGCAGCAATGTATCGTTCGAAGTATTTGGGCTTTGTTTTTCAATCCTTCAATCTGGTCAATTTCAAAACTGCTGCCGAAAACGTCGCTCTGCCGTTGTACTATCAAAAAATTTCGCGCAAAAAGAGGATGATTAAAGCACATGAATACCTCGAAAAAGTAGGACTTCTCAATTGGGCAACTCATTTACCTTCCGAAATGTCGGGTGGGCAAAAGCAACGTGTGGCCATAGCTCGTGCCTTGATCTCAGAACCTAAGCTCATTCTCGCCGATGAACCCACCGGCGCCTTAGACTCAACTACATCGCAAGAAATTATGGGACTTCTGAAAGAGGTCAACGATAAAGGAATGACTGTGATTATAGTGACTCATGAACACGATATCGCCGCACTCACCCACCGGACCATCAGGCTGAAAGATGGACTAATAATTCAAAGCTGATGTTTGATCTCGACAAATGGATGGAGATTTTAGATACGATGGCGAAAAATCCGCTGCGTACTTTCTTGACATCTCTTTCTGTTGCTGTCGGTATATTCATTCTTGTTGTTCTTCTAGGTTTGGGTCAGGGTCTCGAAAATGGTGTTATCAATACTTTCGAAGACGATGCCGTCAATAGTATATGGTTGAGAAGCGGCCAAACATCATTGGCATATCAAGGATATAAACCGAACAGAAATGTCGATTTCAGAAATAATGATCACACTCACGTAAAGAAAAATGTAGAGGGAATAACCTATTCATCTGCGCGGCTTTCATTTTGGGGAGCATTTATAAAATACGAAAATCAGCAAGGACAATACG
>JAWXBG010000148.1:0-16860 GCA_034439875.1 Flavobacteriales bacterium
ACCCCCTTTGATATCAAGCACTTTCTCGATTTTTATTCTTGATGTATGAATATACACCATCAAATAAAAATCTTGCGAGAGCACTTGCTATCTGTGGGGGTTAGCACTTCATCGCGAATCCCAATGCGGATTCTGGGTTAAAAAGTATAACATCAGCCACACCATTCCACTCAGTAGTATCAATGAAAAAATATTCAAAAAAATTCCCGCCTTAAACATATCTCTTGCCTTTACCAATCCACTGCTGTATGCTATAGCATTTGGTGGGGTGCTCATTGGAAACATAAAGTCGCAACTCGCTGCAATGGTTACCGGAATGGCAAACAACTCAGGTGGCAAACCCAAGCCTAGTGCTATCGTGGCTACAACGGGGACAAAGATGTTTACCATAGCCAGATTGCTCATCAAGGCAGTTAAAATAAGACCCGCTAAACACAATAAGACCAAAAAGCTAAACGTGTCCATAGAACTCAGAAAATCCACTTTGGCTGTGAGACTTTCTAGCAATCCACTTGATTTAAAAGCTTTTGCAAGACTGAGACCACCGCCAAACATGAGCAGTACGCCCCAATGCAACTTCTGAGTATCCTTCCATTCGAGCACTTGCACTGAGGCAGTAGACTTCGATGGAAAAAAGAAAAGCAATAACCCACAGAATATGGCAATTCCGACATCTGTTATTCCCAGATTTGGAAACACAGATAAAATAAGGTCCTGCGCAATCCACAAGGTAGCCGCAGTGAGAAAAATACCGAAAGTGACCTTTTCAGCATATCTCCATGGTCCAAGCAACTTCAGCTCATCACTTATCACATCAGAATGCATATCCAATCGTCCCAGTTTATTGGGAAATACCATTTTTACAATCACTAAATACACCACTAATAGGAGTATTGTCGCAAAGGGTAAACCGATTTTCATCCAATCAAAAAATGACACCGTAATGTGGTGCTCACTTTCCAAATAGGCCTTCATAGCCCCATTTGGCGGACTGCCAATAATAGTTGCAATACCTCCAATACTGGAGCCATAGGCTATACTCAGCATAATGCTGGTGCTGAAGTTTTTCCTATCCTTAGGGGTTCCATATTTTTCATTCACTAACAAAAGCCCAACCACTGAAGTCGCTATTGGAAACATCATCAGCGCTGTAGCTGTGTTGCTTATCCACATGCTTATAACAAAACAAGCGAAAAGAAATCCAAATATGATGCGATTGGCACTTGCTCCAAATACATGGATAATATGTAAGGCGATCCTTCGGTGAAGCCCCCATTTCTCCATCGAAAGAGCTATGAGAAACCCTCCTAAAAAGAGAAATACCATTCTATCTCCATAAGGCTGGCAAGCTTCCTCGATAGTCAAAACCCCACAGAGCGGAAATAATACAATGGGCAACAAGGCTGTAACAGCCATGGGAACTATCTCAGAAATCCACCAAGCCAGCATCCATGCTACAACTCCAATAACGCGTGCCGCCTCACTATCCAATCCAAATGGGTTTATAAGACCTAACAACACAAATAGCAATGGGCCGATGTATAGAGATGGCTTTTGGGACATTGATGCGAAGAAAGACTATTCGACCAGACATTCCAAAGTACTTGTCCAAGTTTCACGACTACTTTTGCCGAATACA
The DNA here is from genome assembly GCA_034439875.1 of Flavobacteriales bacterium. GTDB lineage: Bacteria > Bacteroidota > Bacteroidia > Flavobacteriales_D > Sanyastnellaceae > JAWXBG01. The sequence goes on from JAWXBG010000148.1 coordinate 1,640, forward strand.
GGCAATAAAATATGACCGATAGACCGCTCCCGAAAAAAAATGACGAACTGGAACTTACCATTCATGATATGGCTTTTGGTGGAGTTGGGATTTCAAAACTGCAAACGGAAAAAGGCGACTTCATTCTTTTCGTTCAAAATACCATCCCTGGTCAAATCGTAAAAGCACGTGTTACTAAAGCAAAAAAAACATTCGCAGAGTGCCGCCTAGAGTCCATCATCTGCCCTTCACCTGAAGAGGTTCCCATACCCTATCAATCTATTCCAGGTGCACCTTATGCCACGTTGCCGATTGATAGGCAAATAGAACTCAAACGAAAAACAGCTTTAGAGCTATACCGTCGGATTGGCAAAATAGAAGACATAGAAACTCGCCTCGATGAAATGATCATCTCACCCGGAACATGGCACTACCGGAATAAAATGGAATACTCCTTCTCTGCCATTCGTTTTGACCTCGAAAAACAAGAGGTAGTAGATGACTTCGCTTTGGGGTTCAAGCATCGTGGAACTTGGTGGATGGTTGAAAATCTTGATCGCGACTCCGGCTTATTCGATTCGAAATTAGAAACATCATTGTCCAATATTCGGAAATGGTGCGAAAAAACAGGTCTGCCCGCGTATCACCCGCCAGGTAGACATGGTTTTTTTAGATTTCTAGTGGCAAGAAAATCATACTTCTCCGATGAACTACTCATCAATTTGGTGACATCTGAAGAAGGACTCGACAAATTTGATACAACTGCTTTCGTCAACTTGATGAAGGGTATTTTGGGTTCTCGTTTGGCCGGTCTATTTCATACTATAAACAACGACACTGGCGACCGAGTGAGTCCTCTTCAAGGATCTTCGAAACTTCTTTGCGGAACACCCAAGATTGTTGAAGTTCTCAATGGACTTGAATTTGAAATTTCGATGGAAAGTTTTTTTCAAACAAATCCGAGATGTGCCGAGAAGCTTTATGATAAAGTAGTTGAATACGCTGGTGAAAACAGCGACAAAGAAAAATACATCTTTGACCTATTTTGTGGCACTGGCACTATCGCACAACTGCTAGCAAAGGGTACAAAAGAAAAGGTGGTTGGCGTCGATATTGAAGAATCAGCCATCGAGGATGCAAAAAGAAATGCGCGAAGAAACAAAATTCGAAATGTTGAATTCCACGCAGCCGACGTAGGGAAATTTTTGCTCAAATACCCTCACTACCGCGATCGCATTTCAACCATCATCCTTGATCCTCCGCGGGCCGGAATTGCCCCCAAATCTCTTGATAAAGTTCTTGCACTTGGAGCAGCCCGTATTGTGTATGTTTCATGCAATCCGGCAACCCAAGCAAGAGATGCCGAAATATTGATGAAAGCCGGATATCAATTAAAAAAAATTAGTTTGGCCGATCAATTTCCACATACTTCTCACATCGAAGCCATTGCTCTATTTGAAAAATGATGAATCGCGATTATTGGACACAACGTTGGACTACTGGTGAAACCCGGTGGGATATTGGTCGCATTTCTACCCCACTGAAAAATTATTTCGATACACTCGAAAACAAAGACCAACATATACTGATACCGGGTTGCGGCAATAGTTATGAAGGTGAATATCTTTGGAATAAAGGCTTCAAAAATCTTGTTCTACTCGATATTTCGGAACAGCCTTTGCTCAATTTTCACGAAAGAGTTCCCGAATTCCCCCAAAAACAACTTTGGTCAAAGGACTTCTTTGAAATCAAAACTTCATTTGACCTTGTTGTTGAACAAACATTTTTCTGCGCTATAAATCCTTCTTTGCGTTCAAAATATGTACAACACATGAGCAGTATTTTGAATCCGGGTGGCAAAATTGCAGGATTACTCTTCGATTTTCCGCTCACCGAAACGGGTCCTCCTTTTGGTGGCAGTAAGGAAGAATACACAAGTCTATTCGATTCCCTTTTCTCCATTCTGCGCATGGACAAAGCAACCGATTCCATTGAACCGAGAGCGGGAAATGAATTGTTTATAGAACTACAAAAAACCTGATAACTTTGAACTATGGGAAAGGAACGCGTTCTGGTTTTAAATCACCATCAAATTGATCAAAAAATAACTCGGATGGCCCACGAAATCCGTGAGAATCACTATCCTGAAAAGGAGATAGTTCTTGTGGGCATTAAAGGTAAAGGAGAGAGAATAGCAGCATACATTGCCGAAATTCTCAATCAATTGCCCGGCATGAAGGTTACTTCTCACAATATCGAATTGAATAAAGATCAACCTCTGAGTACGGATGTGATTTTTTCTGGAAATCTCAAGGATTTAAAATCAAAACCTGTTGTACTTGTCGATGATGTAATCAACTCTGGCAGAACTTTGATCTATGCCGCAAAGTTTCTTCTTGATGCAGAACCAAGAAAACTCAGTACGGCAACACTTGCCGATCGCTTCCACAGGACATTTCCTATAAGAGCTGATTACGTCGGAATAACGCTTTCCACGAACCTTAAGGAACATGTAGAAGTAGAAGTGACAAAAGGCAAATGGGCCATGTATCTGCAATAGTATTCGTCTTTTTTAACGTGTAAGCTTATACCAAAATCGCTTACTTCACCACGGAAAAACAAAACAGTCATGAAAAAAATTCTGAAAATTACCGGTATTTCACTTCTTAGCATCATCGTGCTTTTGCTCGTTCTCCCTTTCCTTTTCAGAGGAAAAATCATTGAACAAGTGAAAAAAGCCGCTAATGAAAATCTGAATGCAAAAGTGGACTTCTCAGATGTAAATATTTCTCTGCTCACAAATTTCCCAAATCTCAAAGTAGGATTGGAAAACGTGACGGTCGACAATATTGCCCCTTTCGAAGGTGTAAGGCTTGCCGAAATTGGCGAGTTTCAGCTAGTAATGGATATCATGAGTGTGTTTGGCGATGAAATAAATCTTAAAAAAATTGGCATTATCAAACCAAAAATAGATGTGCGTGTTACGGCTGAGGGTATAGCCAATTATGATATCGCAAAACCCGATACATTGGCAACTGAAACTCCCGCTGCAGGAGAACAATCCGGTGAATTCAAACTTAAACTTAAGCGGTTTTTTATCGAAGATGGAAGCGTTGCGTATGACGATAAAAGCATTCCCTATTCGATGTATCTCACAGGTTTGAACAATGAATCGAGCGGAGATATGACCGCCACCATCACAGAACTCATTACGAAAACAACTATCGCCTCCACTACGGCAAGTTTTGATGGTGTAACCTATGTAAGCAACGCAAAAACAGATATCAAAGCTACGCTAGGCCTTGATATGAGCGAAGGAATTAAAATAACTTTCAAAGACAACGAAATTGCTTTAAACGAATTATTCCTAGCTGCCGAAGGATACTTTGCCATGCCGCCAAACGACACCTTTGATATGGATATAAAATTCGCAGCCACAAAAACGGATTTTCGAAACCTTTTGTCAATGGTACCTGCTGAGTTTGCCTCTGATCTCAGCGGTGTAAACGTGAGCGGTAAAATGGGGTTTGATGGATTCGTTCGTGGAATAATGAGTGAAACGTCAATGCCCGGATTTGGAATAAACATCACTGTAGAAAATGGTAATTTCAAATATCCGGATCTACCCAAAAGTGTAAACAACATTCAAGTGAAAGCTAGCATAGATGCATCCGATGGAAATGACTATGACAAAATGAAAATTGATGTCGACCAATTCCACCTCGAAATGGCTGAAAATCCTGTAGACATGAAACTCAAATTGCGCACTCCGATGAGCGATCCTGACATAGATTTTACTTGCGCAGCGAAAGTTGATCTCGACAATTTGAAAGAATTTATCCCTGTGGAACAAGGCGATGAGGTGCACGGAAAAATAAATGCAGACCTAAATCTGAAGGGTAAAATGTCATCGGTAGAAAAAGAACAATATGATCAATTTCATGCAGCCGGTCAAGTAGATATTATAAATGTGTTTTTCAAAAGCGACAGTCTTCCCTATGATATGAATATTGAATCGGCGACATTCCTTTTCAATCCCATGTTTTGCCAACTCGACAATTTTAAGAGTCGCATCGGGAGAAGTGATCTATCTGCATCCGGAAAAATAGACAACTATCTTCAATACCTTTTAAAGGATTCTATGCTCACCGGAAGTTTTAATGTATCATCCAATCTTCTTGATTTGAATGAATTTATGACCGAGGAAGAAGTTGCTGCCACTGATCCTCCTGCAGAAGCTGCCACACCTGCGCCCGAAGAAACGGCTATGAGCGCCATTGAACTCCCGGGGAATGTAGATTTCACGTTGAATTCTTCTCTTAATAAACTCATTTACGGAACCACAGAAATAACAAATGCCAACGGTGCAATTCAGTTGAAAGACAAAGTGGCAATGCTTAAAAATTTGAAGTTTAATGTGCTGGAAGGCAGCGTCGACATGAACGGTTCATACAACGCTCAAAACCTTTCAAAACCTTCAATCGACTTCCAATATGATATTCAGAATATGGATATTCAAGAATCTGCCAAGGCATTTTCGATGATCGACAAAATGGCTCCAATTGCCAAATACTGTGATGGCCTCTTCAGCACCAAGATGAGCATAGTATCTGACCTTACTCAAAAAATGGAACCAATTAATGCAAGTGTCAATGGATTAGGCACTTTATCGACAAAGTCGGTAACTGTTTCTGGATTCAAACCCATGGAAAAAGCGGCCGATGTATTAAAAATTGAACGCTTGAAAAAGCAGAGTATTCAAGATGTAAATGTCTCCTTTAAAATAATAGAAGGGGTAATTAATGTAGATCCATTCACCGTAAAGATGGATGGCATGGCTGTGAAGCTTTATGGTTATACAACTATGGATCAAAACATAGAGTACAATGCTGAAATGGAAATTCCGCTTGATAAATTCCCACAGGGTATAGCCAATCAAGCCAATAGCATTGTTGCTCAATTCAATCAGAAGGCCGGAACCAATGTTTCAGTTGGTAGTAAAATTCCTGTGAAACTGAGAATAACGGGCACTGTGACTGATCCGCAAATTGGAACCAATTATGGAGATGCCGGAAAAGATGCCATTGATAATCTCAAAGACCAGGTAGTAGAGCAAGTAAAAGAAGAAGTAAAGGAACAACTCAATGAAGCTATAGATGATAGCGTAGAAAAAGCGCGTGCTGCTGCTGCCAAACTTGTTTCCGATGCACAAAAGCAAGCTGATGCAGCAAAAGTTCAAGCCAAAAAAGTGGCCGATCAAGCGAAATCTGAACTGTATAAGTTGGCCGACGATACCGAAAAAAGTGCTAAGAATATTCTAGAGAAAAGTGCAAAGAAAATTGCTGCTGATAAAATCAGAAAAGAAGCAGATGAAAAACATGCGAAAGCCATAGCCGAAGCAAATAAAAACGCGGACAAAATAGTTGCTGAGGCAAAGGCCAAGGGCGACAAAATGATCACTGATGCAGAATTACAGAGCAAAGCAAAAGTGAATAAGTAATACCAATGTTACTTAATTCTGCATTGCGCATTGGAAGTCTGTTTTGGCTAATTCGCTGTAGTATCTTGCACGCATGAAGTAGTAATGCCGTTGTGATTTTTGTTTAGTTCAATGAAGTGAAACGAAATTGGACCATTACATAAACCTATGCGGTAATAGGTAATATACTCAGACATATTCTACTGTTTCTTTCATTCATCATTTTTACTGAATTCTGATCAAAAGCAAAATGGCCAACTAATCGGCCCTATCTAATAAATGTATGTGTTGCTCATTAAACCCAGAATCCGCATTGGGAATCTATTGCAGCGCTAATCCCCTTTGATATAAAGCACTTTCTCGATTTTTATTCTTGATGTATGAATATACACCATCAAATAAAAATCTGGCGAGAGCACTTGCTCTCTTTGCTGCTTAGCACTTCATAGCGAATCTCAATGCAGATTCTGGGTTAAACTCTAACCGAAACCTTTGGTGCAGCATTTGTCAGTTCTTCATTGGCAAATTCTTTGAATTTCTCAAAGTTCTTCAAGAATTTCTCGGCCAATTCATTTGCCTTCTGATCATATTTAGCAGAATTCTGCCAGGTATTCCTCGGATTTAAAATTTCTGAAGGAACATCCGGACAAGTGGTAGGCATCGCCAAACCAAAGACCTCGTGATTCATAAATTCCACTTCATCTAACTTGCCTTCGAGAGCTGCCGTAATCATTGCACGGGTATATTTCAATTTGATGCGCTCGCCTTCGCCATAGGCTCCACCACTCCAACCTGTGTTAATCATCCAAACCTTCGCTCCGCTCTCATCAATTTTATGGCCCATCATTTCCGCATATTTGGTAGGATGTAACGGTAGGAAAGGTGCTCCAAAACAAGCGGAAAACGTGGTTGTAGGTTCTGTGATACCCTCTTCGGTACCTGCAACTTTAGCTGTATATCCGCTGATAAATTGATACATCGCTTGCCCCTTGGTGAGTCTACTTATTGGAGGTAAAACACCAAAAGCATCGCATGTAAGGAAGAATATGTTTTTGGGTATTCCACCTACACTCGGAACCATAATATTGTCGATGTAATCTATCGGATAACTTACTCGAGTATTTTCAGTCTTCGTTTTGTCCGCATAATCCGGGCTAACACCATCATCCTCCAAACCAATATTCTCGAGCAATGCCCCAAACTTGATGGCATCAAATATTTGAGGTTCCCTTTCTCTCGTCAAGTCGATGGTTTTTGCATAACACCCTCCCTCGAAATTGAAAACTGAATCATCTGCCCATCCGTGTTCATCATCGCCAATCAATCTGCGATTTGGATCGCTACTCAATGTGGTTTTACCTGTCCCTGATAAACCAAAGAAAACGGCGGTATCACCATCGGCACCCACATTGGCAGAGCAGTGCATGGGTAACACATTTTTTTCGTGTGGCAATACAAAATTAAGAACAGTGAAAATACCCTTTTTGATTTCTCCGGTATATCCTGTGCCACCAATGATGGCAATCTTCTTTGTGAAATTTAAAATGGCAAAATTGTGTTGGCGCGTTCCATCTATGTCTGGTATAGCCATGAAACCTGGAGCGCAAATCACGTTCCAATCAGGCTTCATTGTATTCAACTCTTCAGACGTTGGACGAATAAACATATTGTAAGCAAACATGTTGCTCCATGGATATTCAGTAACAACTCTAACATTTGTGCGATAACGTGGATCTGCACAAGCAAACACATCGCGCACATACACTTCCCTTCCAGTGAGATAAGCCGTGATACGGTGCATTAAACTATCAAATTTCTTTTCATCGAACTTGATATTGAAACCACTCCACCACACACTGTCTCTTGTTTTATCATCTTCAACAATAAATTTATCCTTCGGTGAGCGACCGGTAAACTCTCCGGTGTCCACAGCCAGCGCTCCGTTGCTGGTGAGCATGCCCTGCCCAAGATTAATTGCTTCTTCTACTAGCTCTGCAGGTGGCAGATTCCAATATGCTGCCGCTACATTCTTAAGGCCTAGATAATCCAGGTTTGCTCCTTCAGGTTTCTTTCCAAAATGGTTCATTAAATTTTGAATTGGTTCAACTGAGAAAATTCTAAAAAATTAGAGCGCTAAATTACTTCAAGAATAGGTCTAGGCGGAACTTGATCTAAATCATTCGACTAGCCAAAATTTACTGTTAAAACCATTGGAAATTGCTCAAAAAAAACTATATTGCATTTTGCCTCCCTCATTTGGTCTTTTATCCCGCATTGCGCAATGGAAGCATCTTGAGGTTAATGCGCTGCAGGATTCTCAAATCTACGCGATGGAACAAGGTAATAGTTCGAGTTATGAATTCCGATATCTTCATCGCGTGATTCGGGTTTATACAACTCTCTCAAAAAAACATTCGACAATAATGCGTAACAATAACCAAAGATTAAGGCGTTTACCCCATATAATCAATTGATTACAATACTACTAATCCATAATCACACACTTTCCGGATCAACGTGTGATTCTTTCGCTTCGTTCACCTTTTTCCATTGACACGCTTTGATTACTTTCGCCTCCAATCCGAAATCAAATGACAACCAGACTTTCTCTTATAGCTGCAGCCCTTCTTTTTTTAACGGCCTGCGAAAACAAATCTGAACAACCTCAAAACACTGTCGAAGGAGCAAGCGCTCATATTGTTGATACAACTCAGAAAAAACTCACAGAGGCAGAGTGGGCTGAAAGGGCAAAAAAACATCCGAAACTTGCCGAAGTCGACAATAAAACAGGTCCTTATAAATTTGCTGCCACGAACGCAGAATTCAATCAATTTGGCGAACTAATCGCTCTATCAGATTACGCCAAAAGACTTCAAAACGAAGATCTCATTTTGCTTTGCCCTAGCAACAAAGAGTTCTCGCTCAAAGACAAGAACATCGTAGAATTATTGAAACTGCCTGAACATAAATCTGAACTAAACAAGCTCATTGCAAATCACATCATTAAACCTCCTTTCAATGTGGAAAAGCTTGATCTCGTTGGAGAAGTAAGAAACATTGAAGGTAAAGTTTACAAAGTGGATGCAAACAAAAGGACAATTGAAAATGTAGATCTCGGCACTTACGAAGTTATCTGCGACGTGGGCAAAATATCCGAATTAAGAGGTGTCATTGGATTTCCAACTTCTCTCAAACCAGGAGACAGAAAAAAGTAAACCGCTTCGTGCCGAAAAACACCCTTACACGGAACTTGTAATTTCCCTTTTGACCTTGGCTATGGCCGACTTCACAGGATCAGATTGAAGGGTCGCGCTCAACTTAAATATCTCTCTACTTAAGTCCATAGCTGTATTCTCAGGCCTTACTTTTGTGTACGAAATTTTAATCACTTCCAACATCTCGTCCTTCGCAAAACGGACGTATTGCCAGCACTCATCACTTACATAAAGTTGAAGCGAAACGTTGTGTTCGTATTCCTCCCGTATTCCCTTTATCAACTCCATCTGAAGCATAGTAGCATTGGAAGTGGCAATGTTTTGACGCAATACAAGGCTGTCCGGATGAATTCTCTCCAACATTATAACCAACCTTTCACAAGCAGATACTCGCAAATTGGCAATTGCCTTGTTGTTGTCCAACTTTAGCATCCATTGCCATTCCATAATTTTCAATTTTTGAAGTTGTTTAGTTCTCCAAACAATCAATAAAATCAAAGAAGATAAGATGATAAGTGTCATCGCGATTACTATAATCCAGTTGTTCAAGTTCATTTTTTGATTACGATATTTGACCGTTTGCAAAAGTACCTAATTCCCACGAGAGCTTTTATAAGTGCCTTTGTAAAACTCTCTTCTAACGTTTCAATGTGGGGAATATATCACTTGAGTTGTACTTTCGTTGTATCTCATGTTCGCCCTTCAAATAAAGCCAAAATGACTCGAATATTGCCCATACTAATTCTTCAACTCGGATTTATCCATTACAATTTTTCAAGTGCTCAAACAGCTTTAACAAGAAGTGAGGAGATCTCTGTGTTCCACGATGGCCAAGCCCTCTCGAACCCTTGGGCAGGTGGTTTCAATTCTGTTCAAGTATCTAGTATGGACTTCAATCTCGACGGTAAAGAAGACTTGTTTCTATTTGATCGCATTGCCCGAAGAAAATTGGTATTCCTTAATGTTGGCGAAGAACCCGGAGACATGCTCTTCGATCACCACTACGAATACAACTCCGCATTTCCAAATCAAACGCGCAATTGGTGCTTTTTGCGCGACTTCAATTGCGATGGAAAAAAAGATCTTTTTACCAACAACTCAAGCGGTACGAGGGTATATGAAAATACTTCAGACGGCACAAACCTTGAGTTTAGCCTGCGAACCAATCTCATAACAAGCTCATACAATCTGAGTGGTTCACCATTTACAGCTCCTGTTTATACAATTGGTCCCGATCTTCCTTCCTTTGTCGATTTTGACGATGATGGAGATTTGGACATCATTACATGGACCGAACTGTCTACAACACTTTACTTCTACCGCAGCCTTGGAACTGACATCGACAATTGTGATTCATTAATATACGACTGTGGCAATCGATGTTATGGAATGCTAAACGAAAGCTCGGAAAGTGCCTCCATTGCATACGGATCAGATTTCTTATGCGACTTCAACGTAATAGACCCATATAGAGGATATGAAAGCCCACAAAGACACACGGGTGGTACCATACTCAGTGTAGACCTTGATCAAAACGGGATAAAAGACTTGATCATTGGCGATGTCACAGAATCTTACCTCTCATCTATTCAAATGGAAGCTTCTAGCGAAGCCCTTGATAGTGCTGTCATTGCCCACTTCGATTTTCCTGCCACATTTCAAAACACACTCGCAGCAGAGTTGAATTTATTTCCCGGGGCTTTTTATGAAGATGTAAATGGAGATGGAATAAAAGATCTGCTTGTAAGTCCAAATGCAACATCTGATGCAGAAGATCGTCAAAGTCTTTGGTTGTATCTAAATCAAGGTTTGAACGATCTCCCAATTTTCGAATTTGTAGAGACGAACTTTCTTCAAAAAACCATGATAGATCTTGGCACCAGTTCATTTCCAACTGTAGTGGATGCAAACAACGATGGCTTGCCGGATTTGATGATTAGCAATAGATCATATTTCACTACCGACGACATTCAAACTTCGAAAATATCGCTGTACTTGAATACCGGTAATACAATAAATCCAGCTTTGACATTATTCGACGATAATTATTTGAACATCCCTGAATTTGGATGGGATATACCCTATCCTGCATTTGGAGATATAGATGGAGATGGAGATATCGATATGATTATGGGTGAGCAAACCGGATTCCTGCACTTCTTCAGAAATCAAGCTCCAGCAGGACAACCCGTCAATTTTGTTCTCGAAGAAAGTCCTATGAATGATTCTATGGATTTGGGAATAGATGTGGGTCAAGATGCCACTCCACAACTGATTGATATTTCAGGAGACGGTGTATTAGATCTTGTAGTAGGTGAAAAGAACGGAAATATCAATTACTACATTAACAATGGCGACGCAACAAATTGGTCTTTTGATCTTGTGGTAGACACAATGGGAAATGTCGTTGCTTCAAATTACTTAGGGATTAATGGTTATAGTGTTCCCCAATTTTTTCGCAATGAAGAAGATGAACTTGTGTTACTACTTGGAACAGAAACCGGGGTGATAAATCACTATTCCGATATCGAAGGAAACGAACTGAACGACTTCACTTTGGTCACTTTCTCTTACCTCGATATAAACGAAGGTGATTTTAGTGCTCCATACTTGGTAGACTTCAATGGTGACGATATACTGGATATGTTTCTTGGTCAGATTGGCGGAGGAGTCAGTTTTTATTCTAGCGACACTAGCCTTGTAAGTATAAGCGAAATGACCACCAAACCTCTTAAAGTATACCCAGTGCCTGCGAAGGATATGCTCATTGTGGAAATACCTGAAGGAATACAATCGACATGGACTATTACAGATGCCAGTGGAAGATTGATACATCAAGGATACTTCTCAGGAACCTTTCTGGAAATGGATATTTCTGATTTGAGAGCCGGTTTCTACATTTTGAAAATGCAGAACTCCACTTACAGCCCAGCCCTATTTTTGGTAGAATAAACTTCAACTATCTCTTCAACTATTTCAGAAATCGTTTTGTTTTCAGTTTCGAGGATTACATCTGCACCTGAATAAAACTCTTCCCTTTCGCACAGGTGCTTCTCTACAAAGGAGACTCTTTGTTCCACATGCACGCTCGACAATAAAGGTCGAACGGTGGCCGATTGATCAATGCCTCGAATAAGAGATAAAACAGAATGTCTGAGATAAACTACCAGTCCGTTGTTCTTCATGAACTCCATATTTTGATAAAAACAGGGAGTACCGCCTCCGGTGGCTATTACGCAGAATTCTGATTCTTCTATAACCTTCTCCAAACACTTTTGCTCTAGCTCTCTAAAACGTATTTCCCCGTATTCCCGAAATATCTCTTCAATTGAACTTTCGGCATATACAGCGATCATTTCATCCAAATCCACAAAAGAAATATTCAAAACTTCAGAGACCATGCGACCAACAGTGCTCTTGCCACTACCCATGTATCCGATTAAAAATATTCTATTCAATTGGTCATTCAATTTGATATAATTCCCTAACTTTTCCCTTTATGAAAGTACTCTAGATGGAAGCTCTCATTTAGATTCCAATACTGCACTAATCATTTGTGCTATTTTGTCGTGAAAACTCACTTCCACCTGACGAAACGGGACAAATGTAGAGGTAGATGTGACAAGATTACAGATTAAAAACCCAATCCCATTGAGGGCAAGGAAATTGAGTACTCCCATCCAAAGAATTAAAAATGAATCTATCAAAATTCACTCTCAAGTCGCAAGAATCGATTCAAAAAGCTCAACAAATAGCTTTAGAAGCCGGGCATCAGTTTATCGAAAATGCCCACATTCTCTCAGCAATCTTTGAAGTAGATGAAAATGTAACTCCGTTCTTGCTCAAAAAACTCAATGTCAATTTACCTGTCCTTAAACAGGTTTTGACAAGGCAATTAGAGTCTTTTCCTAAAGTAAGTGGTGCTCAAATATCAATTTCATCCGAAGCCAACAATACCATTAATAGAGCAATGAATTTATTGAAGCAATTCAATGATGAATATGTTTCTATTGAACATTTATTGCTCGCAATGCTAGACGGAAAGGATAAAACTTCGCAAATACTTCGTGATGCCGGTGTGACATCCAAGGACCTGAAAAAAGCGATTGAAGAACTCCGTAAAGGAGAACGAGTAACCTCACACAGTCAAGAAGAGACATACAACTCGCTCGAGAAGTATGCTAAAAATCTGAACAAACTCGCCAGAGATGGAAAACTCGATCCCGTAATTGGTCGCGATGAAGAAATACGCCGGGTAATGCAGATTCTTTCTCGCAGAACCAAAAACAATCCAATCTTAATAGGTGAGCCCGGTACAGGAAAAACAGCCATTGCGGAAGGTATTGCTCACCGGATTATAAACGGAGACGTACCCGAGAACCTTAAATCAAAGCAAGTTTATTCGCTCGACATGGCGTCTTTGATTGCCGGGGCAAAATTTAAAGGCGAATTTGAAGAGAGATTGAAATCTGTTGTCAATGAAGTTCAAAAAAGTAATGGAGAGATCATTCTTTTCATTGATGAAATACATACACTAGTAGGTGCAGGTGGAGGCGAAGGTGCCATGGATGCCGCCAACATTCTTAAACCTGCTTTAGCGCGCGGAGAGCTAAGGGCCATAGGTGCAACCACTCTCAGCGAATATCAAAAATATTTTGAAAAAGACAAAGCCCTCGAACGTCGCTTTCAGAAAGTAATGATCGAAGAACCAGATAGAGAAGCAGCTATCTCAATACTTCGCGGACTAAAGGAAAAATATGAGAACCACCACAAAGTGCAAATCAAAGACGATGCGATCATTGCAGCGGTAGAACTCTCTCAGCGATATATTACGGATCGCTTTCTTCCAGATAAAGCAATAGATTTAATTGATGAGGCAGCTTCTAAGTTGAGAATGGAAATCAATTCCAAGCCACAAGAACTCGACGAGATTGAAAGGAAAATTATGCAACTTGAAATCGAACGAGAAGCCATAAAGCGAGAAAACAATACTACAAAACTTGAAGAGCTTAATAAGTCGATTTCAGAATTGAGTGAAGATCGAAACAACTTGAGTGCCAAGTGGCAGTCGGAAAAGGATGTTGTAGAAAAAATTCAGGCCGCAAAATCCGAAGTTGAAAACCTAAAACTCCAAGCAGAACAAGCAGAAAGGGAGGGAAACTATGGTCTAGTAGCCGAAATTAGATATGGTAGAATAAAAGAACAGGAAATTCTTATTGAGTCCAATAAGGTGAAACTCCAAGAACTTCAGATAAACAGCAAGATGCTGAAAGAAGAAGTGGATCCGGAAGAAATTGCAGATGTTGTTTCGCGGTGGACAGGTATTCCTGTGCAGAACTTGGTAGAAAGTGAGAGATCAAAACTTCTTCGCCTCGAAGACGAGTTGTCAAAGAGAGTGGTTGGTCAGCACGAAGCTATAATGGCAGTGGCCGATGCTGTAAGAAGAAGCAGAGCGGGCTTAGCGGATGAGAAAAAACCCATTGGATCATTTATCTTTTTGGGAACCACGGGAGTGGGGAAAACGGAATTGGCAAAAACACTTTGTTCCTTCTTATTCAACGATGAAAATGCCATGACTCGCATTGATATGAGCGAATATCAAGAACGCCATAGTGTGAGTCGATTGGTAGGAGCGCCTCCTGGATATGTCGGATACGATGAAGGCGGTCAATTGACCGAAGCCGTTCGCAGAAAACCATACAGTGTAATTCTGCTCGATGAAATTGAAAAAGCCCATCCAGATGTTTTCAATATTTTGCTTCAAGTGTTGGATGACGGACGTCTTACGGATGCAAAAGGTAGGTTGGTGAACTTTAAAAACACTATCATCATTATGACAAGTAATCTTGGATCACAGATCATACAAGAACGATATGATCGCGCTAAGGATCCTGATGACCCAGAACTTTTTGAAGAAACAAAGGAAGAAGTTCTAGCCTTGTTGAAGACCACCCTAAGACCCGAATTTTTGAACAGGGTAGATGAAGTCATTATGTTCACTCCTCTCAACAAAAAAGAGATTCACAACATTGTTAAACTACAATTGCGCATCTTGGGTGAGAGACTTGGAAAAGCCGGATTCGAATTTGTTATAACACCGGATGCTCTGAATTATCTGGCAGAAAAAGGATATGATCCACAGTTCGGTGCCCGTCCGGTAAAACGTGTTATACAAAAAGAAGTGATGAACGAATTATCGAAGTACATGCTTCGAGGTCAAATCGACAAGGATGAAAAACTCGTGCTCGATGTATTCGACCATCAGATTGTATTCAGAAAGCCCATTGAGGAGGAGGAGTTGGTGGAGGTGATGTAAGTTGACGTGTGGAAAAAATCGTCATAATAAACCGTTAGAATTATTCAAATCTCATCCATCATAAAAGACATTCACTCCCCAATATCTGTAATACTGCCACAATACTAGACCATCGGTGAAGTTTGAAAAATAAAATCGATGGCAATGAAAAGAACAAGAAGAATATGCACAGCAAAATTCAAGGCTAACCTCGCAATAGAAGCCTTGAATGAACAACAGACAATTACAGAAT
>JAWXBG010000149.1:0-26480 GCA_034439875.1 Flavobacteriales bacterium
ATCCGCATTGGGATTCGCTATGAAGTGCTAATACCGTTTATCCCGCATTACGCATTAGGGCAATTTTTGTAGAATGCGTGCGGGATTCTCAAATCTAAGGGATAGAATACTGCATTCATCGGTAAAATTAGGGTGCAATTTTTCTATCGCTTGATTTGGGTTTATGTATCTGTAATATTCCAATTCCGTTTCACTCCATTGGCCTATAACAGCTAATTTGAAGGCATTTACCACTTCATGCATGCAAGATTCTGCAGCGTATTGTCCAAAACAGACTGCCAACGCGCGATACAGAATGGACCATTTAACAAGCAGAATTGGCATAACATGAGTGTTATTTAGTCAATAAAGGCCATCTACCCGGTGTGTATGGAGCATTGTTCATTTCAAGTTCGGCTTCAATGTTAGTGAGTTCTTGATCTAATTGTTTCAATGTTGCCAATGCTTTTTCAAATTCGTCGAATGCAATGTCATACGATTTTTTATATGTGCCGGGTACTTTTGCTGTCGACGACCAAATAGAACCTATAATACCCGAGACGCGATCATTTATGGAAGGGCTGGATTCAAATTCACGACGGGCTTTACTCGCATCTCCATTGATGCTAAGGTTCAGTTCTTGAAGTTTGCTGCGCAGTTGCGCAGTTTTGGCCAAAATCCCCTCCGCACGAGCCGGCATATCCAACATAGCCTGATTGGCATTTGCAATACGGTCATTCATTTCGGAGTGAATTGCAGTTAATGCACTCATAGCCTTGCGAAGTTCGGTTACCTTTTCGTAGAAGTTTACGTTGGCTTCCATATCTATATCCAGCGTAGAATTGTCTAAGAGTTTGCAACTAAATTTCTGCGGTTCTGTCAGCTTGCGAAGTTGTCCGTCTTCGAAAGCTGAAACGAAAATGGAGTAGGTGCCAGGCAGACAAAGATGACCTACTTCTGGACCACCGAAAAGCTCGTCGGGTGCTGGCGTGTATCTGTTATTTACAGGCGCAGGTACTCCCGCTCTGAAATCCCAAGTAATTCTATTCATGCCTTTTTTCGCAGGGGCTTTCAAGTGCCTAACTACATCTCCATCTTGAGACACGATTGTGAAGAGAAGATAAGGATCCGCTTGATTGTCTTCCATCCGAAGTGAGTCTATGGATGGATAAAATACCTTTTCCTTTTTTTCAGTTTTTTCTTTTTCTAGTTTCTTTCTTTTTTCTTTCAAAGTGAGAATGTCTTCCTTAAGGTGATATGTGAAGACCGCTCCAACCGGCGGATTCGAAGCAGTATAGTGACTGCTACCCAAATGTCCCTTGCTGCGAAGTCCAACAGGATAACTTTCAATAAACATTAGACTTTCTTTCACAGGGAAAATCACTGCAGGTTTATCAAATTCTGATTTGGTAGCATTGCGAAGTGGGGTATAATCATCAAGGATGTAAAAACCTCTACCGAATGTTCCCAAAACCAAGTCGTTTTCGCGCCTTTGAATTTCAATGTCTCTTACTGCAATGGTAGGAAGTCCTGATTTCAACTGGAACCAGTTTTTACCTCCATTTTTAGAGCAGAAAACTCCGAATTCGGTTCCAACAAAAAGAAGTTGTGGATCTACATGGTCCTCTGCTATTGAATAAACACTTCCTCGCTCAGGTAAATCAGATTGAATCTTTGACCAAGTATTTCCTCCGTCAGTAGTCTTTAGAACATAAGGTTTAAAATCTCCATAGCGATGGTGATTAAAGCAAACGTATGCTGTGTTTTTATCGTGCAATGATGCGATAATTTGGTGCACATAACTCATATTCGGTACTCCCGGAAGGTTGTCAAATTTCTTCCAATTTTTTCCTCCATCAGCAGTCAGGTGTATCAATCCATCATCTGTTCCTACCCAAATAATATTCTCATCAAACTTTGATTCAGCAATACTTGTAAGCTGTCCGTATATATCTGTGCTTCCGTTTTTGGCAATGGCATCCACAGACCAAACCTTGCCCATGATTTCAATTTTATTGCGATCGATCTGCCTAGTTAAATCTGGGCTAATTAGTTCCCAATTGTCGCCGCGATCGTTTGTTTTGAAAAGTTTGTTGGCTCCGAAATACAATCTTGTATGACTGTGCTGACTTATCAGTAGGGGAGCATCCCAATTCCATCTGTATGCCGGTTCGTTCAAGCCTTCTATGGGCCGAATGGATAAAAACTGTCCACTCTTACGATCGAAGCGGTTTAATCCTCCATACTGACTTTGAGCATAGATGATGTCCGGATTCGTTGGGTCTACTTGTGTTTCAAATCCATCTCCAGTGGAAGTAACGTACCAATCCGAATTGACGATGCCATTTGCGGAAGTACTTCTGGAAGGTCCACCCATGCTGAGATTATCTTGTGTTCCTCCATGCACATGATAAAACGGATATGCATTATCAGTAGAAACTTTATAGAATTGAGTGACCGGCAGATTCGCTTTAAAGTTCCAAGTGCTGGCAAAGTCATAAGTTTCATACACACCTCCGTCGCAACCTGCAATGAGGTGATTCCGGTCTTTCGGATCAATCCAAATTGCATGATTGTCGATGTGTTTATTTATTTCTCCAACGTTAACCAATGTTTTCCCACCATCATGGCTCACCTTGAAATAAGTGTCTGTTATAAATATCCGATCTACTAATGTGGGATCACAAATAATTTCTTGGTAATAATTTCCACTTGTAAAGAAGCTGCTTCTTTTTTCCCAGCTTGCTCCTCTGTTGCTCGAACGGTAAACTCCTCCTGCACCGTCTTTTGCTTCCACTACTGTGTACAGAATATCGGGATTTACAGGGCTAATGGCGAGTCCTATCCTTCCAATGTCTCCTGAGGGTAAGCCACCTTCAATTTTTTTCCAAGTGCTGCCTCCATCGGTAGATTTATAAATGGCTGATTCGGGTCCACCACCAATGTATGTATGAACTTTTCTCATACGCTGGTGAAATGCAGCATAAAGGACATCCGGATTCCTCGGATCCATTACAAGGTCATTGCAACCGGTGTATGCACTCACTGATTTTACGCAGGTCCATGTTGTTCCTCCATCTACAGATTTGTAGACACCTCTATCACCTCCTTCCCTCCATACCGGTCCGTATGCCGCTACAAATATTATGCTTGAGTTGGTGGGATGTATCAGTATTTCGGCAATGTGTTCCGAATCTTTCAAACCCATGTTTTTCCATGATTTGCCTCCGTCTTCGCTTTTGTAAACGCCATCTCCATATGCTACGGAGCGCTGATTATTGTTTTCGCCTGAGCCAACCCACACAGTGCCGGGGTTAGATGGATCTATACTTACGCAGCCGATAGAATACGAACCTTCGCCATCGAAAATGGGTTCGAATGTGGTTCCCCAATTGGTGGTTTTCCATACTCCTCCGGAAGCAGATGCTATGTAATATTCGTTTTGATTCACGGGATTCATCGCAAAGTCGGAAATTCGACCGGAAGTCACTGCCGGACCAATGGATCGAAAAGATAGGGCCGAGAACATACCTGAGTTGAATTCAGGCTCTATGGGCGGATTTACTTTCTTTTGAGCATTCAGATTACTGTAAAAGCCGAGCGAAAGCCACAAAAGGATTGGGACGAATTTTTTCATATTTTGTATGGGTAAAGGTTGACCAAATGTATTCAAACACATGGTTTGAACATCTGTCTATACGGCAAATTGTCTGAGAATAGTGATGAGCGGTATTTCGACTACTATTTGTAAATGAAATATAATCGTTGTTGGATTGAGTATTATCTTGCTTCAAATTATCGAAACATGAAAACGCTACTTTCTTCCTTTGCTATTTTTTTTATTGTTATTTCTATGAAGGCACAAACATGCAGCCCAAATGGAAATGTGATGGTCTATTCCAATTACGATGGAGGTGTTCTCACCATCAATTGTGATTTGAATATTCCGAATATGAAAATCGGAATATGCACCTATGAAGCTGTTGAAGTGCACATCACCGGACCTTATGTGGGAAATGTGACCGAGGTTCTTTATGCCGGATATATTGGTGAAAATGACAACTGTGGTCAAGGCGTAACTAATACTACCATTAGTGGTGTTGCTCCTGGCATTACAGATATTCTTTTTGCTCCTCCGGTAACCTTTACCGATGCCAATGGATATCCCTTTATAATTTGCGGTTATAGCTGTGGTACCGGCAATCAAGGGGGATGCAATACTTCAATTCAAATTGCGGAATATTTTACGGATACTTTTGTTGGCACTTTGTTTTTATTCGATTCGCAATACAATTGTTGGAATGATGAAACGGTGAGTCTTTCGCAGGGAGGTAGCTGCTGTCCTTCGGCTATCCTAGTGCCTCAAGCGTTTTTTTCTTCGAATGATCAATTGTTGTGTTTGGGTCAATGCATCAATTTTTTTGACGAAAGTTCAGGAGTTCCTACTTCATGGTCCTGGACTTTTGCCGGTGCAACCACAAGTACTTCCGGAGCCCAGAACCCAGCGAATATTTGTTTCTTGAATGCGGGTACCTATCCCGTTACGCTGACGGCTTCTAGCACTAATGGGTCTACTACTTATTCTTCCAATATTGAAGTCATATCATGTGGAGTACCCGGATGCACTTATCCACAGGCAACCAATTACAACCCTGCGGCAACGGTCGACAATGGGAATTGTGGATTCCCTGTTTGCAACAACGACTGTCCTGCCGATTTAAATGATGATGGCGTGGTTGGAATCACCGATTTGCTTTCATTTATTGGAGTGTATGGAACAGTTTGTCCGTGAGGAGAAAAAAGTCAATTCCATTCACAGAATGGCCTGGACGTGGAGTTTTTTTTTATGAATTTCTACTAGAAGCTCCTTAGGTGCAACATCTTCCAATGCATTGGATGATGAGGCGCCCGCTTCGAGAGCGAGCTTTTGGGAGCGGGGAGAGAGTTTTTTTTGGGGGGGGATATTTATATGAACCGAGCAGCAGGTGAGGATGTCGCAATACCTACATTGCTTTAAGTTCCGACTCCATTGGCGCCTCCTACAAATAATGTTGGCACATTGCTTCCGAAAGCGACCATCATGGAATTGCTAATGTTGTTGGTTGGGTGCGTGCCTCTGGAACTTACCCCTTTCCCTAGAGTGATTGTGTAGTCGGATTGTGAGTAGAGGTTATATTCGAGGGCTATCGAAGCCAACCATCAGAAACACAAAGTTCACCGCCTGCAATAGCGTCATGACCATTGCTTTCACTTGGATCTCCGAGAGCAATGCTACCCTCATTTGTGGCGATGTTGTTTACCCCGAAAGCCGCAGTTTAATGTCGTATATGTATCTGTCATCTCGGCTGAGTCAAGTCCAATTCCGTTTAACTCTATGGTCCTATAAGAGCTACTCGAATGTCATTTACTATTTATGATTACAAGATACTATAGCGCATTACCTGCTACAAACTTCCCATGCAAAATACAGCATGGACTATTCAATAAATAATATTGTTATTATTTCTTGGCCGTTACGATAAATTCAGTTCTGCGATTTTCTTGATGTTTGGTCTCAGCACAATCTACCCCATCTTTACATTCATTCAGCAACTTTGATTCCCCAAAACCTTTACTGGTCATAATGTTTTTTGGTACTCCTTTAGCCGCCAAATAACCGATCACAGCATCTGCGCGTTTGTTGGAGAGATCAATGTTATATTCATTGCTACCTCGGCAATCTGTATGACTGTGTATTTCAAATCGAACTTGTTGATTGTCCTTGAAGAGCTTTACTAGATCATTTAAATAAGGTTCAGATTCGCGACGGATGTCCCACTTGTTGTAGTCCCAATATATGTTTGGTATATCATAGATACCCTTCGAATCTTTGTTTGATCCACCACCTTCTTTTCCATTTTTTCCATCTTTAGAATCCTTTGAATCCTTGCCATTCTTAGAATCTTTACCATTCTTAGAATCTTTGCCATTCTTAGAATCTTTGCCATTCTTAGAATCTTTGTCATTCTTAGAATCTTTACCATTCTTAGAATCTTTGCCATTTTTATTGTCTTTGGAATCTTTGCCAATGGCAATGCCCTTGGAGTCTTTTCCATTTTCTGTTTTGCCAGTATCTTCCGCTGTATCTCCAGGATCAGTTACAATGAGTTCATTCAACTCAGTAACTTTATTAATGTCTTCAGAAGTGCGCTTTCCTTTTGTACTCACCTGATCACTGACATTAAAATAACCGTCGAGTTCGGTGAGGAATTGGTAATCTTTACCCGGCATCAACTCTACATCATATTCTCCGTTTCCATCTGAGTAATATATATCTTCGGTTCCATCAGTGAGATTTTTCACTGTGATTTTAGCACCACCCAATGGCAACAGGCTTTTCTGACCTGAAACTAAACCTTTGTATATTAATAGGGGTACTTCATACGTAAACGAGTAAATGAGATCACCACCGGAACGGGATGAAGTGAAATATCCCGACTTGCGATCATCATTCCAAACCAATCCAAAATCGTCGCGCTCTGAATTGATCGGATAACTCATGTGTTGTGGTTCCGACCATACACCGGCTTGTTTCACCGAATAAAGGATGTCCATCTTTCCTAAAGACTGTTGTGCATCACTTGAAAAGTAGAGTGTATCGTTGCCTAAGGTGACAGGAAACAATTCATTTCCTTTCGAGTTTATGGATGCACCAAGATTCACAGGCGCCCCCCATCCACTGCCACTTGCAGCAATGGAGTATAAGTCCATATCTCCATACCCGCCTTCTTTATCTGAACTGAAATACAAGGTACTGCCATCGACAGAGTAGGAGGGATGAGCATACATGTTTTTGGGATCGCTAAAGGGCATCAACTCAGGTTTGCCCCAGTTCCCATCGCTGCCTTTACGACTCATGTATAACTGTGTGTTCGAAACGTTTTTTGTGTTGCCCGCAAGCGCTCCACCTTTCAATGAAAAACTTCTTGTAATTACAAGGGTACTTCCATTAGGAGATACAACAGCGGCTGCATCATGATACGCGCTATTGATCGATTTTAAGGCTTCAGGTGCAGTCCAAGTGCCACCATTGTTTTTTGTGAAATAAAGGTCAGTGAATGCCTTATTGGTGTATGGATCTTTGTCACCTTTTTCGCTAGGTGCAGAGAAAATAAGTCCACCGTTATATGGACTCGCAGAATAGGTGGCCAGCGCACCGGGAATATTCAACGGAGATACAGTATAAAAAAGGGAATCTGCTTTGAAGTCTTCATTTTTCTCACATGATTCAAGTAGTTCTTTCGCAACTTTATTGGATGGATCTCTAGACAATACTCCTTCAAAGATCGCTGATGCATCATCATATAGACCCTGCGACATAAGGACTTTTCCCTGACGTATACGGTCCTCATCAGTATTGTCGGTATAAACAGTTGTTAAGGCGTAGTTCTCTTTCGCTTTCTCTACATTATTCACCATCACGTATGATTCAGCTAACATTCTACGTGCTTGTGGATCGTCCTTTTTGGTGAGACCTTTTTCAAAATACCAAATGGCATCTTGGTATTTAAGGTCCTGATATGCTTGCTTTCCATTTTTAATGTACATAGAAGCACAGCTACTTAAAATGCCGGCTGTAAAAATGGAGAACAGTATTCGGGTGAAAAGTAATTTCATGGTTCTCTTAAATTAAAAGTAACGAGGAGAGCGTGTTTTAAGACTTACGTCTTTTCCAAAATCAAATCCGAGCATTACTTCATGTGAGCCACTGCTGTAGTCGGCAATGTCCGTAAGTGTGTAATCGTAAGCATAGCCCAATCGAAACTGAGGTGTTATATTCCATTCCGCCATAGCTACCAAGGCATCACCAGTTCTATATCCTACACCAAGCCAATATTTTTGAAAGAACATTAGGTTACAGTTGATATCAACTTCAACCGGTGCTCCGGCTTCGTATTTTACCAATACACTGGGTTTTACAGCCAATGTAAGTGAGGGTTCAAATACATATCCGGCATGTAAATACATGTGATTGGTGAAGTATCTGTTGAGATCTGAATTGTCTGGAATGATATTCTGATCTGCGGCATATACGACGGGCACTGAAAATCCAGCATACCATTTTGTGGTGTAGTAGTAAGCTCCAAAACCCACTTTGGGTATCATCTCGCCTTGTATATTGTTCTGATAAACAGGGTCACCTGCATCCCAAATTTTCGCATCGGTGAGATCAGCATTGTAGCTAGCCACACTTGCTCGCAAGCCAAAACTGAGATTTCCCGAACCCAAGAATAACTTGTAGGAAAGATTGGCGCCTGCTTCCATTTGCCTGGTTATTCCTATTTTGTCATTACTCAAGGTGAAACCTAAACCGAGCTTCCTTTTGGCTATCGGTCCATCAATACACAAGGTTTGTGTAACAGGTGCTTTATCAAAATTAACCCATTGACTTCGGTGCAAAACACTGGTACTCCAATATGGATGAGTTCCGGCATAAGCAGGATTTAGCACCAAGCCATTGAACATGTATTGACTGATCATTAATTCTTGTTGACCAATGGCAAAGGCAGAGATTGAAAGCAACATCGAAAAAGCCAATAGTTTTTTCATCAGTAGACTTTTGAAAGGTGTTAGTACTTGATTTTTCATGTTGTTTATCTTCTTAAGTCAACGTATGAATTGAATTCTCTTTCTCCTGCTTTGAAAATAACAAAGTAGGTTCCCGTTGCTAGGTCTTCTCCATCTGTATTCTGTCCATACCATTCGTTGGCATATCCATCTTTTTCATACACTAGATTACCCCATCTATTGAACACTTTAAACGTGTTGTTCGGAAACCCTTCTACTCCTATGATAACGTATGAATCATTTTGATTATCGCCATTGGGAGAAAGTCCTGTCGGGAAATCAAGTGTTTCAGGTTGTGTAAGAATGAAAGTAGTATCCTTGCTGCAACCGTTCGCATCTGTAACAGTTAGGGTGTATGTGCCAGCGGGTAAATTGTCGGGATATGCTGTGGTATCTGATAGTGTAGCAGGTCCAGTCCAGGTGTAATTATATCCCGGTGTTCCACCCTGAACATCTGTATCGATGCTTCCGTCGTTGCCACTGATCACCGATATATTGAAGCCATTGTCAAAAAGTGGACTTGTTCCGTTGATGATGATTTCGGAAGGTTGACCAATACTCACAGTCTCTGTTCCAGTACATCCATTTACATCTGTCCAAGTGGCAGTGTATGTTCCGGCTGCAAGGTTATTCAGAGCGCTACCCGAACCTACATCATTTCCATTTCCATCTATCCAAGTGATAGAGGCTATTTGTGTTCCAACTACGGAGAGACTAACGGATCCTGTATTATCACCAAAACAATTTAGGTCACTGCCTGTAATCGCAATATCAAAAGGATCCGGACCGCCAATTTCAATGTCCAATTGTTCTACACATCCGTTGGCATCTGTTATGGTTATGGCATAAGTACCGGAGCACAGATCGGTGCCAACTAAGGGGCCACCAACGTTGTATGGCTCAGTACCACCTGATATCGTTATGGTATATGTACCATTGCACAATCCGCAATCTGCGTCCGTAGAAATAAATGTTGCTGATAGAATTTCCGGTACTACAATTTCAAAAGTTAAATTTGCAGAACAACCGTTACTATCAGTTACTTCCACACTATAATCTCCATCTTCTGTGGTAGTGATACAATCACCGGTACTTCCATCTGACCAAGTATAATCGTATGGCTCACATCCGCCCTGCAGGTTTGCACAAAAGAGGGAAGAACTTGCACAGTCGTCTACTTGAGACGTGTTAAATTGCAAAGGATCCGGCTCTGTTATTTCTACTACTTCACACGTTTGACAATCTAAAGCATCGGTTACACAAACGGTATAATTTCCGGCACATAAATCTTCCACAAAGCTTACATCGCCGAGCCCAAGCTCTATCCAGCTGAATACATATCCTGGAGTTCCTCCTGATGCACTTGCTTCGATACTTCCATCACATGCTTCAAAACAAGAAACATTGAATCCACAATTGTAGCTTGAAACATCTGTATTGAGATTCAACTGCAATGGTTCGGTGAGGTCAAAATCCAGAAGCACTTCACAACCATTGGCATCTGTGATAAGCACTTCGTAAAATTGTGCACACACGTCTACGATATCTTCAGAAACTTGTTGATCAGGATTCCACTGATATGTGTAATCAGCAACCCCTCCGCTTACAGTAAGATCAATTGATCCGTCGCACGCTCCGAAACACGAGATGTTGAATCCACCTGGATATGAGCTAACAACTGACGTAATGACAATGGGTGTTTCCGGTTCTGTTATTTCATAACAGGATGAAGCCGTGCATCCATCACTATCAGTAATTGTTACACAATATTCGCCTGAAGGTAAGTTGGCAATACTCGATTCCGTGCTAATAATATTTCCGTCCTCATCAGACCATTCAAAAGTGAAATCGGGAATACCTCCAACAATATCTAAACTTAGTTCGCCATTGCTATCACCAAAACAATTCAAGGAATAAATAGTACCAGGCACATTTGCAGTGATGTTCGCTACAAATGGCTCAGGATCATTCACCACTACCGACAATGTATCTGTACATCCATTCAGATCGCTCACCGTAAGTTCGTAAAGTCCTGAACCTAGAGGCCCGATCACATTTCCTGAATATAGATTGCCGTCTTCATCAATCCAGTTGTAAGTATAATCTGGCACACCTCCTAGAGCGCTCACTGCGATGCTTGCATCATCCGATCCAAAACAAGAAACTTCCTGCACAAAATCCAAATTCGCCTGAAGTTCCGTTGGTTCTGTAATGACATAGATAAAGGTATTCAAACAGAAGTTTACATCTGTTACTACAACCGTGTAGGTATCTGGCGACAAATTGAAAAGTGTGTCGGCATTGGCGTTGTTACTTCCGATATTTCCTGTGATCCAGTCAATATCTAAAAGTCCAATTCCTCCCGTAAAGTCTGGTGCGATCCAGCCATTGCTTCCACCAAAACAGGACACTCCAAATCCATTGTAATCCGAAACATTCCCACCGTCTTCAATAGGAAGTGGTTCGGTAAGTGTAACTGTTGTGGTGGCCAAACATCCATTATCATCGAACACTTGAACACAATATGTGCCGGCAGGAAGGTCTGAAAGGATAGATCCATTTTCATCGATGTTGTCAATGTCACTGCAATCACTCCAATCGTATGTGTAAGGCAGAGTTCCTCCATTGATAAACACACTTATCTGACCATCGTTTTCGCTATTGCAGGACACATTGTACCCTCCGTTGTAAAGACTCACTTCTACATCGATATCCATGATGTTTGGTGCATCAAGACAAATAGTTTCTTCGGCACTACACCCATCAGAATCTGTTGCAACTACCGTGTAGCAGCATTCATATAAATTTTGTTGGTCTTCATCGTTGATGTTCACCAAGAAACATCCATTCGGTGCCGACCACTCGAAAGTATATCCGCCTGAACCTCCTGAAACACTTATATCTATTGATCCGTTATTCTGCCCAAAACACCCCGGAGGAATGGCCGAGGTCACATCAATTTGAATGCTCTGTGGCTCTGAAACAACGAATAGGAAGAAACCGGAGCAACCTTCTGCTGTGATTTGTACGGTGTACTCTCCGGAGCACAGACCTGAAACATCTTCATTCGTAGAAATAAGTACGCCGCTTTCGTTGTACCATTCGTAGTCGTATGTACCTGCAGGATTCATTGATACATCAATTACTCCGTCACAAACACCAAAGCAAGATGCAGGAGTGGTTATGCCATTGGCAACGAAAAGATCATTGTTGCCTACTGTAATCGTAAATTCTTCGGTGCAGCCCAGAGCATCAGTTACAATCAAGTTGTAGACTCCGGAATTTATGTTCGAGATATCTTGAGTGTTACAAGTATTGCAACTAGGACCATTGTATTCGAAGGTGTATGGACCGCCATGTCCGCCTGTTACGGATGTTAGTGTAATGGAGCCTTGACCCGAATTCGGATCTGCACAAGGGTTTGGCACAGTTGTAAACTCTATCTCTATTTCAGGAACACAAGTAAGGGTAAAGGCTTGTGCAATTTGACATCCATTTTCGTCGGATACAAGTAGTGTGTAGTTTCCACATGGAGCAGCCGATAGATCCTGGTTGGTCGATAAGAGGATACCGTTTTGATTGAACCATGAAACGGAGTAGCTCGGTGTACCTCCCGAAATGGAAATGTTGACATATCCATCAGATGCATTTGGACAAGAAACGTTGAATCCGCCGGGATATATACCAACTTCATCAATAATCACAGCAAGTGGTGCCTGAGGTTCTCCTACAATAATAGTTACAGAGTCATCGCTGCTGCATCCGTTTTGATCTGACACGAGAACTGTAAATGTTCCACTTGGTAAATCATCTGCAGTGGGTCCGGTTTCAAGAGGATCATGGCTCCACACATAAGTATACGGAGGACAACCACCTTGCGCATCCACCGTTGCCGAACCAGATTGTTCTCCATTGCATAGAACATCAATCTGTCCTATCAATTGGATGCTCAGTGCCAATGGTTGAGTGATGTTGTATGAATCAATCAATGTGCATCCTACTGCATCGGTAATTGTGAGTGTGTATGAACCTGCGCAAATTCCTATTATATCTTGAGTATCAGATGTAAATCCATTAGGTCCTGTCCAAACATATTCATAAGGTTCAATGCCACCGCTGTTCTCAACATCAATACTGGCATCGCATTCACCGAAACAAGAAATTGGAAAACCACAACCGTACAACGGAATTGTTTCTGAAGTAATGATGAGTTCTTCGGTTTGAATGATGGTAACGCAGATCTCACCAATACATCCGGTTTGGTCTGTTACAACAACACAATATGCTCCGGGTAACAGCGAGGAAAGATCCTCGGTATCGGATTCAAAACCGTCGGGGCCGCTCCAATCATAAGTGTAAGGCTCGATACCTTCTGAAACCGTCAAATCAATGCTTCCGGTGCTAGATGTTTCGCAAGCATCGTTGCTGGAGTCTACTTCAAGTGTAAGAGAATTTACTATTACCAATGACGAATCCATTGCAGTGCAATCTGAAACAGTGGAGGTCAAATAGTACATGGTAGTTGCAAGTGGACAAGCAGTTGGTGTAAGCGTATTCGTGTCCGTTAAACCGATGAGTGGCGACCATTCAAATGTGGCCAAACCATCGGCAATGGCGGTACCCGTAAGCACTACACATGTTCCTAAACAGATCTCACTCGTATCGGGATCTATGCTTACTTCGAGTAGATCGTTGATATAAAAAATAACTGAGTCCAGAATGTTTTCTGAATTACAAAGTGGGTTTGTGAGATAAATAGTGATGTATTCCTGACCTTCTGTAATTCCATCTGCTACGGCTGTAATATCTATGCTCACAGAACTTTCGTTGGAAGGAATTGTAATCACAATCGGATCGAGCGGTAAACCGCTACCAAGCGTTGGAGTGTAATCTATGCCATTTGTTGCAGTACCGCCGATGTAGTAGATAACATCTTGAGGATTTGGCGAAACATCATCGCGAGAAAAAGTGATGATTCCATCGTTACATTCTTCAATCATAAAGTCAAGTCCGCCTGCAGTTGCCGTAACCACATTTACTGGGTTAGACTCAATTGCGTTGATGAAGACACCTGAATCGTAAACTCTGTCTGAAGCATCGGCTATCATCAGCGTCAAATGATAGGTTTCACAAGGAATGAGTCCGCCTACTTCGGCAGCCAAATTGATAGTGAATCCATCGAATTGAATGAATTGTCCGAGTGGATTTTGGTTGTTGTAGTAATAGATGTTGTAAGGATTCAGTGGCAAGCCATTCACGGTGTTAATCGCCACTGGATTGCTGGTGCCAGGAATAAGTGCAATGTTTACATCGGTTCCAATATTGGGCCCGGAGATAAAAAATCCAAATACATCATTGAAAGGAGATCCTACCCACTCATTGTATTCTTCAGATGCGAAAGTGTACTCAAATCTTAAACTATCTCCTTGAGGTATGATATCAAATTCAATGCTGGTACAATCAAATGTCTCCCTATCTTGAGCGAGTTCGAGAAGTTCGCAACCGGGAAAATTATTATCGAAAAGACCACAATTTAAACAGGTGGTGCCATTGAGGAGCGGAAGTCCGCTGGAGTTATTGGGTCCTATTGCATTGAATACATTTCCTGTGGACATGAGTAATCCTTCGCTTGACCCTAATTCGGTTCCTACGCTGTAGTAATAGCTCACCGTGCTATCGGCAGCGGATACAGAAACGTTGAGGATTTCGACTCCATCGCCAACAAGGTTTTGGATCATTTCTTCAGGAGTCTGACTGATATCTACAGTCAGTTGGCCTTTTGCGAACAACGCGGTGCACAGCACAGCAAGCGCAAGACCCCAAGATCTTAATTGAATTGAATTCATTATTTGAAACTGACTACTATGAATGATTATTGAACTCTACGAAACGTGAGTAAGCAATTGTTTTCTTATCGGATTATTGTCCGGCTCGGAATTGCTTACAACGGTTTAAAAAGGCTGCTTCATCATACTCGGCGAGTATTTGAGCGTTTTCTAATTCGGCTTTATTTCTAGCAATATCAGCAAATTGGATGAAATTTTCTTCCAACGTTTTGCTATTGGTAGCGGGAATGGTGAGCATCAAAACGCCTGCAGGAACACAGACTTGTTTGATTTGAAACATCGGGTTGTCTTTCAAAGCGGTGGTGAGAACGGCATAACTATCTTCATCCATATCCTTGATTTCTACGAATAGAACGCGATCTCCTTCCTTCACAGGCTCTGGAACCTGAGCAGAAGAATTGAATCCTAGGCTGAGAACAAATGTGAAGAGTGCTACACGGGTCATCATAAAAATTGCCTTCATGTCAATTGGTTGTTTTAGAATGTATTGTTTAGGATGGAAACTGGCACAAACGCCAAAATGCAAATATCGTAAAAGAAAGCCATTTTTTTGCATAAAAACGCATCAAAATTCTGGGCGCGCAAGACACTTGAGAACCAATAATAAAAGGCTGATTATTACTTATTTGTTAAGGAATATACAGCTATTCCAGCAGCAACTGAAACATTTAGAGACTCTGTGCGCCCTGTCATTGGTATTTGTACGAGGTGATTGACTCGTTTGATAATCTGTGTAGATATTCCTTTTTCCTCCGAACCCATTACAAGACACCACTTCGTAGGCGTTTGTAAAGTTGCCAATGCATCAGCCGCTTTTTCTGTGCAGGCAATGGTTTCATATCCATATTGTTGGAGGAGATAAATGGCATCTACCAAATTGTGCACCTTGCAGAGTTTCAAATGAACAAGCGCTCCTGCCGAAGTTTTCATACTGTCTTCGCTTACGCGAGCTCCTCCCTGGTCTGGAATGATAATATTCTTCACTCCAAAACACTCCGCAGATCGACAAATAGCCCCAAAATTGCGGACGTCTGTGATTCCATCGAGCATTAGAAAGGATTCTACAGTAGATGAACTTTCGAGTTTTTCGAGGATTTCGCCCAAATCGTAGAAATCCACTGGCGAAATCAAGGCTATGATCCCTTGGTGATTGCTTCTTGTCAATCGATCCAACTTTTCGATAGGTACATATTGGACCACCAAATCATGTTCCTTTATTACCTGCATTGCATCCTGATATAGGTCACCTTTCAGCCCTGTTTGTATCAGAACTTTATCAATCTGCCTGCCTGATCTGAGAGCTTCAATAAGCGGTCTCAATCCGGTCAGGAGTCCTGTTTTTTCTTTGCGATCAAATGGCATACTATTCTTTTCTCATTCGTTATAAACTCGTCCATTTCTCCATGTTGTAACCATTCTTTCCCAATGGCTGCGAAACATTGGGTCTCGTACCAAGGTGTAAACATTACCTGAAAACCCATAATTCACTCTTCGAAACACAAAAGAAACCGAAGAAATATTACCCTCCTCTCCATATATCCACGTTTCTGAATCGTCAGTGCGCCTTATCGAATTTGGGTGGCCGAAAATAAGGTGAACCATCCCGCGATCTGTTCTCCATCCTTCTGTATAACTCGAGAAGTAGTAATTGGCTTCTTTTACTCGGTTGTAATATACCCTTATCAATTCTCTGGCTCTTTCCTTGGATCCCGAGCATTCAATCCAAAAGTTGTCTATTAATTTCTTGGGATCTGAATTGGATTCTATCGACTCGTATTCTACTTTACTCGTAACATATCTCAACGGATAAATCAATTGGTTCACCGATGCTACTTCCGGGTAAAATTTGTCCGCTACAGTAATCGTTTTTCCATTTCTCCGATCGTTTCCTATACAAATTACATAACGCCCTTTCAGTGTATTGAATATGGGATGGCCATTATTTGCGGAATCTATTCTCATTGGAAAAAGTGTCATTTCTTCGACTCCAGGCAACTCCGGAATGACGGATGAGAAGGGTGGAGGAGGTAATTTGGTTTGTGTCGGATCATGAAGGACTTTTATATCGCCGCTCATATTGCGATCGGAAATTATTTGAAGTTCTCTTCCTTCGGCTGAAAAATTATTGAAAAGTATGGCTCCAGTGCTGGCATCTTTTAGCAAAAAATTCTGTGATACATAGTTGTCTTTTTTGTCTACTGTCAATATGATAGATTGCTCTGAGAGTCTTTTGACATCTAGCATCGAAACTTCTAATTGCATCGCTTGTCCTGACGGAACATTGAGGTTGAAGTTACCCGAAAGCCAGCGTTCTCCATCTGAACTTCTGGTGTCTTCAAAAAGCAAACTATCGGCAAACGATCCATCTTTTGTCCACGAAAGCTTTAACTGTGCTCTAAAAGGTTGATCTGCTGCCGTGCGTGTATACAAAAGTTCAGAGGTGTGTACACGAAAGAATATTTGAGTAAGGGTATCATCCAGATGATAAACAACATACCCTGGATGAAGAGGACTTGAATCGTAATCGTACAGATATCTATACGAAGACTGACTGACAGGTGAGTAGGTGCTGCAGGATGTGGTGAAAACGATCGCAAGAGCAAAGGTTGCACGATTAATCCATATTGCGATATAATTAACTTTCATTGGAGGGGGCTTCGGTGTGGTTTTCTTCGGATTCTAAAAACGATCTTTCCACAAGTTTCGAGTTCACAGTCTTAACCGTTTTTGCTCCCATTTGTTTCATTTGTTCCGTCTTGCGTACCAAATTGCCGGGGCCGGTACTCAGTTTTCTCATGGCATTTTCATAGTCCTCTTTCGCGAGCTCTAGTTTTCGGCCAATAGAAATCATGTCTTCTGTAAAACCTACAAATTTTTCATAGAGCTTACCAGCCTCTGTCGAAATCATTTCGGCATTGCGGGTGCGTTTTTCTTGCGTCCAGATCGATGCTACCGTTCTCAATGTAGCAAGCAAAGTAGTAGGAGAGGTAATTACAATTCTTTTTTCCCAAGCTACATTGAAGAGCTGCGGATCTGCTTGAAGTGCTATGGAAAACGCAGCTTCAATGGGCATAAAAAGTAAAACAAAATCAGGTGTGTTCAGTCCTTGAGCTGTTTCGTATTTTTTGTCACCCAGCAAACGAATGTGACTTTTTACAGATTCGAGATGCGCTTTTTCAAACCTCTTGCGCTCTTCATCATCCGAAGTTGCAACATAACTTTCGTAGGAAAGCAAACTCACCTTTGAGTCTATAATAATATGCCGATCTTCGGGCAAGTGAACCACTACATCGGGTTTGATTTCATTGTCATCTACACTCTTGTATTTCTTCTGCGTGAAATATTCATTTCCTTCTGTCAATCCTGATCTCTCTAGTATTTTCTCCAAAACCAACTCACCCCAATTGCCTTGTGTTTTATTATCTCCTTTCAGAGCTACAGTCAAATTGTGAGCATCGGTGCTTAGCTTGTTGTTTAACTCCGTGAGACGCTGTAACTCTATTTTAAGGTTAATTCGCTGCTCAGTTTCCATTCCATAAACTTTCTCAACTTTTGCTTCAAAGTCTTTCAATTTTTCTTTGAAAGGATCGAGTATCACGTCCAATTGATTTTTGTTCTGCAGGGTGAATTTTTCAGTTTTCTCTTCAAATATGCGATTAGCAAGAATTTGGAAGTCCTTGTCTAGCTGCTCTCTCATGGACTTTAGCAGGCCTTCTTGTCCCGTTAGTTTTTCGCGAAACGAATTGAGTTGCTCATTCGCTGTTGCCAATTCGCCAATCTTCTTTTCCTTTTCAGATTGATGAATTTGTATCTGTTTACGGCTTTCTTCAAGCTCTCTGAGAGACTGCAAATACAGAGGGTGCATAAGCACTATTGAATCTGAATTTTTGGCTTGATTGAGCTTCGCAAAAAGCCAGGCTATCAGAAAACCACAAAGTAGTCCTATTCCTATGTAAACAATTTCCATTGCAGCGAAGGTAGAGCCTTTAGAAAATATTCCGAAATCCGAAACTCACCTTTCCACTTCTGAGCAAAATGGGATTGTCGAATTGTTGCCCAAGCGCATAATTGAAGAGAAATATTCCGGCTTTCGTTTCAAAACTCAGCCCGGCGCCAAATCCAAAGGGGGTATCAGTGACAAAATAGCCCGGCTCCCGTCGCTCATACCAAGCTTGA
This sequence comes from Flavobacteriales bacterium, assembly GCA_034439875.1. Classification (GTDB taxonomy): domain Bacteria; phylum Bacteroidota; class Bacteroidia; order Flavobacteriales_D; family Sanyastnellaceae; genus JAWXBG01. The sequence goes on from JAWXBG010000149.1 coordinate 18,609, forward strand.
TCGACAAATAAAAGAACGTGTGAGTTTTGGTCTAGGAGATATCTGTATTCCAAACCACCCCGTAGAAAAGCACTGGCAAAAAGGGATTCTTCATCTAATCCGCGGATTGTCTTCAGTCCTCCAATGCGATACATTTCCGTTGTATATATAGTAGGACTAATCAACCATGCTCCTCTGGTATTGAAAAAGATAGTTTGTCTTTTAAACGTAGGAATGTACAAACCCAAATCACCCTCCACTCGATGCTGTTGAAAGTTCCCTCGTAATGTAGAAGATTCAGAATCCTTTGAGGTTTCTTTTTTGCCTGCGGCAATTTCAAAATCTATTTGAAATCCTTTTCTGGGATTAAAGCGGTAGTCCAAATTGTCGTGGCGAATTCCGATACCATACAAGGTTGCATTTACATTGGCCAAATTGCCCGCAGTGCTGAAGGTTGTCAATTGATTTGTTGCTGTCTTTTCCACAAATACCCTCAACCTATTGTAGCCCCCCATCAGGTGAATGAGGGCCAAAGATGTTTTCAGATTTGTAAATGATGAATCTCTTCTAAATATGTTGAGTTTGCCTTCCGTACCAATAGGTAATCCCGCCAAAAATGGCAACATTAGGTGGGCCGACAAATCTTGTGTTTGAGCCTGTATTTTTCGCCAGTTCAAATAGCTTTCATCCCCTGAATTGAAGAGATTGAATAGTTTAATCTCAAGATCTCCGGTAATGTTTGTTTTTCCCGTTGTTTCGTTGGGCTGTATGCCAATAATTCCATTGAAGTAATTTGCATTTTTTTTTGCGGCATAAACGTAACAATCTGCTTTTTGAATCCTGAACAATACCTCCGCACCGCGCAAGGGGCGTACAAATGGAATCTCGCTTAATCTTTTTTCTACATCTCTTACCCAAGATTCGTCATAGGCATCCCCTTTGCGGAAAGAAAGATATCGGCGAATGTACTTTTCAGGTAATTTGCCTTCGCCTTTTACAATGAGGCTGTCGAATGCAAAGAAAGCTCCCGGCTCAGTGTTCATTCGCAAAACTAAAGAGTCATTCGCATAGTCGGCTTTCCAAATGATCGAAGCAAATGGATAACCATTGTTTTCATATTGACGTAGTTTTTCCTCTGAAAGTGATCGTATTTTGTTTAATTCAACATCGGAAGAATCTTTGATCAATCCTTTGACTCCGGAGAAGTATACCTTGCTTTTTCTTCCTTTTTCTATTGAAACGAAAAGAGTCTTAGATCGAAATGAAGTGTCGAGTTTTGAATCGAAGTAGCCTTCACTCACAATGCTGCGATATTCGGAGAGCACTATCTCATCGAGGATGCTTCGTGTAGAAAAGAGTCTCGATTTATATGATTTGTTGAGGAGAGAATCGTTATCGAAGACGATTTTTAGGGTGTCTTGGGCTGATAAATATTGAAAGGAAAAGAGGGCAAGAAACGAACATGTTAAAATACGAGAAATTGACCCTGTTTTAAGATGGAGAAATGGTCTTTGGAATATGTAGCCACTGACTTTCAATACAAAAGGATCATTTTTTTTTGTGAAAGGGCTGTTGAAAATATCTTGTGGAGGTCATTCAAGGGCTTGGTTCTTGATCTACTTTTGAACACGCTAAATTCAGGCGCTTAAAAATCTTCGAATGAAACGAACTCTTGTCCTCTTTATTCTGGCCGTCTTGATCGTCAGTGCAAGCGGGTGCAAACGCAGAAAAGCCTCTTGTGCGGCCTATGATCAAGTGGTTGTCGAAGAACGCACACACTAACTCTGTTTCTTTTCGAATGTAAAATTCACATACTGAATTATTTCTGGATTTAAACTTTTAGCCACCGGACAAGTTAGGGCAGCTCGCTTCAGAATATCCATCTCTTTTTCGGAATAACCTGGGTCCTCTATCCGCATTTCGATTTTAATTTCTATTATACGGCGTGGATCGCTCACCATGGTTTTGACGATTCCGGCTTTCATGAGTCCCAGTTGGATACCCTTGCTTTCCGCTGAAATCCCCATGATTGTCATCATACACGCTGCCAATGATGTACACAAAAGATCGGAGGGTGAAAACGCCTCTGCCTTGCCATTGTTGTCTAGCGGGGCATCTGTTAACACAGTTTTGCCACTTTTTACATGAAGACCTTCGCATCGCAGTTCTCCTAGATAGCTAACGCTCATTCCAAAATTCTGTTCCATATCATTATGTTTGTGCAAATGTCTCCTATTTCTGTCTTTCTCTCATTTTCTAAACATTTGGGGGGAAATGTTTGTTTTCAATTGTATTCAAATTCTACCCCAGAGGTTCCCAATAAGCGGCATCTCCAATAAAATTGGACCAGCCTTGGGCAAGAATTGAGCAATTTTAGAGTTCATCTGAGGTAGGAATTTAACAATATCATCATATTTTTACAACCACATTGAAATCAATAAAAACATATATGCTTATAGGTCTGTCAGGATTCCTGTCTTATGCAGGAACTGCGCAGAGTGAGCTTTTTGATGATGCCATTGTATACAATCGACAGTTGTACGGTGGAGTGCAAATACATTCCAATGGTTTTGGTCTTACTGGAACTTATGGTCGGAATAAGGGCGCTTACAATGTCTGGCTCTATGGTCTCGATATTATTTTCATGAAACATGAGAAGGAAACCAAGAGTTGGAACCCTTTTTATAGTACCGATGCACGAAGCTATCTATACGGAAAGACCAATAACTTTTACATATTGCGTCCAAGTTTTGGTAAAAAAAAAATTATTACAGAAAAAATCAGAAGAGGCGGAGTACAAGTGGGATATAATTGGCAATTCGGTCCTTCACTCGGTTTCACCAAACCCGTGTATCTCGAAATTGGATATCCAGATCCACCAAGCTACGAATACATTCAAGTAGAAAAATTTGATGCGACTAAGCATTACATCGATAATATTTACGGCCGTGCCAGCGGATTAAAGGGCCTCGATGAACTAAAGTTCTATCCAGGTGGTTTCTTTAAAATCGCGATGAACTTTGAATATGCAAATTACAAGGAAGGATTGAAAGGAATCGAAGTAGGAGTAGCTATTGATGCTTATGCCAACAGAATACCAATCATGTCGGAGGAGGTGTTGCAACTCGATGCTGATGGAGCAAAAAACCATCAGGTGTTTATTTCACTCTATTTAAATTTCTTCTTTGGCAAGAAATACAACCAAGATTGATCGATGACCCAGGAATTCACTGAACCGCGACCGAGGGTGCCTAAACCCCAGTGGCTGCGCGTTAAACTCCCCACAGGAGAAAATTATAAGAAAGTAAGGAGTTTGGTGGAAGAGCACAAACTCCACACCATCTGCGAAAGTGGAAATTGCCCGAATATGGGCGAATGTTGGGGAGCAGGAACAGCCACCTTCATGATATTGGGAAATGTCTGTACAAGGTCTTGTGGCTTCTGTTCAGTGGCTACTGGAAGACCAGAAGTAGCAGATCCTTTTGAGCCTGTGCGCGTTGCAAAGTCAATCAAATTAATGGGTGTGAAACATGCGGTAATCACCTCCGTAGATCGCGATGACCTGGCGGATGGAGGAAGTCAAATATGGGCTGAAACCATCAAAGCTGTTCGTAGAATTTCTCCAGGAACCACGATGGAAACATTGATTCCTGATTTTGCCGGAAAGTGGGAGAACCTTCAAAGGATTATTGATGAGGCGCCTGAAATAGTTTCGCATAATCTCGAAACAGTTCGTCGACTTACTAAGGAAGTGCGCATTCAGGCCAAATATGATAGAAGTCTTGAGGCATTATTGAGATTAAAGCAAGGTTCCATGCGCACCAAGTCTGGAGTAATGCTTGGTCTGGGTGAAAGCGAGGAGGAAACCATCGAAACCATGCAGGATATTCGTTCTGTAGGGGTCGATATTCTAACTCTAGGACAGTACCTCCAACCAACACCTGCGCATTTGCCGGTTGTGGAATTTATTACACCCGAAAAATTTGATCATTTCAAGCAAGTAGGGTTGGAGATGGGCTTTCGGTATGTAGAGAGTGGACCGCTCGTAAGGTCGTCCTACCATGCTGAAAAACACATGATTTAGCAAATACTGCTTCAGAGTAGTATAAAAATGCAAGAAAGTTGAATAAATGATATGTGGGAATAGAGTTCTATTGAACTAAATTGGCCACCGTTTCGAAATATGACCTGTAATCTAATATTGTTCTATGAAGTTTAAATTTACAATAGCAGCCACAGCACTTGTAGCTCTCGCCGTATTTTATGCTTGCTCAGGAAACCAGGAATTGGTAGCCGAGTATTCACCGCGTTCGAGTGATACTAAAAGCGCATCTTATTTGAATTCACTAGAGTTCATGAAATTGCTCCGTGGAAATATTAAAACCGGAGAATTTCAAAACTCAGATTTCCTTGAAATGCAGGAAGTCGTTAATCGTTACTCCCAGAATCATGCGGATGAACGTTCTGTCAACCTGGGTTGGTGGGAAATGGGTCCTGACAATGTAGGTGGTCGCACCCGCGCAATTCTTCTTGTGGACAACAACTTGGTTTTTGCCGGTTCTGTTTCGGGTGGATTGTTCAAATCTACAAATGGTGGAAACAATTGGGCGCGTGTCGAGTCGCTCGATGTTTTCGGAAAAGCTATGTGTATTAGCTCGATGGATCAAACAGGAGATGGTACCATATACGTAGGCACAGGTTCTATATTCGAATCCGGAATCAGTGGTGACGGTGCTAGTGGATTCGTGGGCGTGGGTTTATACAGATCTACCGACCTTGGTGCTACTTGGGAAATTGTACCCGGTACAGAAACTTCTGCTCATTCGTTAGGTGATAGCTGGGTTTATATCAACGCTCTTGCTGCTGACCCAAATAATGACAACAGAATCTGGATCGCAGGCAAGGCAGGTGTTGGATATTGGGAACCAGGTATGTCTGAACCTGATATGGGTGTAGGCGGACTCCCAAATCAACAAGGTCAAGACATCGTTTGGTCTGCAGATGGTTCATACGCTCTCGTTGCTATTGGTCAAGCCAATCTGTACAGGACCATTGATGGTGGTTCTAGTTTCACAGAATTGGACAACAATACTGGTCTACCAAACTCGATGGATCGCGTTGTCGTTTCAATTTCAACTTCTGACCCAAACAAATGTTACGCGCTATATGGCAACAATGGGTTTATGGGTGGTGTATACTACTCCAACAACAAAGGTGCTTCATGGGCTGTAGATTGGATAGCCTCTAATCCAAATTCCAACGACCCTGATGTTCAGAGTTTCTACAATCAGTATCCTGTTTTTGGCGATAATGGTCAATCTTATTATGATCTAACATTAGGGATAAATCCGGAAGATGCAAACGTATATTATGTGGGTGGTGTAACGCTTTGGAGAGATGGCCAGACTGAACAGCCCGAGCAAATTGCCTACAATTTCGGTTTTGGTGGATTCGATTATTATGTTCACTCAGATATACACACATTCGAATATGCGCCAAATGGAGATTGGTACATTGGTACTGATGGTGGAGTCTTCAAAAGCACAGACAATGGAATAACATTTGAGCAAATGAACCTAGGTTACAACGTGACTCAATTTTATGGAATTGCACATAGCGGAGGATATGTAGCAATGGGTGGTTCTCAGGATAATGGAACCTCTGTGATGTTGGGTGTAGACAATGGGTTTTTTCCAATGATCACTGATCAACAGGCTATTCAACTTCAAGGTGGTGATGGTTTTGACTGTGATATGACTAGCACGACATTCGGTACACCGATTTTATTTGCTTGTTCACAATTTGGAGCCACTGCTCGTTACGATGCATCCGGTGCGGGCGGCATGTTTTATGACAATGATATCATCAATCTTATCAATCCACAGACCAACGAAATTGGTCCGTTTTACACAGTGTTCAGACTTTATGAGAATACTGAAGATATGAACTCGCAGCAATATGTGATCGCAGTGAATCCTCAAGACTACGATATCACTGATACAACATTGATCCTGTTCACAGGAAATTTGAACTTCCCTTTTGAGTACACACTTGAAGATGGCGATGTGCTTCGCTTTTGGGCTGAAATTGTTAGACCTGCTTTTTCAAGCACAGTTCCTGTTTTAGAAGATGAAATATATTGGTGGTTGGGACCTCAACCTCTCGAAGCTCAAGTAGATTCAGTAGACATTGAAGTAATACAAATTGGTACAGAGATTCTTGAAACGTACATAGAAGAAACGGTTACTGTTTATTGGGAAGATTCAGTTTTGTTTGAAGGCAATTGGATACCCTTCACAGATTCTACAATTGTTGTGGTTGATATAGACACCTTGTTTACAGAAATTCCAATTTTTGATGAAATTGAAACGATTACAACATGGTATCATTATGCTGAAGATGTGCATGAAAATGTACATGAACAGCGCAAAGTGCAGGACACATTTACAAGTATGTTCGTTACCGGTTTCTATGGAACGGATGGTATCTGGATTACTCGCGAAGCCCTCAATTTAAATACTACTCCTGATTGGTGGAAAATCAATGATGCACCATCAACTGGTGTTAAAACATTTGAATTCAGTCGAGATGGTAAACATATGTTCTACAGTAGTTGGAGCGGAGGATTGTGGCGTGTATCGAATCTGGATCAACTTTGGGCTGAAGGTGATCAAGAGAATCTGGACATAGTGCAGTTGATTCCGAATGCTGGAGGTGTAGTTACAGGAATAGCTTCTGATCCGAATGACCCTGAAAACCTTGTTATCAGTATTGGTGGATATGGAACGGTTTCTGGTGGAAAAGTTCAGAAAATTACCAATGCTACAACTGCTCAAAGTTCTTCAGAAGTTGATAGATCAAGTATTTGGGAATTCACAGGAGATGAAACTGACATGGAAAAAATGCCATGTTATTCAGTGGTGATTGATGTAATGGATGAATCCGGTGAAACAATCATCGTGGGTACTGAATTTGGTGTATTTGGATCGAGCGATAATGGAAATAGCTGGGAACAGTGCAACGGTGTAGCTCCGGGCAGCGTCGGTAGCATGGGATATGTACCTGTCTTCGATTTGCGTCAACAGCAGGTGGATGGAAAGCGCTATATGGATACAGAAAATTGGGGTAGTATATATGCCGGTACTCATGGTCGCGGATTGTTTAGAAGTGACAACTTCTTGGCAAACGGCATTTCTGATGAACCAGTAAGTGCTCAGCCTCAGATTTTGGTTTATCCAAATCCAACACTGAATGAGGCTTACGTGGAGTTTAACCTAAGCTCTACAACTCCTATTTCTTTTGAAGTGTACTCAATTCAAGGTAAGTTGATCAGTTCTCAAAGACTAGGAAAAATGACCGCGGGAAAACACCGTATTAATTTGGGAGCAGAAGAACTTGCTAAAGGAAATTACATCGTAAACCTCGATGCTGGAAATGCAAGTGGAATTGCGAAGTTTATAAAACAGTAATTGAATTTAATTCAGATAAAAAACGCCTCCGTAGTGAGGCGTTTTTTTTTGAATGGGTTTTTTGTCCAATGATTCTCTTGCCCATTGCTTTAGCCATGGGATTAGATTTAGGTTCAACCCAGAATCCGCATTGGGATTCGCTATGAAGTGCTAACCTCCACAGATAGCAATTGCTCTCGCCAGATTTTTATACCGTTTATCCGCATTACGCATGAGGGCAATTTTTGTAGAATGCGTGCGGGATTCTCAAATCTAAGCGATAGAATACTGCGTTCATCGGCAAAATTAGGGTGCAATTTTTCTATCGCTTGATTTGGGTTTATGTATCTGTAATCTCGGCTCAGCATAGACAACAGCTACTAAAACGGCATTGACCATTTCGTATATGCGAGATGCTGCAGCGCATTGCCAAAAAAAAACTTCC
>JAWXBG010000150.1:0-3799 GCA_034439875.1 Flavobacteriales bacterium
CTTGCTTGCCATTCGTTCCATTGGTGCAGATGGATTTAGCAACACTTCTGTCACCGCAACAATCTTTAGAGGCAACGAAATGGGAATTTTCCTTAAAGCTGTTGACCAAGCCTCCATCTACCGAAACAGATTTTTCATTGACGAGCAAGATTACTTTATCGGTTATGGAGCAAGTCTGGTAGGCTGCACAGGATACAAAGTGGAGCGAAACATTTTTGAAGGAACAGGCGACCTCGAAGAATTGAATACCGGTATTTGGATTAGCGATAGCGATGATGAATCAAACGAGATTTATCTTAATGATTTCCGCGGCCTTATAGCAGGGACTATTGCGCAAGGTATTCAAGAAGATGTAATTAATAATCATCAAGGTCTTGAAATTTTGTGTGGTCTTTATGAAAATAGTAAGTACAATATTTCAGTTGTTCAGTTCAATGGAGATGATGGAAAAATTGCATTAAGACAAGGAGAAATGGCCTCAGATGATGAAGACGAAACTGCACCGGCAGGAAATCTCTTTACCCATACTGACTGGGGAATTTCTGCACCTTACACTGATTATTACATATGTCCAGATGATGATTGTGACCCCATCATCTACGAGCATCATAATGAAAATAGTGTTTGGCCTGTGCTACCCGTGCAAATAGACCCGTTGCTAGTTGAAACATCAAGCAATAATGTACTTTTTATAACGCGTGAAGGAGCTTGTCCGATTGACAAAGGAATTCCTCACACACCTAGTCATCTTCATTCATTGGTACTGGTAAAACGATTGGAGATAGAAGCAATAAAAGGCGAACTGGAAGGATTGATAGATGGAGGGAACACACTAACTGTGCAATCCTTTGTGAATAATGCAAACAATAGCAGTGCAGCCATTCGCGCAAATCTGTTGCCATTGACACCCTACCTAAGTGACGATGTACTAAGTGGTTTGTTAACGCGACAACCAGCGCTGAATCCTTGGCATTTGTGTGAGATACTCATTGCATGTTCACCGCTGAAACCAGATATGTTCATAGAAGTCGAGAATGCAAATCTGCTATCTGATTTTCTGTTTGGATTGCTATCTGAATACCAAAGTGGAACCAACGGACTTGACAGCAAAGAATCAGCGCTGAAACAAGCCGAACTAGAAAAGGCTAATGCCTTGAATAGTTTTATCCGAACCCGCATCACGGAAGATGAAGAAAACTACTATCTTGAAGAAGTAAAAGAGTTGATGACCGGAGACGACATCAAGCGCGAGATTCGCAAGAAAGTAGCCATTCTCCGTCAGGAAAACAACCCATCGGGTGCAGCTGCCTTGCTTGCGAACTATGATGAAGATGCAGCAGGTGAAGTTTGGAAGCAAGTCATGGAAGTGTTGCTCAGTATTGATGCGTCAGGAGGCTATCATACCGCCACACCAACGCACATAGCAACTCTTGAAACACTCGCGATGTCAGGCAAATATGGCAATCAACATGCGAGTGCATTGCTTGAAGTACTTACAGGTACAGTGCCTTTAGAAGAATACAACTTACCGGGAGGTGGTGGCGGATTGAAATCACTAAAGATGCGTGAAAGTATTCGCAGACCATCGCTTGTTGGTGTTTATCCCAACCCCGCGCAAGGTGAGTTTTACATCACGTATGTTTTACCAACGGAACGAAAAAATGCTTTTGTCAACATTTTCGATTTGCAAGGCAAACTTGTTCAGCGTGAAAACATCACCTCAGGCTATGGCATACTAGGTCTGAATGCAAAACAATTTGCAGCAGGCAGCTACGTATTTGAGTTGGAACTCGATGGTCAAAAAGTGGCCACAGAGAAATTCCAGATTGTTGAATAGAATTTGAACCAAGAACCATCCCGTGCCGCTGGCATGGGATGGTTTCTAAATTTTTCAATCAATGACAACAATCACTCAAATAGGAATTTTCCTGCTCTGTGCATTCACTGCGCAAAATCTGCATTCTCAAAACCTCACTTGTGAATGGTTACATTCATTTGGGGGGGAACAAACGGATTATGGCATTGATGCTACCTCTGACGGTCAAGGAAATTTCCTTATTTCTGGCAATTTTTCTGGTGAAACCGACATTGACCCATCGGATGATGAATACATTTTAAGCTCCATCGAAGGCACTGACGCGTATTTAGCAAAATACTCACCCAATCAAGAACTGATTTGGGCATTCAGCATTGGCGGAACAAGTAGTGATATTATTTATCAAATAAAATCCTTGCCCGATGATAGGATATTGATTTGTGGGACTTATAGTAACTCATGTGATTTTGACCCAAGCGAAAGTGAATACATTCTCGAAACATTTGGCTATGGTGATGCATTTGTGGCGATTTATACTTCTGCTGGCGAATTGGATTGGGTTAAAGCAATCGGGGGTTCTGCGAATACCGACATTGCATGGGGTTGTACAAGTGACAGCAATAGCAATATTTATTTTGGTGGTTACTTTATTGGAAGTGCGGATTTGGACCCTTCAATTAACGAGTTTCCAGTTTTCGTCCCAAATGGAGCAACCCCCGATTTATTTCTTGTAAAATTATCGCCAGATGGTGAATTTATTTGGGGAGGCACAATGGCAGGAAGCGGACTTGAATACCCGTATGGAATGAGTGTTGATGCTGAACAAAATTTGATTGTATCGGGATTGATAGAAGGCAGCATTGACTTCGACTTATCAGACTCAGAACAAATTATTGATAGTCCAAGCGGGGCAACCGGAATGAATTGCTATATAGCAAAGTATTCACAAGACGGAGACTTGATAGACGCAAAAATATTTGGCGGGCAAGGCGATGATGTAGTGCGAACTATGATTCCAACAAACTCAGGTTATCTCCTTGGCGGAAGGTACTCAGGACAGGGTGATTTTGACCCAGGCATCGGTGATTTGAATTTTGAATCATTTGGAGATTGGGATGCTTTTTTGATTCAGTTAGATTTTGATTTCAATGTTATCTGGTCATATAATTTCGGAGATGAGGGTCAAGACTCATTCAACGATTTGGCACTAGATGCTTTTGGAAATATTGTAGCCTGCGGTTCATTTGAAATAGCCAATGATTTTGACCCAACGGCAGAAGAATACATATTGACAGTTCCCGAAACCGTTGAAGGTATCTATAAAGATGCGTTTGCTCTTATCCTTAGTCCTGCTGGCGAGTTTAAAGAAGCACAAAATTTTGGTGGTTGGAACGATGATAAAGGAAATGGCATTGCAGTGAGTGGTAGTAAAATATTGTTATTAGGAAATTTTAAATACGAGGCCACTAGTGGAGCATGTTCGGCCACTGTCAATAGTGAAGGAGAACCATATTCTGATGATGTGTTTGCGATTTGTTTTTCATCAACCTATTTGTCAGTTGGCGAAAGTGAAATCAACAACATGGGCATCTATCCTAACCCGACAAGCGGCAGCCTTAAAATTCGGAGCCAATTTGAAATTCAAGAATTTAAAATCACAAATACAATTGGTCAAGCCATATTCACCGAATCACCCCAAAAAAATTCAACTCATATTGAATTTGATGTTTCAAACTTAGAACAAGGAATTTATTTCGTTACTGTGCAAACCAAATACGGAACATCGGTGCAACGCTTCGTAAAAGAATAACAAAACGGCCTCGTATAACCGCACCTTGGCGCAAGTCTTTTTTGCTCTTCGTCCTTTGCGCGAAGTGTTGTCTTTTAGTATGAGCGTTTCTACTTTTAATCAAATTCGGTAAGAGCAAAAAAGCCCAGCGCCAAGCCGCCATCCGTCAGGATGTGAAAAAACTTCGTTTTTCA
>JAWXBG010000151.1:0-12962 GCA_034439875.1 Flavobacteriales bacterium
ATCAAAGAAGGCGGAATCAAAAACAGGAGCACCATTTACATCGACAATGCTAAAGATACTGAGTTGAAGAAGTCTATGGTTGGCCTTAAGAAAGGCGATCATTTCGAAGTGAATCCGCACGATCTAACAAGTAATCACGAAGAACTTGCTCAACTTTTAGGCATAACTCACCATGATGTGCACCACATGGAAAGCCATTTTCGATTTACGGTAGAAGAACTTAAACGCATGACTCCCCATATTTTAGATCAGGAGTTATTCGACAAGATTTATGGTCCTGGCAATGTGAATTCAGAAGCCGAAATGCGCGAACGTGTGATCGAGGATCTGAAGAACATGTTTTCTAGAGATGAGAACTTCCTCTTCAAACGTGCTTTCTCGCGCGAAATCGTGAACAGGGTAAATGCTGTCTTGCCTGATGAATTCCTCAAAAGGTTTATTCGAATGACGAACGAAAAAGGAGTGTCTCAAGAGCAAATTGAGATGGAATATCCTTCGTATGCGCATGGATTGAAATGGCAGTTGATAGAGAATAAAATCATTCGCGACTATGATTTAAAAGTGGGTCTGGATGAGGCAAAAGAATATGCCAAGGGAATGCTTACACGTCGATTTGCTGAATATGGAATTCCGGTAGAAGAGGAGCAGCTAGAAACTTATGCCGAGCGCACCTTGGCAAACAAGGAAGAAGCCCGAAACATATACGACTTGCTATATGAAAACAAAGTGGTTGAATTGGTGAAGGAAAAGTGCACAATCGAGGAAAAAGAATTCAGCTACGAGGAATTTTTGCATCAAATTCAGCATTGAGGTTACCGCGAGCCTAATTTGTTAATGAAGACACCAAAAATCAATGTCAAATTGAACAGGATATTTATACATTGGCCCCCCGAAGGGGCCTTTTGTTTTTTTAGCAATTTTGGATCAAACCCTTCGACTTGGAAACTGTTATTTAGCGTTAGAACAAAAAACTCATGATCACTAGAAAAGAATTTAGAAATTTTGCTGTAAACAACAGGGGAATACAAGGAACTGTGGTAGATGATGTCATTAGCCACGCCTATGGTCCCGAAATGATGACTAGAACTGTTATCGAAGAGCGAAACATGCCGTTTCGTGAGGTCGATGTGTTCTCTAGACTGATGGCCGATCGGATTATCTTCTTGGGCACTGAAATAGATGACTACATCGCAAACATTGTGCAGGCCCAAATGCTTTTTCTTGAAAGCGTCGATGCCAACAAAGACATTCAGATATACATCAACTCTCCGGGTGGAAGTGTGTATGCGGGCCTTGGTATTTACGATACCATGCAGTACATCAAACCCGATGTCGCAACCATCTGTACAGGTATGGCCGCTAGTATGGGTGCTGTGTTGCTCTGTGCCGGTCAGAAGGGCAAAAGAACCGGATTGAAGCATAGCAGAGTAATGATCCACCAACCTTTGGGTGGAGCGCGTGGTCAGGCTTCTGACATAGAAATCACAGCCAGAGAAATTCAGAAACTGAAGAAAGAACTTTATGACATTATCGCGGTGCATAGCGGTCAGACTTATGAAAAAGTTTGGGGCGACAGCGATCGCGATTACTGGATGATTGCTCAAGAAGCCAAAGAATACGGGATGATTGATGAAGTCCTCGAACGAAAGAACGGATAATTCCTCCTCAAAACGTCCCGATATTTCGGGACGTTTTTGTTTTCGGTGTGTACTTATGTCAAACGATAGTTATTTAGGAATCAAATGTCCGGTCAGGTTTTTCTAGATGTCATATTGCCCATTGCCGTTCCTACGCCGCTTACCTACGGAGTACCTTCCGAACTTCAGGATCAAGTGGAAGTAGGAAAACGTGTTGTGGTTTCTTTGGGCAAAAGCAAACTGATTACCGGCGTTATTTATAGAGTGCATAGTATGGCACCCACCGCTTATGATGTCCGAATAATAGAATCGTTACTAGATGAAGAACCCATATGTAATCCTAATCAGATACGATTGTGGGAGTGGATGGCTGAATACTACTGCTGCACACTTGGCGAAGTGATGGCCGCGGCTCTGCCCGCAGCTTTAAAGTTGTCGAGCGAAACAATGATTAGTGTCATTCCCGACTTTGATGAGGATCTATATAAATGGTCCGACAAAGAATGGATCGTGTTGGTGGCATTGCGAACCGCCAAGTCTATGAGTATTCGAGACATTTCAATTTTACTCGATCAGAAAAATGTTCAAGGTATTGTAAATGATTTGGTGGAAAAGGGAGCCGTTACCAGCGAAGAAGAACTGAAGGAGAAATTTAAACCGAAAAAAACTCAGTTTCTATCCCTTTCGGGAAAATACGAGTCGGATGAAGACTTGAATGAACTTTTCGCCGACATGGAAAAGCGAGGAGCAGTGAAGCAGAGCGATGCATTGCTAGCTTATTTGAGATTGGCCGATTGGGATGGCAAAGCTTCTGCATGGGTTCCGAAAAATAAACTCACAAAGGAAAATGGTATTCAAAATGCAGTTCTCACTTCGTTGGTCGAAAAAGGAGTTCTCGAATTGCGAGAAGTAGAAACCGGCCGTCTCAACAAATCGAGGATAGACGTAGAAGTCCTCAGCCCCTTGTCTGAAGGGCAGAGCGAAGCACTCAGAGAAATTCAAGAACAATGGAAAAGTAAAGACACTGTTTTGTTACATGGAGTTACATCGAGTGGCAAAACAGAGCTATATGCACATTTGATACGAGAGACGATAAATGAAGGTAAGCAAGTTTTGTTTTTGCTTCCGGAAATTGCCCTTACAATACAATTAATAGAGAGACTGAGAAAGTACTTTGGCGAAAGGGTAGGGGTCTACCACAGCGGATATTCCAACAATGAACGTACAGAAGTATGGCGAAAAGTACTTCAGCACAAACCAGGCGACCACGACATAGTATTAGGTGCCCGTTCGGCCATTTTTTTGCCTTTCAACAACCTCGGTCTTGTGATTGTGGATGAAGAACATGAAAGCAGTTTTAAGCAAGTTGATCCTGCGCCTCGTTACAATGCCCGCGACATGTCGGTGGTGCTCGCAAAAATTCACAAAGCCAAAGTGCTAATGGGTTCTGCTACTCCTTCTATCGAAACTTATTGGAATGCCGAAACAGATCGCTTTGGATTAGTCACAATGCAGTCTCGTTTTGGTGGAATGGAATTGCCTGCAGTAGAGTTATGTGATGTTCGTGAAGAGTTGAGAAATAAAACAATGAATGGTCATTTCTCGAAGTATTTATTGGACAATATGCACGAAATAATTGACGCTGGATCGCAAGTTATTTTGTTTCAGAACAGACGCGGATACAGTCCTCTGTGGAAATGTCAGGTATGTTCGTGGGTCCCCGGATGCGCCCGCTGTGATGTGAGTCTTACCTATCACAAACACATTCACCAGCTCAAATGTCATTATTGTGGATACAGCGAAAAGCCGCCCGAAGAATGTCATTTATGTGGAAGTACAGATTTGCGAATGATTGGCTTCGGAACAGAAAAGGTTGAAGAGGATATCGAAGAGTTGTTTCCTGATTTGACTGTGGAAAGAATGGATATCGATACCGCAAGAAGCCGTCTCAACTATCAAAAAATAATTGCGGAGTTTGAAACAGGCGAGACCAAAGTTTTAGTGGGGACAAGAATGATTACAAAAGGCTTGGACTTTGATAACGTCGGATTGGTGGGTATTCTATCAGCAGATAAAATGATGAACTATCCGGATTTCAGATCACTCGAAACAGCCTATCAACTGATGTCACAAGTAGCAGGAAGAGCGGGCAGAAAAGGCAGAAGGGGAAAGGTAGTGGTGCAAACATTCAATCCTGATCACTGGCTCTTAAAGCATGTTGTCAATCACGATTACCTAGGATTTTACAAACAAGAATTATCAGAGCGCAAAAAATTTGGGTATCCACCTTTCGTCAGACTCATTCGAATCATTCTAAAGCATAAAAATGACGCAGTAGTTGCTGAAGCGGCAGAATTTTTGGCCAGGGGTTTGAATGGAATTGAAGGTATACATGTCCTTGGCCCAGAGGTTCCGTATGTGCCCAGAATCAACAATTACTATCTGCGCCAATTTTTAATTAAACTGGAGAAGAAACCTGCAGCCATCGAGCAAAAGGAGCAGATATGGCATTTTACACGGAGATTTTTTTCTCAGCCAAAGTTCCACGCAGTAAGATGTGTTTTGGATGTCGATCCGGCGTAGCAGAATTATCTCTTGCTTTCCTTTTGCATGATCTCTCTTATTTCTTTCATAAACTCCGAAGCAAAAACGAAATCGTTGAGTTCTTTATTTTCGGTAAAAAGAATTTCTCTTCGATCTCCTTTCCACCAAAGCTGTCCTGCATGGATGAAATTAATGCTGTCGCCAATTTCCATTACAGAGTTCATGTCGTGAGAAACAACTACCGTAGTACAACCAAGGTCGTATGTGATCTCCCGAATTAAGTTATCTATTATAATGGCTGTCTGTGGGTCTAGACCACTATTCGGTTCATCGCAAAAGAGATATTTCGGATTCATAGCTATAGCCCTTGCGATCCCTGTTCTTTTTTGCATTCCTCCAGATATTTCACTTGGAAAGAGATTGTTTTTCCCTACGAGATTTACTCTCTCTAAGCACCAATCCGCACGTTTGCGCATTTCTGCTTTCGACATGGTGGCAAACATTTCAAGTGGGAACATCACATTTTGCTCCACAGTAAGTGAGTCGAACAACGCCGATCCCTGAAAGAGCATACCGATATCTTGGCGAATTTCTTTGCGTTGTCTATGGTTCATTATGGTGAAATTCCTGCCATCAAATTCGATCTCTCCTTTATTCACTTCCATTAAACCGACAACACATTTGGTGAGAACCGATTTACCCGAACCACTTATTCCTATGATAAAATTGACTTTCCCTTTTTCGAAAGACGTTTGAATATCTTGCAAAACCATTTTGCCATCAAAACTCTTTGATATGTTTTTTACTTCTATCAAAGCAGCAGCAATTGAGTAATGATGTAATTCGAAATCATGATTAAAATGATGCTATAAACAACGGCTCTCGTATTACTCTCTCCTACTTGAAGGGCACCACCTTTGGTATAATATCCATGATATCCGGAAACACTTGTAATGATGTAGGCAAAAACAACAGATTTAATAAGTGTATATGTAACCTGAAATGGTTCGAAATAAATCTGAATACCCGATATGTAATCTGTAAGCGAAATGACTCCGCTTCCCGGACCTATAAGCGCTCCTGCAGCGATTCCCAAAAACATTGAAATAACCACGAGAAACGGGAAAATCAACATGGCTGCAATAATTTTTGGCAGAATGAGATAACTGGCTGAGTTTACACCCATGATATCCAAGGCGTCAATTTGCTCCGTGATGCGCATTGTTCCAATCTCAGAAGCAATATTGCTACCCACTTTTCCGGAGAGAATAAGACTCATAATGGTACTTGAAAACTCCAAAATGAGCGATTGACGGGTAGTGTAGCCGATGGTCCACCTGGGAACCCAGGCACTGTCAATGTTTGCAGCAGTTTGTAGCGTAATTACAGCTCCCATAAATGCCGAAAGAAGCGCTACGATTCCGACGCTTTGAACGCCAATTTTGTCAATTTCTTGTACAATTCTTATGCGGTAAATAGCCAACCTTTCAGGTTTGCTACACACCTGCTGCATCAGGAGCATGTACTTGCCGATATGTGAATAGATCTTTTTCACTTGATCCGCAAACTTAAAGGGAAAACTTAGCCGAAATTGAAGGTATTTGTTGGAAGTTCATCACAACGATGGGTTGAACAATTTTATCTGGCGTATTCTGTTTCTGTATCCGAGATTTTGCAGTTGGAATTGTCGTGAAACACTAAAAGGCAAAAAGGAACGGAGATCTCGCAAGATTTTTATCCCGTTTTAGCTCATTGGAGTGGACAAATTATACCAATTCTGCTTATTACATAGTCCAAACTATTTTATAAGCATGAAGTAATAAATGCCGTGAGAGTAGCTGTTATAGGCCTATGCAGTGAAACGGAATTGGACTATTACAGATACATAAACCCGAATCACGCGATGGAGATATCGGAATTCATAGGTCGAACTATTACTTTGTTCTATCGTGTAGATTCGAGAATCCCACAGCGCATTAACCCAGAATCCGCATTGGGATTCGCTATGAAGTGCTAGACCCCACAGATAGCAAGTGCTCCCGCCAGATTTTTATTTGATGGTGTATATTCATACATCAAGAATAAAAATAGAGAAAGTGCTTGTCATCAAGGGAGGGTAGCGCTGCAATAGATTTCCAATGCGGATTCTGGGTTGAAGGAGGCTTTCGGTCCATTTATGCCGACATAGATAAAAGCTGTATTTTTGAAATCAGAATGTGTAACGAATGAATGGTAGATCGCTTCTCTTGAAATCCGCGGCCTGTATCGCTTTGGTTGTCCTCTTAAGTTCATGCAGCCTGTTTCGAAAAAAGAATAGGTGTAATACCTGCCCAACATGGAAGGATAACATTTCAGTTGAAGTTGGCACAAATTCAGGATTGTTTGAGACCTACGATGAAAAAGTGAATGAAGAACAGTACAAACCTTGAGGCAGGTCTGCTCCCTTTTATACCAGAGGCAGCATTGGAGATGACTTGCTCCCTGCTCCGTCAGTACCCTCATCACCTCGTAATTACCCCTCCCAGAAGTACAGTTCATGGCGATTTTCGACCCGGACGCGATCGTCATACGCTCACAGTAAATGGCGACCGCAATCGATATGCGTTTCTCATCACACTTCTGCATGAGATGGCTCATCTGATCACATTCAATACCCACGCCAGTTCTGTGAAGCCGCATGGAAAGGAATGGAAATCAGATTTTGTGAAATTGCTCAGACCTTATTTGGAATCAGGTATTTTTCCGGCCGATATTACAGATGCTCTGAAGAGATATATGTTGAATCCTGCGGCCGCCACGTGTTCGGATATCAACTTATCGAAAGTTTTGTCGCGCTACGACAAAAAAGAGGATGGCGAATTGCTCCTCGATGATTTGCCAGTAGGAGCGCTTTTTATGTATCGTGATAAACGAAAGTTCGTCAAAGAAACCAAAAGAAGGACAAGGTGGATTTGCAAAGAAGTTTCAACGGGTCAAACCTATTTTTTTAGTCCAGTGACTCTTGTGAAAATGGTGAGTTGAAAAAAGGAAAGGGGACTTACACCGTTTGGATTTATCCCAGAATCCGCGTTGGGGTTCGCTATGAAGTGGTAAATCCCCGAGAGAAGCTGTTATAGACCAATGGAGTAAAAGGAAATTGGACTGTAAAGGATACATAAACGCGAATCGCGCGATGTAGATATCGGAATTCATAGCTCGAACTATTACTTTGTTCCATCGTGTAGATTCGAGAATCCCGCAGCGCATTTACCTCAAGATGCTTCCAATGCGCAATGCGGGACAAACGGTATTAGCAATTCATAGCGAATCCCAATGCGGATTTTGGATTATTTAATTTTCTTGTCCTCACGAAGCGACTTGGCATAGCCTGAATTGATAATGCTTCCCTTGTTTATCGCTAAAAGCTCTGGCTTCGACTCTAGTAATGCTGCCACTTCATTCATCCCGAATTCAATGTCATTATCAAATGAATCAAAAATGGCTTGGGCTAATCGAAGATCTTCCAGCGTATCTACGGATAGCTTGTAGTGATACTTTTCGTTGGTTCGGATCCACTCGCAATTGAATAGCCCACTATTTTTGATAAAGGGCGTCACATGTTCTCTTTCGCTCAAAAGCGCTGCTTTATTCCAGGCTTCTTCGAGGGCACTCATTTTGAAAATCTCAACATCAAATCCATCTTCCAAAAATTGTGGTTCGTGATTTGAGTTTGACAAATAGTCTGAACCACTTTTTTGATATGCGTCCAATACAGTCTGCAGGGTTTTGTAATGATGCATCGGATTATCACAGCAGATACGAATAACATCAGTAGGTTTTTCTTCAAGGGAGATTGTGGCTTGATAGAAACGATCCAATACGTCCCAATCACTTCCGCGAAAACATTCGACACCTTTTTTCACACAAAAAAATTCGATGGCATCGTCTTCTGGAAGATAAGTAGTTGCCACTATCACTTTGTCTATACCTGTCGCAGGTTTTAATCGATCCAGCAGATTTTCTATAATGCTCTTTCCATTCACATTCATCAATACTTTGCCAGGTAGTCGGCTGCTACCCATTCGCGCTTGTATGATAAGAACGGTCAAGGTGCTGGATTTGTAAATTGTTTTCTAAAAGCGATCCATTCTGCTAGCTTTTCAAGGTTGTAGTTGTTCTGCTCGGCATGCAAATATTTTGGATTATTACAACTCACCAGAATCTGATCCATACTGCCTGTTTCTGTCAAGTACCTGCCTTCTATTACTCCTTCAACAATCCATCCGGCTTTGCAGTATGCTTTTACACTTCCAATATTGTCTGCATAAATTTGACCATGCAGTTTTCGTATCTCATATTTTTCAAAGGCTAGTTGATTTCCTTGAGCAATGGCATCTGTTGCGAGTCCTTTTCCCCATTCTGAGCGATCTCCTATAACACATACCAAATCGGCCACACGATGCTTGTAGTTGATCGGTCCAACTTTCAAATTGCCAATGTGACGTTTGTCTTCTTCTAGGCAAATGGCGTACATGAAGTAAGAGTTAGATGTTCGTCCTTCATCTATGTACTCGCAAACCATTTGTTGTGTAAGCGATTTTCCATCTACTTCTAAAAAACTTGTAACATCATTATTGCGAAACCACGAGAGGTACATATCCGTAATATCCGCATGCACCAGTTCGCGCAAAAAAACCCTATTCATCTTATATTAATGTTATGTAATAAATGGACCAAAATATTTTATACGGTAACAGTGGTAAATGCCGTTGTGATTTATATTTAGTTCGATAGAGTGAAACGGTATTGGACTATTCCATAAATCCAAACGGTATTACTTGTGTTTGAGTTTAAGTTGTTCCTCATATTTCGACATCGCAACTTCATTTTTGGTAAGGTTGTTCTCGTGCATTCTATATCTGTATAGCGGCACTATCAGGTTGTATACATTATATCTCTCTGCCCACCTAATTCGAAGATCTTCTTCTTCTCTGGCTCTAAATCCTTCGTCGTATAATCCTATATTAAACAAGAAGTCTTTGCGAAACATGATACCGCATGCAATGGGATTTTCTGATGCATTCACATGCTCTATATGATTCCCTCTTTCATCTACAAGCCAATAATTAGTAGAGACAGCATCTAGTGAATTATTTTCCTCTAAAAAAAGTTTCTGCACCTTCAGTAGATCTCTGTGAAAATAATCGTCTGCATCAAGAAAGATGATGAATTGACCTTTTGCTTTGTGAATACCGTAGTTGCGCGCTGCCGCTAATCCTACATTTTTTTCAAGGTGATAAATGCGCGCGTCAGCGTGGTATTCCGCGAGCACTTCTTTTGTTCTGTCTGTGCTTGCGTCATCTACAACAATTATTTCGAATGAATCTCGGGGTACCGATTGTTCCACAGCACTTCTGATGGCTCGTTCTACATATTGAGCATAATTGAATGTAGTAATAATGACTGATATCATATGATTAGATGCCTGTAAAAAATGGAATCAAATAGCGTTTTTGCCGTTCTTATCCCCGTTAGATCTCTTCTTAGATTTTTTCTTTTCATCGTCGAGGTATCCTCCTCCATAAGTGTATCCGGAGCCGTATCCATATCCATAACCGTATCCGTATCCATATCCATAACCATATCTGTATGCGTACTTACCGTAGTAGTATTTCCATCTCTTCTGCTTCAAGTTGTTTAGCAGTATGCAGTGATTCGAAAGTCGGTTTTGACTTAACACTTCTTCCAAATATCTCACACCCGATTTAGTTGCTTTTTCGGTGTTCATAACGAATATGCCTGTATCCACTTTATTCAGCAATACAAGTGAGTCGCTGATAAGCATCAGAGGCGGAGTATCTACAACAATAAGGTCATATTCTTTTTTGAGAGCCTCGAAAAGCAATTCTACTCTTTTGCTCATTACAAGTTCAGAGGCATTTGGCGGAATGGGACCTGCTGTAATGATGTCCAAATTTTCAACCTGCGATGTAATGATGGAATCACGATAGTCGGACCGGCCAATAAGGTAACTGGAAATACCTGAAATATTTTCGATATTGAATGTCTTGTGCACTTTGGGTTTGTGCATATCAAAATCGAGAAGAACAACCTTTTTTCCTGCTTTTGCGAATACTGCAGCGAGATTTGATGAGGAAAATGTTTTTCCTTCCCCGGGATGCAGCGATGTTAAAAGAATAATTTTTGGACCATCGTCTTGCAGTAAATATTGCAAATTAGTTCGCACCGATCTAAATGATTCCGACACATTGGATCTAGGGGCAGCATTGATTACGATTGGATCTATATCTACTTCTGCGTAATTTGGAATGCCACCAAGAACCGGGATTTTTGTAAGTTTTTTTAGTTCGCGTGTGTTTTCAATTCGTTCAAAGAAAACAAGTCTCACAAAGCCAATCATAATAGCCAATAGGATACCGACTGACATGGCGAGATAAATAGATTTTTTCTTATTGGGCCCTACAATACCCATCCCTCGTGCCGATTCGATTACACTTGTTTGTGGAATAATGGCTGCTCGAGCAATGACAGTGTTCGCTTTCTTTTCAAGTAAGAATGTGTATAGTTCTTCGTTCACATTCAACCTACGTTCAATGCTCATCAAATCACGTTCCGATTTTGGAATTCCACTGAGTTTATATTCCAGTCCAACGATTTGTTTATTGATGTCGCCGATACGACTAATAATTGCATTTTTTGTATCCCTCGTGTACTTGTATATACTATTTTTTACTGTTGAAATCGTTGAGTCTATTTTCCGCATTTGATTGTTATCGTCCTTCAGATCAATTGCCATTGTGGAGCGTTGCAACTTCAATCGAAATAGTTCATTCACTTGCTCGCGAAGAGTCATGTCATCTTCTTCGAGATAGTTCATTGGTGGAATGGTCGCCTGCTGTCTCTCTACATAAAGATATTCTTCCAACGACTCCAGCGCATTTTGTTTGAGTTGTAATCTGCTTTTTTCTACATCTGCCGTCTTAAGTGCTTCGAAGGCGGCATCCTGTTCCTTTGATAGATCAAGTATTTTTCTACTGTCTTTGAATATCTCCATGGATCTTTCCAAAGAGTCCATGATCAGAATGATTTCTTCGAGCTGCTTGTCAATGTATATCTCTGTATTTTCGTTTACCAGAATCTGATTTTCTAGGGTATAGTCGATGTAAACTTTTGAAAGGGTATCCAAAAATTGTTTTGCCCTGAAGTATAGTTCATTTCGTGCAGTAATGGCGAGAATGCTAGTGTTTTCGACGTTGTCAATGATCAGATTGGTTTTGTATTTATTCACCAAAAAGTCAGGATGATGCACTTGAAATTGATAGTCGAGCCCTTTTATACTTGAAAGTGCATCTTCGGTAAAGGACTTTGTTTTATGTACGCACAAGCTGAAATTTGTATCATCAATTGTATCGCCAAAAGCGTACGTTGTAGATCTTCTCGTTTCATCAATATCGTAAGACAAGGTGTAGCTATCCATGTCATTTACCTTAATGTTGAAAGGTGAATTGAACAACCTTGCATCATTTATTCTCCGATAATCACAATGAATATCTAACGCCTGAAACCCGTCTACTTGCATTGTTTTTACACGACCTACAAGATAATATGTTTGAGTATAATCAAGCTTCTTTAGTGTTTTTGAAATCAGATCATAGGACTGGATAACACGACGTTGATTTGTAACGTCCTGCACAAGCGAATAAGACCCTAGATTCGAATAAATTTGATTTTGATAGTCGTAAGTATCCGAAGATTTAAGTAGAATTTCTGATTTTGCGGCATATACATCTGGCAGTCCATGAGTGTAAAACCAAGCAATAAAAAAAGCTATGGCAGGTAAAATGAATAGTAGGTACCAATTCTTACCAACGAATTTGAATATTGGTCTCAGGTCGTCCGCGTCGAGAAAACTTGTTTTTATGTCCGCCATTGTATGATCTTCGGGGTAGGCTGCAAACCTAAGCTAAAAATCTGCTTTCTATAGGGGGCCTGAAAAAACCTGTTCTGGGTTTAAGGGCGGCACGAATAACAATATTTCGGAACTTTGCTGCTTATTGAGTGTTGATTGTTGTGTGTTGGTGAGAGGATCGTATTTAATGTTTTTCTTTAGATGTGAAATGAAAAAGATATGTTGTAAAACGCCGATAGATTTTGGTTTTTCTAACGAGACATCAAAGAAATTTGGCCAATAGAAATAAGTGTAATTTGATAAGAATATAAATATGGTTAGTTTCATGAAGTGGGAAGAAATGCCAGACAAGGCGAGGGTTTGGGTGTATGCTGCAGATCGATTTTTATCTAATGAAGAAGTTGCAAGGATTCAAGATCATGCATCTGAATTCATTGATAGGTGGTCGGCGCATGGAAAATCGATGGCAGCTTGCAGTAAGGTTTTTCACAATCTATTTTTAGTGATTGCAGCAGATGAAACGCAAACTCTGGCGAGTGGATGTTCAATAGATGATTCCGTTCGATTTGTAAAAAGGCTGGGTGGGGAAATGAATTTGGACTTTTTCAATCGGATGCTTGCACAATATGAAGAAGGAGGTGAGATTAGGATAAAGAAGATGCATGAGTTCTGGGCTCTCCGAAAATCAGGCATTATTGACGGAGGTACAATTGTTTTCAACAACTTGGTTTCCAGCGTAGAAGAGTTCAATAACGGCTGGAGAACGAGTTTTGAAAAAAGTTGGCACCAATCAATGTGGGATTAACTTGTTAAAAATGAACAATTTATAGATCGACTAGAAAATCTGTTGTTCACACATATATATATAATAG
>JAWXBG010000152.1:0-4303 GCA_034439875.1 Flavobacteriales bacterium
GAATTCATTCTTTCACCCAGCTCCCTAGGAGCGACATCTTACTACCACATCTTCCCCCCATCGCCTCATGCGAATTCATTCTTTCACCCAGCTCCGTAGGAGCGACATCTTACTACTACCACATCTTCCCCATCACCTAATAAGAATTCATTCTTTCACCCAGCTCCGTAGGAGCGACATCTTCCTACCGCATCTTTCACAGAATATTTTTTCATCTGTATTGTAAGGGAGGATAAGGCGCCTGCTTCGTGAGTGAGCTTTTCGAGCTAGGCTTGCGAAGTGTTGTGAGAGCACGCGCTATCTTTGGGGCTTAGCGCTTCATCGCGATTTCCAATGCGGATTCTGGGTTAAAGATGCTTAGATTTGTATTGAGAGCTTCTTATTGGAAGTTCCTTCACAACTTTTAAACCAATCAAACCATGAAGAAACATTTACTTGTAGTTGTCCTTACTTTTTGTGCATTGATATCATTTGAGCAAAGTTTTTCCGACGATTTCGAATCATATGCTCCAGGTTCCATGCTCGGCGAAGAGAGTGATGTATGGACCACATGGAGTGGAAATGATGGCGGAGCCGATGATGTTCAGGTGAGTGATGCAAATGCTAACAGTGGAAGTAATTCTGTTTATTTCAGTTCAACTTCAGCAAACGGTGGTCCTCAGGATTGTGTATTGCCATTTCCGGGAGAGCTCAATGTTGGGCAGTTTAACTTTGAAATGTGGATGTATGTCAATAGTGGTACCGGCGCTTATTTCAATTTTCAATCGGAAGATGTGATTGGAACTACCTGGGCTATGGATGCTTATTTCCTTAACACTGGAGCGATGCAATTTACTTCAGGAGGATCCTTGCAATTGCAA
Source organism: Flavobacteriales bacterium (assembly GCA_034439875.1). Lineage (GTDB taxonomy): Bacteria > Bacteroidota > Bacteroidia > Flavobacteriales_D > Sanyastnellaceae > JAWXBG01. The sequence continues at coordinate 861 of JAWXBG010000152.1, forward strand.
ACTGATTTTCCATTTGCACAGTGGTTCAAACTTCGAATGGAAAACAATCTTAGTACAAACACTTGGCAAATATTTGTGAACGACGAACCTCGCGGATCATTCTCCAATGGAGAAACTCAAATTGCCAGCATGGATATTTTCCCATTGCAGGGAAATCAGTTTTATATTGACGATGTTTCTTATGAATTCACAGATTACCCATTGCCTGCGCTGAACGGAGCAATTACTGCGATAGAAGGAATGAGCAATGGACTTGCCGGACAAGTTGTAAGTCCGGGAGTAATTGTTCGAAATTTGGGTACTACTACTATCAATTCTTTTACCATCAATGTGAATTATGATGGCACAGAATATTCTCAAAATGTGAGCGGCTTGAATCTTTCTTCTCTTGCATTTTACACGGTTGATTTTGCGGATGAGTTTACCCTAGAGGCAGGAGAACAAATAGCAACTGCGGTCATCTCAAATGTAAATGGAATGGGTGATGATGGAGATATGGAAGATGATGTGAAGGAGCTCATAATAAATCCTGTGGTACCTGCAGCCGGAAAAATGGTTGTAGCCGAAGAAGCAACAGGGACATGGTGCCCTTGGTGCGTTCGAGGACATGTTTTCATGGAATATCTCACTCAGCAATATGAAAACTATTTTATAGGAATTGCAGTTCATAATGCAGATCCAATGGCCTTTGATGCCTATGATGTGCCTATGGGCGGCATGATCAGTGGATACCCAAGTGGTTTGGTAGACAGAGGACCAGAGTATGATCCATCACAATTTGAAATTCCATTTTTGGAAAGAGTTCAAATAGATCCTACAGCATTTTTGGAAAATGGAGCAACCTATGATGAAGAAACACGTGAGCTGAATGTTTCTGTTTCTACCACTTATCAAACGGCAGCTTCAGGCAATTGGAAAATTGCTTTGGTGCTCACCGAAAATGGAGTTACAGGCACAGGAAGTGATTGGGCTCAGGCTAATGCTTATGCGGGGGGAGCTGCTGGAGAAATGGGAGGATACGAAGATCTTCCGGCTACAGTTCCTGCGTCGCAAATGGTATATGAACATGTGGCGCGTTTTGTTTCTCCAAATTTCGGCGGATTGTCAAATGCCTTTGGAACAAGTATGACAGCAGGACAGGAATTTGTACATAATTTTTCGGTTGTACTTCCTGTAGATTGGGATGCAAGCAACATTCATATGGTAGGCATGGTTATCGCTCCCAATGGAACCATAGATAATGCTTCGTATACTACTATTGAAGAAGCTGAGTCGAATGGTTTTGTGGATGGAACCGATGTAGTAGGCATTTTAGAACTATCTGCACCAGATGCTCCGTTTAAAATTTATCCGAATCCAGCAGCAGACATTTGCAATCTCAATTTGCAACTCCGAGAGATTTCACATGTGGTGATAGAAGTATACAGTGCAGATGGCAGATTGGTTTTATCTCGCGACTATGGAACACTTTCCGGCGGAAATATTTTCCCGATTAATACATCAATTTGGGAGAGTGGTATTTATTCGATAAAATTGATGACCAATGAAAAGTACTACACTGAACGATTGATTAAGAAATAAGGAATGCATTGAAAGAGGGGTTAAACAAATAAAAAAGGGTGTCTTTAAGGCACCTTTTTTTTGGTTTTATCCGGCTGTTATACCACCGAACGCAGATGGTAAATGAAAAAGAGCATAGCAAAGATGAAGGCTTACTTTGAACTTCGAACATAAGAACTTCGCTCAGGCAGACTTTCTTTTTGTTCGAAGTGTACTCTCATCGAACCCCGAACTGTTTAGAGAATTGATTAAGAATCAAATATCAAGCAGACTTACTTTTTGTTTGAAGTTCACCTTCGAATCTCTCTTCTAGGCTACGTTCCTCTTCTTCGAGGCATACGCCACTGCAGCATCTCTTACCCAAGCGCCTTCTTCGTGTGCTTTCTTACGCGCATCTAATCTTTCTTTGTTGCAAGGACCATTTCCTTTCACCACTTCATTGAACTCTGTCCAATCTATTTCACCAAAATCGTAATGCTGACGTTCTTCATTCCAGCGTAGATCTTTATCGGGAAGTGTAAGACCGAGATACTCCGCCTGCGCTACGGTCATATCTACAAACTTCTGACGGAGTTCATCGTTGCTGTGACGTTTGATGCGCCACGACATATTTTGAGCGCTGTGTAATGATTCTTTATCGCTTGGACCAAACATCATAAGAGATGGCCACCACCAACGATTTAATGCTTCTTGGGCCATTGCCTTTTGTGCAGCCGACCCCTTAGCAAGCCTAATCATTATTTCATATCCCTGTCTTTGGTGGAAGCTCTCCTCTTTACAAATACGAATCATAGCTCTACTATAAGGACCGTAACTCGTCCTTTGCAGAGAAACTTGATTTACAATGGCAGCACCGTCTACTAGCCAACCAATGGCGCCAATATCGGCCCACGAAGTAGTCGGATAATTAAAGATGCTTGAATATTTTGATTTACCTGTAACGAGTTCTTCAACCAAAGTTTCGCGGTCTACTCCAAGGGTTTCACAGGCGCTATACAAATACAAGCCATGACCGGCTTCGTCTTGCACTTTGGCTAAGAGAATGCACTTTCTGCGAAGAGATGGAGCACGGGTGATCCAATTTCCCTCGGGGAGCATACCTACAATTTCGCTATGCGCGTGTTGGGCAATTTGCCTGATTAAAGTTTTTCGGTATTGTGCTGGCATCCAATCCTTGGCTTCGATTTTATTTTCAGCCTGAACATACTTTTCAAATGATTGGAGAACTTCCGGAGTTTCTGACATGGGCTATTTTATTAACGCTCTACAAACATAAGATGCAAATCATAAGTTCACTCATTTGGTATAAATTTCTTGATAAAATGCAACGTTTGAAGATTCCTTTGACCTTTATCCCAGAATCCGCATTGGAAATCTATTGCAGCGCTAACCCCCTTTGATGTCAAGCACTTTCTCGATTTTCATTCTTGACGTATGAATATACACAATCAAATAATCCCGCATTGCGCATTGGAAGCATCATGAGGATAATGCGCTGCGAGATTCTCGAATCTACACGATGGAGCAAAGTAATAGTTCGACCTATGAATTCCGATATCTCCATCGCGTGATTCGGGATAATACCAATTCAGTACAATAAATAGTCCACGCTGCATTGCGCATTGGAAGTTTTTTTTGGACAATGCGCTGCAGCATCTTGCATGCACGAAATGGTAAATGTCGTCAAAGTATCTGTTATAGGCCAATGGAGCGAAACGGAATTGGACTATTACAGATACATAAACCCAAATCAAGCGATAGAAAAATTGCACCCTAATTTTGCTGATGAATGCAGTATTCTATCGCTTAGATTTGAGATTCCCGCACGCATTCTACAAAAATTGCCCTAATGCGTATTGCGGGATAAACAGTATGAGCGCTGC
>JAWXBG010000153.1:0-8189 GCA_034439875.1 Flavobacteriales bacterium
ATTCTATCGCTTAGATTTGAGAATCCCGCACGCATTCTACAAAAATTGCCCTAATGCGTAATTCGGAATAAACTGTATTAGCGCTTCATAGCGAATCCCAATGCGAATTCTGGGATTAACTCTAAACATTTCCAAATGAGAATCCCATGAAGACTCATCAAAGCTATTGGCTTAAGCATTTTATGGGATCATTGAGCAAGCGAACAAAGGTGGAAATCTCCCTTCGATGGGTGAAAGAATCAAAGAGTATCTGCGTTTACTCTGCCTCTATAGGTCCCGTTGTCGCCTTTTCCTTCTTACTGAAAGACTTCAGATCATACTTGTAGGTGGCTTGAACTACAAAATCCATATCGAGGTCGTACAAATTCTTTTGAATCAAATATCCCACTTCTATAGCCTTGCGTTTCGATAATTCCTTTTCTGCCGAAACTTGCCATCGCCAATCTGACAAACCCGCCTCTTCCCCGTCGGCAAAAATCTCAAAGGATGTGTCGAATAGCCACTTTTTCGGTGCATCATATCGTATTGAAGTCTTGTACCTCACAACATCTTTTGTGTCCACATCTGCATCTGTAGCACTACTCCTTGGCGACATCTGATAACTAAGGTTCATTCCCAATCGAAATTTTGCGATATCTACCTTTGCGGAAATTCCGGTGGAAAACCTATGTCTATCCTCGAAAAACACCTTGCGTCTGCGAGCACCCACCCTATACTCTATGCCAAAATCTAAGTATTCATTGATTTCTTTTTCGATTCCAAAATCAGAAAATAATCCTGCAACGCGACTCATGTTTTCATCTAAGCGAAGCTGCGGGCTTACTTTTGCTTTGAGTCCTTTGCCCAAATCCATGCCTATACCCAAGCCGGTCCATAATCCAGCGTCATCTTCGTTTTGTGCTTGGCACAGGACTACAGAAAAAAAGAAAAGGCAAACAAATAGATACTTAAGGAGTGTCATAAATGGTGAGTGTAGGAACGACGATCTCCTGACTTTTTTCTGTGATTTCCACTTCGTGTTTTATCACCATGTGATCGGGGTCTACCTGCGGAATACCCGTTGTATCCTTGCTGTACACATAAATTGTGTATTTACCCTGGCGCAGATTCATAAACTCGTACTCCCCCTTATAGTTACAATTGATATCGTTGTCGGGAGAAACATTGTCACCGAAAACAATGTACACATCTTCGTCGGCGGCAGGAGTTGTAAATTGATAAGTAGCCGGATTTGCCAAAACAATTCTGATCTCCTTGTTCACTACTCCACGAATACTTGAGTTTCCTCCTTCTCCTGGTTCCTTAGTGCATCCTGAAAACAAAATCACTACTAACGCGAGAGTACAGAACCCTACCCCATTCTGTCTATGAAATTTTTCCATCAGAAAACCATTTATTTTAAGTTGTGATAAACTGCTTGCACATCTTCATCTTCTTCGATACGCTCCACGAGCTCGAGTATTTCGTCAATTTGCTCCTCAGATATTTCAGCAAAAGAATTTGGGATTCTCTCCAGCCCAGCAGAAGTAACAGCAATATTGCGCTCTTCCAAGTTCTTTTGCATAGTCCCGAAATCCGAGAATGCAGCGTACAAGTTCACGTGAGTCTCGTCTATTTCCATTGAATCCAGACCGGCGTCGATGAGCTCTAATTCAAGTTCTTCAGGATTAGATACATTCTCTTTAAGGATTTTGAATACCCCCTTTCTCTCGAAAATAAAACTGAGAGACCCTGTGTTGCCCAAAGAACCTCCTCCTCTATTGAAGTAAAGCCTGATATTGGCAACGGTCCGTACAGGATTGTCGGTAGCCGTTTCCACCAAAATTGCAACTCCATATGGACCATAGCCCTCATAGACCATTTCTTCAAAGTTGCCTGCATCCTTACTCACAGCACGTTTGATGGCCGCATCTACTCTATCCTTGGGCATGTTTACTCCTTTGGCGTTGGTTACTGCCTGACGAAGACGAGGATTGTAAGCGGGGTCTGGTCCACCATCTTTCACAGCCATTGCAATCTCTTTACCAATGCGTGTGAAAGCCTTTGCCATCTTGTCGTATCTGGCGAACATCTTGTGCTTTCGCTTTTCGAAAATCCTTCCCATAAATACTTATACTTCTATTGGTTATTTTACTGGAAACGCAAAGTTCTCTCTATACAAGTTTCTCGAGTTTTCATAAAACCTGATTCTTGCCGGGGCGAATTTACTGCATTGAGAGCGATCGTTGTATGGCCTCCGCTTTGAGCAGGCTTTCAATATGTTCCTGTTTAGCATCCGACAATGTTGTTATGGCTCCTCCCGCGGAGCAACTAAGATACTTTTCGGACCGGTGGTAGATGAGGCTCCGGATTACCACATTGAAATCGAAATCTCCGTTCGGCGCCATGTATCCGATTGTGCCTGAATACAAACCCCTACAGCTCGATTCGTGACTGTCTATCAAGTTCATAGAACTAATTTTAGGAGCCCCGGTCATACTACCCATAGGGAATGTAGCTTTTATTATATCCGCAAAAGAGACTTCTTCTGGGACTTCACAAGTGATTGTACTGATCAAATGATGGACCGTCTTGAAGGTATGGACACCATAAAGCTCATCCACTTTAACGCTACCGCGCTGTGCAAATCGAGACAAATCATTGCGCACCAAATCAACGATCATTACATTTTCCATTCGATCCTTTTCACTCTTGTGAAGGGAATCTTTCAAATTGTTATCTTCAGCGGCATCAAAGCTCCTGCGGGCAGTTCCTTTGATAGGTTGGGAAATTAATTCGCTTCCTCTTTTGCGCAGAAACCTTTCCGGACTTGCGCACATGACATCTAAATTTCCCAGCCGCAAAAAAGCTGAAAATGGCGCCCGTGTATGCTCATTTAATCGGAGATACTGCTGATAGCTTTCTGGCAAATCCACAATGGCTCCTAGTTCCTGACAAAAATTGATCTCATAAATATTCCCGAATGCAATATGCCTTTTGAGCGACTCTACCGACTCAATATATTCCTTTTCGGAGATCCTAAATGACAAAGGAATATTCTGATCTATTCTTTGAACGGCTGCGGAATGTGCAAAAATTGCAGACAGGTCCAGTCCATCCTTTTCACCTGAAACCTCCATTCCATCTTTGTTCCAACGGATCACAATTTCTGGAACAATGAGATGTGCTAACGGCGTTTTAAAGAGTTGCGGAACAGAAACATCGAGTTTTTCGATCTCATTTTTGAGGTCGTAAGAGAGAAATCCGAATATCCATTTGCCACGGGAATTTGTAAATCGATCCAAACTCTTCAAAACATCTGGCTCATCTGGCCATAGAATCAGCTCCTCTTTTTTCCCAATGGCCAAAAACTGATCACCCTGACCATTGCTATTCAGGAAAACAATCGGATCGGAAATTCCATGTAGATTTGGGGTAAAGCCCGAAATTTTAAAACTAGATATCTGCATTTCGGATGCAAGATAACCTCAAGCGCGAAGTCTAGCTCGAACCATATCCTCCAACAAACTAATCCATGTTGGTGAATCGTTGAGACTAGGAACCAATTGTATGTGCTCTCCGCCACACGACTCAAATAGTTCTTGATATTCTTCTGATATCTCGATAGTTGTTTCTAAACAATCCGCCACAAACGCAGGCGAGAACACGAGGAGTTTCTTGACTCCTTTAGCCGCTTGCTCCTTAATTACATCATCGGTAAATGGAGTAATCCATCCACCGCCGAGGCGACTTTGAAATGAAACAGTATAGTCTTGTTCCTTCATCCCTAAGAATGAAGCAACAGCCCGCGTGGTGGCATAACAGGTAGCTTTATAACAAAATGCATTGTCGGCATTCACTTCATGATCACATTCATGATTTGCGCATTTGCGGTCATCATAAAGGGCGTCAAGCTGTCGTTCCGGTAGTCCATGATAACTAAAGATCACGTGATCATAGTCCTTGTAGTTAAAGGGTGAAGCCTTTTCAGCCACTCCGCGAACAAACAAAGGGTGGTCATAAAATTGCGAAACGATTTGGATATGCTGGAAAGCCTGTCTTTTGCTCATTAGTTCGAAAAAACGTTCGATCACGCTCCCAGTGCTCGCTGAGGCATATTGAGGAAAAAGTGGTATCAGGATAATGTCTGTTGCCTTCCACTTAAATATTTCAGCAAGTGCCGACTCCAAAGATGGATTCTGATACCTCATGGCCAGAAACACTTTGATGTCTTTTTCGTCGAAACGCTTCTGAAGCAAAGTCTCCGTAACCCTTCCAGAATAAACCAAAGGAGAGCCATTGGATGTCCACAACTTCTTGTAAGCGGCCGCACTTTTTCTGTATCTGAACGGTACAATAATCAAATTGACAAGGATCTTTCTCAGCAGCCATGGGATGTCAATGACCCTAGGATCATTGAGAAATTGTGTTAAATATCGACGCACGTCAGCAGGTGCAGGGCTGTCCGGTGAGCCCAGATTAACGAGTAGGACAGCGGTTCTTTTGTTTTGTTCCATGATTAGGGTGCAAAGCAAACAAAATGTTATCACTTCGGTTCAATTGGACATTATTTCTTACTTTTGTATGACATGCAAAAAACCATAGCCATAGCTCTTGGTCTGATTTATCTGCTGCTTTCATCAGGAATTCAGATTCATCAGCATTATTGCTGCGGCAAACTCAAAGAAGTAAGTTTTACGGGAGTGCCCGATCACTGCTGCGCCACAGAGCACGGCTCATGCAGTATTTCAAAGAAATGTTGTGACATCAGAGAACTCAATTTTAAAATTGACGATGTTCATCAGATTCGGGAAACACTGCAAACATCCGGAAATCCCATCGATATTAAAGTGCATGAATTCGTTCCGCTTACAACACAAGTGGAAATGGAGGTAGCCTCTCTTCTTAGCAATGCAAATGCGCCTCCCAATGGAGTAAATCTCTACACTATGCATTGTGCTTTGATTGTCTATGGTTAATGTGCTTGTCGGTTCCTATTGGATCACTTTCTACACATTAAAAACAATCAAATGAAAAATATTCTTTTAATCACTTTCGCGCAAGTTCTTACACTTGTTGCCTTTTGTCAAGGGGAAGCCAAAGCTCCGAAAACGATTACCACCCAATTCAGCGTTGCTTCCGTTTGTGGGCAATGCGAAGAAACCATTGAACGAGCAATGGATGTAAAGGGAGTTGTAGCTGCGGACTACAATCTAGAGACTAAAATTCTGGTGGTCACATTCAAAACCAACAAAATATCAGAAACAAAACTTCATGAACTGATAAATGAAGTGGGTTACGATACCGAGCTGAGCACCGCTACCGATGAGCAATACAGCAAAGTTCACCATTGCTGCAAGTATCGTGAATTGGACGACCACTAAAAATGAAAACACTCTTTTTTGTGCTACTGATGGGATCCACGATTTCATCATTAGCCCAGCTTACCGGTAAGGTAACTGATAAAGAAAATGGAGACCCCATCCCAGGTGCCATTGTAACTTGGAAGGATTCAAGATCCGGGACTAGCAGCGACGAGAACGGAGTGTATTCCATTGGTGTGCCTCCAAATGCGCAGTATCTGATTGTCAATTTCGTCGGATACGACGCAGACACGCTTCTTTTCTCAGGTGAAAGTCGTCTGGATATTCAACTATCCTCTTCGATACTGAAAACTGTAGTCGTGAAAGGCGAAGTCTCATCCACTAAAATGAATTCACTTGATCCGCAAAATTTTCAAACTCTCGATGAAAGGGAACTGTGCAAGGCCGCTTGTTGCAACCTCTCCGAAAGTTTTGAAACCAATGCCTCTATCGATGCCTCATTCACGGATGCCATCACAGGTACTAGACAGATTCGGATGCTCGGATTGGATGGGCGTTATACGCAAATCAATTTTGACAATGTAAATGCAGTTAGAGGATTGGCCTCTGTTTATGGACTTTCGTATGTGCCCGGACCCTTTGTTCATTCTATACAAATTGGAAAAGGATCGGGATCCGTTTTAAATGGATTTGAAAGTATTACCGGACAGATCAATGTTTCTTTTAAAAATCCGGCTAACACCGATCCATTGTATATAAATGGATATTTGGGTACAAGTGGCAGATCCGAATTGAATGTGATATGGCGACCCGACATGAAAACTCGGTTGCGTCCTTTATTCCTAGTCCATGGCGCTTATTCCTCGCTTCGATCAGACATGAATAACGATGGCTTCATGGACAATCCTCTTTTCTCTAATCTAGTGCTTAGAAATGAATGGCATCTCGAATCGGAAAAGGGATTAGGTGGCCAATATGTGTTTTCATACATGCATATTGCCAACGCCAGTGGTAAACTAGAATATGATCCCAACGACGAAATTAAGTCACTGCTTTGGGGTGTACAAAGTGCCACTGACCGATACGAGTTCTCGGGCAAAACAGGATACGTTTTTCGCGAAAAGGACTGGAAAAGTTTTGGCTCGCAACTTTCAGCCTCGTGGCATGATCAAGTATCGACCTATGGTTTCAGAACCTACAACGGCGAGCAGATGAGTGCGAGAGCCAATCTTCTATTTGCTACGCGAATCGTAAACAACTCCCATAAAATTACTACAGCTATTTCTTATGTGTACGACGATTATAAAGAAATACTTGATAGCATTGATTACTCGCGTCTAGAAACGGCAGCGGGTGCCGCATTTGAATACACCTTAAATCATAAAGAAAAATGGATCGCTGTGTTTGGTTTGCGAGGAGACGTGCACAATAGCTATGGCTTCTTTCTGACACCGCGTATTCATACGCGATACAGTTTTAGCGACATGACAACTTTCAAAATGTCGGCGGGAAAAGGATATCGATCGCCAAATATTTGGATGGACAATGTGGGCAACTTCGCGAGCAATAGGATATTTGCAATCATAGATCCCGTCGCCAACATACCATTTGGATTGAAGTTAGAAGAAGCAACCAATGTTGGAGCTGTTTTTACACATAAGTTTAAATTAGGGCATCGGGATGGAACCCTATCTGTGGATGCTTACCGAACATGGTTTCAAAATCAAGTTGTAATGGATATAGAAGAAGCCGAGCTCGTGCGCTTCTACAATCTCGATGGAGCCAGCTTTAGCAACACAGCGCAGGTGGAAGCCAACTGGAGCCCAGTCAAACGTTTTGAAGTCCGTTTGGCTTATAGATGGCTCGATGTACAGACACAATTTAGTAGTGGGCTGAAAGAAAAACCTTTGGTTGCTAAACATCGTGCATTTACCAATTTCGCTTATGAAACTAAAGCAACAGAAAAAAAACAGCAATGGCGTTTCGACGTAACTGCTCAATGGATCAGCAGCAAGCGTATACCACAAGTAGCTCATGGCGACCATCTCTCTCTCTTAAACGAAAGATCAAATGATTTTGTGTTGATAAACGCCCAAGTTACTTATGTGATGAACGACCATACTGAATTCTATCTCGGAGGTGAAAATCTAACAAATTTTATGCAGCACGACCCTATCATTTCTGCACAAGATCCCTCCGATCCATCTTTTGACGCTTCATTAATTTGGGGTCCCGTTTTCGGAAGTATGGCTTATGTAGGTTTTAGGTGGAAAATTGCATCTAAAGAAAACCTTTAAAAACCTTCTATCTATAAAGGAACGCTTAAATCTAAGTAGTGAATTTTCTTCGCATACTGCACAATGTTTAGTTCACCACTTGATAAGATGATATTTTTTTTGAAGACAAACTAAAAAGAATCTCCTTGCACAAGTCAAGAAGGGAGAATAGCAGGACGCTCTCTAACTGCCTTAGCAGAGCCGAGATGGCAAAGTATTCAGCGTAAGCGCATCTTATCAAGTGTTGGAGATAAACACAAGTTTGGCAATTTACCGGAGATGTTCTACCACATAGATTCGGGCAGCCCACCATCTGCTTTCTATGTATTTCTGAAGGTCGGTTCGAGGGATTTAGAATTTGGCCCGAATGAATTTTTAAGAATGTGAAATAATTTTGGATTTGGTCGACATGTCAAAATGTTTATCCCGCATGGCGCTTTGGAGGAATCTTGAGCTTAATGCTCTGCGGGATTCTTGAATCTACGCGATGGAACAAAGTAATAGTTCGACCTATGAATTCCGATATCTCCATCGCGTGATTCTGGTTAATAAAAATTGTGACAAACATCGTCGGGCCAAATCCCGCGGGCTGATCTTCAGAAATACAACA
>JAWXBG010000154.1:0-4697 GCA_034439875.1 Flavobacteriales bacterium
GAGAATCCCGCACGCATTCTACAAAAATTGCCCTAATGCGTAATGCGGGATAAACGGTATTAGCACTTCATAGCGAATCCCAAAGCGGATTCTGGGTTTAAGTTAAACGGATCAGACGAAATAGGCTTCTGGTTTCGAACTCTCTGAACATCGAACCCAGAACTTCCTAGTTGTTCTCTTATTTTTCAAATGTCTTTCTTCAAACTCCTCTTTCCACACGAGCAGTTGAATAAGTCGCTATGGGCATTGTTTTTTCTTTTTAAATAAAATGCACTTTGCACCGTTCCCTTTGTGTAAACTGGGAAAGGAAAATTTGCTAAAACCACAAACCAATGGATTATTTGAATTTTATTTTTTTTCTGCAAGAAGGTGGTCTTACCGTAGGTGGACAGGATCTAGCGGGCACCGCTGAAGGTATCCGAAAGACAGTGGAGATAAATGTGCTGGATGAGTTCATTAAGGGTGCATACATCTACATTCCTCAATTAGTTCTCTCTGTAATTGCAGTGTACATTTTTGTAGAGAGGTCGATGGCCTTAACGAAAGCTCTGAAAGAAGAGGGCAACTTTATGTCCAAAATCAGAGATTATATTAATGAGGGCAAAATCGATTCTGCAAAAAATCTATGCGCAACTACACAGACCCCGGTTGCCCGAATGCTGGAAAAAGGGATCAGCCGGATAGGACGAGATATGTCTGATGTGAAAGCAGCCATCGAAAATGTCGGTAAACTTGAAATCTACAACCTGGAAAAAAATGTAGCTTTTCTTGCCACTGCTGCGGGGGCTGCCCCCATGCTCGGTTTCCTAGGTACTGTTATCGGAATGGTGGAAGTATTTCACAAAATTCAGGTTGAAGGCCCCCAACTCGATAAGCTCGGTGGCGGAATGATGTTGGCTATGATTACAACTGTCGTCGGGTTGGTGGTCGGCATTATAGCCTATGTGTCATACAACACACTAGTATCGCGCATTGGAAAGGTGATCCACAAAATGGAAGCGCGGGCTATGGAATTCATTGACATCCTCGAACAACCCGGAAACTAAGTAACCATGGATTTTGGAAGACGAAATAAAGTATCGGCAGAATCCAATATGGCTTCCATTGCCGACTTGGTGTTTTTGCTACTCATATTTTTTATCATCATGTCTACTATGGTGGTGAATGGCGAGCAAGTAGATCTGCCACAAACAAAAGGTGTTGAACCTTCGGGAGCTAACGCTGTAACACTTACAATAACCGAGGATCTGCGGTTTCTAGTCGACAATGTTGAATTGCCGAAAGAGCAGGTAGAGCTGAGGTTAAAAGCCATTCTCGAATCTAGAACAGATAAACTTCTCGTTCTGAATATCGATAGATGGGTGCCCACTGGTGAAACAATAGAAATGGTGAGCATCGCGAAAATTAATGGCTGGAAAGTTGTTGTAGCTACAAAACCCCAAGAAAAGGAGTAAGAAATGGAATTTCTGCCCACCACTCATTCAAGAGGAGCGCTCACCTCCAGTGTGGTCCTGCACGGAATCATCGCTTTTTTGCTAATCCAATTTGTGAAATGCGAAAAGCCTGATCCACCCATAGGCAGTCTAACTGTGGAGATGGAACTAGCCGCGGATTGGGGAAATAATGACGAGGGAATGGGAGACACGGAATCTGAGAATCCTAGCGAAAACCCTAGCGATACCCCTCAGCCAAATGATAATTCCTCCTCGCCTAGTGAAAGTACCACACCAAATGTATCTACACAAACTTCGTCGACCGTTGCAGTACCAAAGGGTTCTGATGATAAGCCTGTGGAGTCGCCAAAGACAAGTAAAGCCGGTGGCCTCATTAAAAACAATAGCAAAAACAATCCGGCTGGAGGAGATCCATCTGACGGAGATAAACCCGGAGTTGGAAATACAGGCAATGAAAATGGTCTCATAGAGGGAAAGGGTATTTTCGGCGGTAAAGGTGGTGGAGGTGGCTGGTCGCTTTTTGGAGGGAAACTTGAAGTTCGTCCAACAAGCGATTTGCCCGATGAAGAAGGTAGAGTAGTATTAGATATTGGTGTCGATAAGAATGGAAATGTCGCCGAGGCTACGGTCAATTTTGGCCAAGGAAAAACAAATACTTCAAGTAAAGCACTCCACGACCTTGCGAAGAAGGCAGCTCTTACGGCTAAGTTTTCGGCTCGCACCGATGGTCAAACAGGTAAAAGAAAGGGCAGCCTTACTTTCAACTACAAGTTGTCATAAGTCGTATATTTTCCATTCATGGCTGAATCATCTGTAGACTCTACTTACAATTCGGTTCTCGAGTTTCTTTATACTCAACTTCCCATGTTTCATCGCGTCGGACCGGCAGCCTATAAACCGGGGCTCGACAACACCTGTAAACTGCTCGAAATAGTTGGCAATCCTGAGTGTGGACTGAGGTGTGTGCATATTGCAGGAACAAATGGTAAGGGTTCGACTTCACATCTTATGGCCTCTGTTATGCAGGAAGCCGGTTATAAAACTGGACTGTATACTTCTCCGCACCTCAAAGATTTCAGAGAGCGAATTCGCATCAATGGTGTAATGATGCCGAAGGAAGTTCTGATCGAATTCGTTGATGCATTTAAAACCAAATGGAAAGTCATTCAACCTTCTTTTTTCGAAATTACAGTTGCCTTAGCTTTTTGGTATTTCAAAAAGGAAGGGACAGAAATTGCCATCATTGAAACAGGCTTAGGAGGAAGACTTGATAGCACAAACGTGATCGATCCAGAATTGTCAGTGATTACTCGAATAGGAATGGATCACATGAACCTTCTGGGTAATACATTAGAAAAAATTGCTTTCGAAAAAGCGGGTATTATAAAAGCGAATAGACCCGTTGTGTTAGGTATAATGCCGGCTGAAGCGCTCCAAATTTGCTTGCTACGCGCCAGCCAATTGAATGTACATTGCAGTGTAGTAGATGAAAAAGTTGAATTATTGGAGTCGCCTCTGATTGGAATTTATCAGCAAGAAAACCACCGAACAGCATTTAAGTCACTAGAAATTTTGAGATCACTTGGGTGGGATTTGGACAAGGAGATAATTCAAACCGGGTTTAGAAAGGTGATAGAAAATACAGGATTTATGGGTCGTTGGCAAGTCCTTTCCGAAAGTCCAATGATAGTGCTTGATGTAGCGCACAACGAGGACGGAATAAAGGCTGTGCTTAGGCAGGTGATGCATTCTCATTTCCAACAGCTTCACATAGTTTTGGCAATGGTGTCGGACAAGGACATCAATCATATTCTGGGCTTATTTCCAAAAAATGCTACCTACTATTTCTGTAAAGCGAATATCCCAAGGGGCATGGACGCATATCAACTTGCTCAGTTGGCGGCGATGCAGGAACTGAATGGGGCTATTTATCCGTCGGTACGTGAAGCTTTCGACGCGGCAAGTGAGGCTGTAACAGGCAGGGACTTTTTACTAGTAACAGGTTCATTTTTCACCGTTGCCGAGGTGCTCTAGAGCTGAATGGACAAAGAGGTAGTGCGGACTTTAATTGTCTGAAGCGCTTTCTGACTTTGCAGTTACATTTCTTAATCTAATGTTCAAGAATTCAACGATCACAGAGAATGCAAGCGCTATGTATGCATAACTCTTGATGTCGACTCCTTCAGGCATAAAGTGTCCACATGCATCTTCTAGGGCTTCTACAACGAGAATGATCCCAATAACCACAAGGAATGTGAGCGCCAACATTTTTATAGTCGGGTACTTATCTATGATGGTGCTAACGTGTGGTGCAAATAATAGCATTACAATCATGGCAACAATCACAGCCACAATCATAATAGGAATATGATTTGAAAGTCCAACAGCAGTGATGATAGAATCGAAAGAAAAAACAATGTCAATGATTGTAATCTGAAGAATGGCCTTACCCATAGTTGTAAGGCGGGATTTAGCAGTGGATTCGTTATCCGCAATTCTGAACTTGTGGTAAATTTCAATAGAAGTCTTTATGATCAAGAACATTCCACCGCCGAATAATATGAGGCCCCGGCCTGTAATTTCTATACTACCAATAGTATAGAAAGGGTCTTTCATTTGAGTAATGTATGAAATGAAAGAAAGCAGAATTATCCGGACTACCAAAGCCATCGAAAGCCCTATAAATCGGGCTCTTTGTTGTTCTTTTTTGGTTGGTAAGTAGCCACAAATAATGGCAATGAAGATGATGTTGTCGATACCCAACACAATCTCCATCACAATCAAAATGAAAAGATTCAGATAATTGGCGGGATCACTAAGAACTTCGAAGAAACTATCCATAAACGGTAAAAAGTACCGGCCAAAGATATAACTCACTAGTTCAATTCATCCTTTCAGTCACATTATTCGCAAATTGAATTTTGTAACAATGAAATCAATGTTTTTTTGAGGGGCACGAATGACCTCGAGAGAATATTTTTAGCCTCATCCGAGACATTTAACCGGTTAAATCATTGAAAAACAAAGTGCTAATGGCAGATTCTTTTTCCGTGAAAATCTTTGATTCGAGTTTGTAGGTGGGAGTAATAACAATATATTTGCGCCCGCTTTCGGGAGAAGTTTCGATAGTGTTTTGAATGCCATAAGGCAATAAAGGGAGCTTAGCTCAGCTGGTTCAGAGCATCCCGCTTCGGGCGGGAGGGTCACTAGAACGAAAAGAGCAATTGAAATAAAGGGAGCTTA